>JBKPNW010000143.1:0-8283 GCA_046732815.1 Actinomycetota bacterium | reverse complement strand
GGTTGAGCAGGCCTGTGACGACGATGCCCCACTGCGCGCCGTGGGAGTGGGGAGGGACTTCGAACCTCTCTGCGGCCCGGAAGAAGACCGCCTGGCCGTCGGGGCCGGAGATCATACGCCCCTCCAACCCCTCGAACGGGGTATCCACCTGCGGGAGGTCTTGTATCCAGCGCGCGTAAGGGTTCATGGCAGCTCCTTTCCCTGCGCGCGGCGCGTTTGCGCCGTCGGTCAGGGCGTCATTATACTGACCGTTCCTACGCATCCGGGGGTAAGATGGAACGCCTGAGAGGAAAGAGAGCGATTGTCACCGGCGCGGGATCCGGGATCGGCCGCGCCATCGCCCTCAGGCTCGCCGGGGAGGGGGCCCGCGTCCTCATCTCGGACGTGGACGAGGAGGCGGCCGCAAAGGTGGCTTCCGAAGCAGGAGGCGAACACCTCGTCCGCAAGACGGACGTCACCGACTCGGGCGAGGTGGAGACGCTGGTATGGGCCGCGGTCGAAGGGTGGGGCGGCCTCGACATCATGGTCAACAACGCGGGAATTGGCGTAGCGGGCACCACCACCAATACCTCGGAAGAGGACTACGAGAGGGTGATGAACGTGTGCCTCAGGGGCACGTTCCTCGGGATGAGGCATGCCATCCCGGCCATCAGAGACACGGGGGGCGGATCGGTCATCAACCTGTCCTCGGTCGCCGCGCTCGTCGGGATATCGGACCGGGCCGTCTACAGCGCGGCCAAGGGTGCAATCCTCGCTATCACCCGCGCCGCGGCTATCGACCACGTGGAAGAGGGCGTGAGGGTAAATTGCATCGCCCCGGGCACGGTCGATACGCCCTGGATCGGGCGCATCACCGCGGGCTACGACGATCCTGAAGAGGCGCGCCGGAACATGCAAGCCCGTCAGCCGCACGGCCGGTTGGTCACGCCGGAGGAGATCGCCGCGATGGCCGCGTATCTGGCTTCGGATGAAGCCGACTCCGTGATCGGGGCGTGCATGATCGTGGACGGGGGCGTGACGGCCAGGTGAGCGAGGCCCACAGGCGCACGGTCGAGTGCGGCTACGACCGGATGGCCGAACAGTACCTGGCCACCAAAGACCCCGAAGACCCCCTCGCACTGGCGGCCCTGGAGGATCTGGCTTCCCACCTGCCGTCGGGGGCCGCTGTGCTAGATCTTGGCTGCGGCGCAGGTGTGCCGGTAACGCGCTGGCTCGCCGACAGAGGGTTCGCCGTAACCGGTGTGGACATCTCGGCGCGGCAACTGGAATTGGCCCGTAAGAACGTCCCCGACTGTACTTTCCTGAAAGCGGACATGACCGAGCTAGCCTTTGCGCCGGAGAGCTTCGACGCCACGGTCGCCTTCCACTCCATCATCCACGTTCCACGCATCGAGCACTCCGCTCTCCTCGAGAGCATCTACCGCTGGCTGAAGCCGGAAGGGGCTTTCCTGGCCAACTGGGCCACGGGCGAGTGGGAAGGCGAGGAAGACGACTGGGAGGGCTGGGGCGCGCCCATGCGGTGGAGCCACTACGACTGCGAAGCCAACGTGGCGATGCTGCGGGAGGCAGGCTTCGAGATCCTATTTGCAGAATCTCAAACAGGCCCTGGCACCGGCGACGCCGAGACCTGGCTCTGGGTCCTGGCCCGCAAGCGGTCGGGTGAAGGTTCGGCGTGACCACCATAACAGGGGTAACGGCCCGCGACATCCGGTTCCCCACCTCCGAGAACCTCGACGGCTCGGATGCCATGAACCAGGCCCCCGACTACTCGGCCGCCTACGCGATCCTCGAGACGGATACGGATCTCGAAGGCCACGGCCTGACCTTCACCATCGGGCGCGGCAACGAGCTGTGCGTCGCCGCCATAGAGGCCCTTTCCCCGCTCGTCGTAGGAAGGACGCTCGAGTCCTTTACGGAGGATATGGGCGCATTCTGGCGTCACGTCACGGGAGACAGCCAGCTCAGGTGGGTCGGGCCGGAGAAGGGTGTGATCCACCTCGCCACGGCCGCGCTTGTCAACGCCGTCTGGGACCTCTACGCCAAGAGCGAGCGCAAGCCACTGTGGAGACTCCTCTCGGACATGAGCCCCGAAGAGCTCATCTCTTGCATTGACTTCCGCTACATAACCGATGCGATCACACCCGGAGAGGCGCTCGGGATCCTGCGCGAAAACGCGGCGACGAAGCGTGAGCGGGAAACCGTGATGCTCGCGGACGGCTTCCCTGCCTATACGACGAGCGCGGGCTGGCTCGGATACCCCGACGAGAAGGTCAGGCAACGCTCGCGGGAGGCCGTAGAGGCGGGCTGGGGGTACGTCAAGATCAAAGTAGGCCTCGACGTCGAAGATGACGCCAGGCGGGCCACTATCGTCCGCGAAGAGATAGGTCCGGATCGCAAACTGATGTTCGACGCGAACCAGGTCTGGGACGTAAACGAGGCCATAGAGAACATGGAGCGTCTTGCGGAGTTCGACCCGTACTGGATCGAGGAGCCGACGAGCCCAGACGACGTGCTCGGCCACGCCGCGATAGCGAGGGCGGTGGCTCCCGTGGGGGTCGCCACGGGCGAGCACTGCCAGAATCGCATCCTCTTCAAGCAACTCTTCCAGGCAGATGCCATCTCGTTCTGCCAACTAGACTCCTGTCGCCTCGGTGGCGTCAACGAGGTCATCGCCGTACTCTTGATGGCCGCTAAGTTCGGCGTGCCCGTCTGTCCGCACGCTGGCGGTGTCGGACTGTGCGAGTACGTCCAGCACCTCTCCATCTTCGACTACATAGCCGTCGGGGCCTCGCTCGAGGATCGCATCCTGGAATACGTGGACCATCTGCACGAACACTTCCTCGATCCGGTACACATCGAGAACGGCTGTTATATGCCGCCTACCGCACCAGGCTACAGTATCGAGATGAAGCCGGGATCGCTCGACGCGTACGAATTCCCGGCCGGCAACACGTGGACAGAGAGGAGCAACGTATGAGTGTGGCGGCGGTCCTTGGTGTCGGTCCCGGGCTTGGCGCGGCGATAGCCAGGCGTTTCGCAGGCGAAGGCTTCGCCGTGGCCCTTATGTCACGCAGGGAAGAGAGCGTGGCAGCGGTGAGAGAGGAGCTCGAAGACAGCGGAGGTGAGGCGTTGCCGGTTACCGCCGACGCCACCGACCCCGACTCGCTCGCCGCGGCCTTCGAGCGCGTGCGCGCCGAGCTCGGCGACCCCGAAGTGTTCGTCTACAACGCCGGAGCGTTCCAGATGGGCGGCGTACTCGAGGTCTCGCCCGCAAAGTTCGACGAGTGCTTCAGGGCCAACTGCGCAGGAGCTTTCTACGCCGCGCGTGAGGTACTGCCGGCGATGGTCGAGGCGGGAAGGGGTACGGTTTTGCTTACGGGGGCCACGGCTTCTATGCGCGGCTCGGCCCGTTTCTCCGCGCTTGCGGTCGGCAAGTTCGGCTTGAGGGCACTGGCCCAGTCCATGGCCCGGGAGTTCGGGCCGCAAGGGGTACATGTCTCGCACATCATCGTAGATGGCCAGATCAACACACCAAGGATCCAGGAGATGTCACCCGACCGCGAGGACCACACCATGCTCTCCCCCGAGGCTATCGCCGAGACCTACTGGCAACTCCACGCGCAGGATAGAACAGCCTGGACCCTGGAGTTGGACTTGCGCCCCGCGGTGGAGAGTTTCTGATTCGGGGGAATCCGTGAGGCGCCGGGTCGTGAGGATTCGATAGCCGCTAAGGCCGGTGCGGATAACGGGTATATCGATACCCTCTCAGACGTACCCGAACACCGGCGGAAAGAAGATCACTACTATCGCCGCCCACAGGGCATAGACCGGCAGGTAATCGGTCTGCCACCGTTCGAGGCCAGTGAACGATCCGTGTCCGCGCAGAAAGCGGATGTAGAGCACGGCGGACCACGCCAGATTGACCAGGAGAATCACGTTCTCGCCCAGGGCGGCCACGCGGTTCGGGGTGAGGCCGAACTCGGTGATGCGCGCGGCGATGGCCCACAGCGCTACCGCGTCGGCCAACAGGGCACTGACCACCAGGACGACCTGCACCACATCGAAGGCGCCGGGGGGCGAGTAGGGGTCCCTGGCGGAGACGGAGTAGAGCAGAAGGCCGAGGACGACCACCAGGAGCAGGTCGAAGGCGATGAGCGCGTTCCGCCCGATGTCCACCCCGCGTCCGGTCCACAGCAGGGTCACCAGAAACGCGACCAGCACGGCGGCGAAAAGGGGCGTGAAGAGGCGCGTCAACACGGGCGCCATGTTCTCGATTACGCTCTGCTTGGCCTCCACCAGCCAGGAGGCGACCACGACGGCCCCCACCGCCCCGCACGGCAGCAGCCACGACTCGAAGAAGGGCTCGACGTCGATCCCGATGGACTGGAAGATGATCCTCATGGACGCCATGAGGACGCCGCCGCCGAGGGCGATCAGCACGTAGTAAATGAACAACTCGCCCGAGAACCGGATGAAGTCCATGCGCCCCGCAACTTCGCCCCACCGGCCGCCCACGTACGCGATGCCCACCACCAGCCAGAGCGCGATCGGCAGGTGCAGCGCCGTAAGCGCCTCGGTGTAGCCGCCCTGGGCGAATGGATAGACGTTGGCGAACACACCCGCCACGACGAACGCGACGGCCAGCCAGAGGAGAGTCTTGGTGTCGAGCCGCCGCTTCCAGACGAAATAGCCGGTCAGGAGGGGCAGCACGAAGAGACTCAGATTGCGGGCGTAGAAGTAGAAGCCGGCCTCCTGGTCCAACTCTATCCCGAAGAGCGCCGGCACCTTGATGAGCACGGCCGCCGCCACCGCAAGAGAGAAGGCGACGATGGTATCTGTTCGGCCCCTCACTCGTGGCGTCTCGGAATCAGAAGGGACTACGACGAGCTGCTTCCAGAGGCGGTCCGAGTGCTCGCGCGCGAACTCCCGCGAGAGGTCGTCGAGGTTGCCCATGCGCTTCACCGCAACCAGGAACGCCTCGTCGGTGGCGAGCCCCGCGTCGACCAGGACCGCTACCTGCTCGCGCAGATGGTCTTCCAGCTCCGCTACGTCGGAGGAGTGGATCGCCTGCCGGCGGAGAAGGTAACTCCGCCACCGGTCGATCTGCTCCTCGAGCGATACCGCGTCTTTCGGAGCCGGCATCGCTCAGGCTCCCCGCGGAAGTGGCGGGGCCGACGCCGGGCGGCCAAACGGAGCGGGAAGTGAGAGCGTCCGCCAGATGCCCCGCAGCGTAGCGTCCACCGCTTGCCACTGCCTGCGTTCCTCGGAGAGCCGAGCCCGGCCCCCTGGCGTGATACGGTAGTACCTGCGACGGCGTCCGCTCTCCGCGACCTCCCACCGCGCCTCGACGTGACCGAGACGCTCGAGCCGATGCAGAACGGGGTAGAGCATCCCGTCCGTCCACTCCATGCGCCCTCCGGACAACTCCCGAACCCGCTTGAGGATGGCGTAGCCGTAGCTGTCCTCTTCGGCCAGGATCGCCAGCACGATCGGCGTCGAGGAAGCGGCCATCAGATCCTTGTTGATCTCCATGATCTCACGCGCCACGCGGCGCTAATGAATCCTAATCCTCGTGTACGTAGCATCACTATACATGATAGCGCTAGGTATATCAACCCTATGTCCGGCAGACCGGCTGCCGGGGTGAGTTCGATGTGCCGCTCTCAGAAAGGGGGTCCCGCGCCGGAGGTCGAAGAATCGCTCCGCGAACTCGTGCGGTGAAGGGACGATGTCCCCATTTTTCGCGCGACGGATTGCGTGAAGATCGGCGCGCCCGGCCTCTTCCTCTCGTTGACGGTTCACCACAGGACGGAACCTCCTCGATCTCGCGTGCTTCTCGAGGATACCGGCATAAGAGGATTGGTCCTGACTTCGTGTTTAGCCCTCCCCGCGATGGTGGTAAGTATTTATTAGAAAGCACTGGAAGCGTCGCGGAGAAAGGGGTGACAGGCTTAATGTGCTACACGCGCAAGGACCAGAGCTTCGAGGAAGAGGTGCGCAGGCTACGCGCCGAAGAAGAGGGTCGCAGGAAGGGCGTTCGCCCGGCCCACCGGGAGCCCGAGAAGGACAAGCCGTTAACCGAGAAGGTCAAGAAGCTGGTCGGAGCCAGGTAAAGCGGTCTAGCACCAATCACACTGTCCCCCGGTGCTTCGACGCCGGGGACTCTTTTCCCTAGCGTCTTCTGGCCGCCTTGCGTGTGCTGGCGGCCCTCTGCATCGTCGCCGCCTACTACGTCACCCGTCGCTGGTAACCGTCTCGCGGTGCGTCCAGGAGGTCGATGAAAATGCGTACCGCCTTGGGTCCGATCCTTGGACCCTGGATGGAACCCTGAACCTACCGCCTTCCAGCCACGCGTCCGGCCACCGACGAGAAGGCGGCGCCCTCTACCGTATCGTCGAGGGGTTCGAGCTCGACGCTTTCGTCTACTCGGCGCAGGGCGTTGAGGATGAGCTGGTCTGTGAGCCAGGGGTTCTTGGGGAGCAAGGAGCCGTGCAGGTAGGTGCCGTAGGCGTTCAGCCTGCGTGCGCCCTCAGTTCCGTCTTTACCATTGTTGCCGAAGCCGACCACCACATCGCCCAGGGGATCCACATCTGCGCCGAGGTAGGTCCTTCCGCCGTGGTTTTCGAAGCCGACTATCTCGCGCTTCTCGCCTGTTTCGGGAGCCTGGACGCGTACGAGCACGTTCCCGATCAGGCGTTCTTCCTCCGATTTCCTGGGCTCTGTATGCAAGTCGAAGATGCCGACGCCGGGGAGCTTCTCGCCTTCGGGGGTCTCGTAGGAGTGGCCCATGAGCTGGTAGCCGCCGCACACCCCAAGGACTACGCCTCCGTCCTCCACGATGGCCCTCAGGTCGGCGCCCTTAGAACCAGAGAGGTCTTCAGCGAGGAGGGCCTGCTCCCTGTCCTGGCCACCACCGAAGAGGAAGAGGTCGCAGCCGGTCGACCTTACCCTCTCTGCGAGGCCAACGTCGACGACCTCGACGAGGATACCGCGCCACTCGCAGCGTTTCTTGATAGAGATCACGTTTCCCCTGTCGCCGTAGAGATTCATCATGTCGGCGTAGAGGTGGTGGATGGTGAGCTTGATACGTCGCACGGCATAACTCCTTTCGTGGCTCCGGGCGGCGGCCCCCACCATGATATCCAGGGTGCCATCGGCGCGGACCGCCGCCCGAGCATAGCATACAGCTCCCGGAACCTCGCGGCCTCTTCCTCGGACAGGAACCGGATTCTGTCGGGAGTGAGCGTGTACATGCCCAGCGGATTCTCCGGGGTGCGCTCTGCCCCTTAGCCTCGTACGCCCGGACGCGTGAGAGGGTGGAGCTGCTCTCTGAGCTCGTCCCTGCGATGGAGGAGCGAGGGTACGACGCAAGAGCCGTGAGGGCGGTGATGGGCAGCTAGAATGGGCGCTCTACTCAACATCCCGAATCTTTATGCGGTGGCACAAAATGTGATATCGGCTACGGTGCGTCGGGCTGGCCCACAGGGGAGCGTCCAGGCCCGATGGTCACGAACTATGCAGGATGTTGGATACGGACTTCTGAGAATCTTCCTTCTACGAGATTGGATGAATAGCGTAGGATGGCCGCAGGGTATCGAGGAGAAGGACGTGTCGGCGATGGAGGTGTCCTCTAGATGGCTACCGTAGATGATCTCGACCAAGCGATCGAGAAATGGCGCCTGGCGACGCGGGAGTTCATCAGGGGGAACCCCGGACCCGCACAGGAGTCGTTCTCACATAGAGCAGACGTAACCCTCGCCAACCCCCTCGGTCCCGCCGCACCTGAGATCGGCCTCGTCGCGCACGGATGGGAGCAGGTGACCCTGACCCAGGAGCATGCCGCCTCACGGTTCACGGATGGCGACGACGTCGACTTTGAGATAGTGGAGAGGTACGTGACCCCCATCTCGCCTGCGTAGTGCTCATCGAACGTATGAAGGCGAGGGTCGTCTCGGGAAACGAGGATACTTCGCCGCACGCCGTGCCGGTCGCGCTGCGGGTCACGATGGCCTTTCGCCCAGAGGACGGAACGTGGAAGGTAGTGCACCGACACGCCGACTCCGTGACCACCGCTCAGCCAGCTACGTCGGTCATACAGGAGTAGATCTACGCCTTCAGAGCGAATTCTCTAGAACGCCATTTCTCGGAAATTAACTCTCAGAAATGGCCGCCTGGCAGATACACCCCACCCTCACGCATGCTACAAATCGTTCGAGAGGGTAGGGAGGCGACGGAGTCGGAAACCTCGCCCTCTTTGGGTCTCCCTCAGGGAGGCCATGGTAA
>JBKPNW010000142.1:0-8219 GCA_046732815.1 Actinomycetota bacterium | reverse complement strand
TTGCTCCCCGCCGTACACGCCGTCCTCGATCTCGCGGGGGAGGGTCTCGGCTCCGTCGATTGCATACTCGCCGGGGTGGGACCGGGGACCTTTACGGGCATCCGCATAGCGGCGGCGACGGCCCGGGCGCTCTCTGCAGGTTCCGGCATCCCCCTGGCAAAGAACTCGACCCTGGCCGCCCTCGCCGCCCCCGCGCTCTCGTGCTCGGGTGACGTCCTCGCCGTACTCGACGCCAGAAGGGGGCAGGTCTTCGCCCGCAGGTTCTCGGAGGCAGGGCCCACGACGGGCATCTACTGCGTCAGGCCCGAGGAGCTGTCGGTAGAGGGAAGACCTTTCGTGGTCGGAGACGGTGCCGTACGCTACCGTGAGGCGCTCTCTGGTCTCGGGCGCATACCGCCAGACGGGTCACCGCTCCACAGGGTCACGGCGGTGGGACACGTAATCTCTGCCGACCTCACCCCCGTGGGTCCCGAGGAGCTCGTTCCTATCTACGTCCGCGAACCCGACGCCGAGGTTCGTCGCGACCTCAACCCCTGGAGCCGTCCTTGACCGAGGCTGGATCGCAACTGCGCAGGATGGAGGCCAGGGATCTCCCTGCCGTTATGGAGATAGACGCCATGTCGCTTCCCCGGCCCTGGAGCGCGGGGATCTGGCGCGGAGAGCTAGAGAGTCCCTACGGTCTCTATTTGGTTATCGAGGACCAGGGTGAGATCTCCGGCCACATCGGGGTCCGCCACGTTCTCGGCGAATTGCACATCACCACCATCGCCGTGAGGCCGGAGTACCGCCGGCGCGGGCACGCCCGCGCCCTGATCGGCGCCGCGCTCGCCGCCTATCCCCGTGCCACCCACATGCACCTTGAGGTGCGCCCGACCAACGCTGCGGCCCTCGCGCTCTACGAGTCGCTGGGCTTCAGAAAGACAGGACGCCGGCGCCGCTACTACGGGGACGAGGACGCGTTGCTCATGACCCTGGACCTCGCCGAGACTCATCGTTAGAGCGTCTCCGCCCTTCGCGCTTCCTGCGGGCCTCCTCCCGGCGCCGTCGGAGCTGCTCGGGGGGCTCGAACGGCTTCAAAAGCAACAACGCGGGTACGAGGCAGGCCACAAAAGAGACGAAGATGCCGACCGCGATCAGGGGGTCTACAGGGCCCCTGAACACGTAGATGAGAAACATCGCCAGCATCACCAGCGCGATGGCGGCGAACAAGAGCGAGAACGTTCTCATGGCGCCAAGTATATCCGCTCGGCACCTCAGCCCCGTTGGTGAAGATTGTGTCTGTGAGAGCAAGACTGCTATAAAAAGGCTATGATCCTTGCTATAGAGACCTCCTGCGACGACACCTGCGCCGCGGTCGTGGAGCCCGACGGGCGGCGCGCCCTCTCGAACGTCGTCCACACGCAGACAGAGCACGCCCGCTACGGCGGCGTGGTCCCCGAGGTCGCCTCCCGGGCCCACCTCGAACGTCTCGACGGGGTCGTGGCGAAGTCTCTCTCCGAGGCCGATGTCTCCCTAGTGGAAGTGGACCGCGTGGCGGTCACGACGCGCCCAGGTCTCATCGGCGCCCTCCTCGTGGGGGTCGCGGCGGCGAAGGGACTCGCCTACGCCCGCAGGCTCCCGCTGGTCCCCGTGAACCACCTGGAAGGCCACGTCGCCGCCGCGTATCTTACGGACCCCGAGCTAGAGCCGCCGTTCGTAGCCCTGATCGCCTCCGGCGGGCATACGGCCCTCTACTCCGTGGAGCGAGACCGCACCATGCACCTCCTCGGCGAGACGCTCGACGATGCCGCGGGCGAAGCACTGGACAAGGGCGCCAGGATGCTGGGCCTGGGTTTCCCCGGCGGGCCCGCGATCTCTAGAGCAGCCCGCGATGGGGACCGCGACCGCTACGACTTTCCTGTCGGTCTCAAGGGCAAAGACGATCTCGACTTTAGTTTCTCCGGCCTCAAGACGAGCCTACTCTACAAGCTGAAAGCTATGGATAGGGAGCGGCTACCAGAAGAGCTGCCACACCTGGCCGCGAGCTACGAGGCCGCCGTCGTCAAAGCCCTCTCGCGCAAGCTCCTTCGGGCCGTGGATCTCCAGGACGCGCCCACGGCCGTAGTAGCCGGCGGGGTCGCCGCCAACACGCTCCTGCGCCGAGCCCTCGAACAACAATGCGCGAAGACCGGAACGAACCTGGTCGTCCCACCGCCGCATCTGTGCACCGACAACGCAGCCATGATCGGTGCCGCCGCCGAGAGCACCCCCGCCGTCATCTACCCCGAGTACCTCAGCATTTCAGCACGCTCAGGCTAGCGCCTTCGCTTGTCAGCAAGTCAGCATTTCAGCTTTTTGCTTTCGCTTATGGCCCATCGCCCGTAGGCGAGTGCGTGATTCGCGGTAGGTCGGCATCTATGGACCCGCTCTAGTAGCCTTCCGCGTAGCCTGGGCGATCCGCAGACAAAAAGCTGAAATGCTGACGAGCGAGGCCGCAGGCCGAAGCGTGCCGACATGCTGAAGTGCTATTCGCCGCGAGACGCGGCGAGTACTCGTTCGCGTTCCTCGCCGGTGAGGATCGTGCTCTTCGCGCACACCACGCAGGTCGCGTGCAGGTTCTGTGCATGGTCCTTGACGTAGAGCAGCACCACCTTCTTCGGGACCCTGTAGAGGATGTGCTCGGTGCGCTCGCCGCAGCGCTCGCACCCACGTTCCTCACGGCCCAACTCCTTGGGCAGACGGCTCAGGCTCGGTATCCTGTCAGGATGAAAAATGCTGAGAATGCTCACGTTTGAATTGTAACCCCGCCAGGAATATACTCTGTGCGTTGGCACTCTGATCGAGAGAGTGCCAGGTAGTTGAAATCGCGTCCTAGTTTAGCAGAGGAGGCAGACAGTGGCGCACAAAGAGCTAAGGTTCAATACCGAGGCGCGCAGGGCTCTAGAGGCAGGCGTAAACAAGCTCGCTGACGCAGTCAAGATCACGCTCGGTCCCAAGGGCCAGTACGTGGTGCTCGACAAGAAGTTCGGTTCGCCGACGATCACGAACGATGGCGTGACGATCGCGCGGGAGATCGAGCTCGAGGACATCTTCGAGAACCAGGGGGCCCAGCTCGTCAAGGAGGTCGCGACCAAGACCAACGACGTGGCCGGCGACGGGACCACCACGGCGACCGTTCTGGCCCAGATCATCGTCCGCGAGGGCCTCAAGAACGTTGCTGCCGGTGCCAACCCGGTCATCCTGCGCAGCGGCGTCGACAAGGCCGTAGACGCGGCTGTGGAGGCCATCAAGGGCCAGTCCACCGAGATCAGCGGCAAGGAAGAGATCTCGCGCGTCGGCGCCATCTCCGCCCGTTCGCAGGAGGTCGGCAACGTTATCGCCGACGCCATCGACAAGGTCGGTAAGGACGGCGTGGTCAACGTCGAGGAGTCGCAGACCTTCGGGATGGACCTGGAGTTCACCGAGGGAATGCAGTTCGACAAGGGCTACCTGAGCCCGTACTTCGTGACCGATCAGGAGCGGATGGAGGCCGTCCTCGACGACCCCTACATCCTGATCGCCAATCAGAAGATCGGCAACGTCCAGGACGTACTGCCGCTCCTCAACCAGGTCATGCAGTCCAACAAGCCGCTGCTCATCCTCTCCGAGGATGTCGAGGGCGAGGCCCTGGCCACGTTGATCGTCAACAAGCTGCGCGGCACGTTCAACGCCGCCGCGGTCAAGGCCCCCGGCTTTGGTGACAGGCGCAAGAGGATGCTCGAGGACATCGCCATCCTCACCGGCGGCGAGGTCATCACCGAGGAGCTCGGCCTCAAGCTGGAGAACACCCAGCTCAACCAGCTCGGGCGTGCCCGCAAGGTCGTCATCACCAAGGACGATACGACCATAGTCGACGGCGCCGGTGAGACCGACAGGATCACCGGCCGCATCAACCAGATCCGCTCCGAGATCGAGACCACCGACTCGGACTTCGACCGCGAGAAGCTCCAGGAGCGGCTCGCCAAGCTCGCCGGCGGCGTGGCCGTTATCAAGGTGGGCGCCGCGACCGAGACGGAGCTCAAGGAGAAGAAGCACCGCGTGGAGGACGCGCTCTCCGCGACCAGGGCCGCCCTGGAAGAGGGCATCGTTCCCGGCGGTGGCGTGGCGTTCCTGCACGCCCAGCAGCCGGTGGCCGACCTGCTCGACTCCCTCGACGGTGACGAGCGCACCGGCGCCAGGATTATTCACCGGGCGCTCGAGGAACCCATCCGCCAGATCGCCCGCAACGCGGGGGCCGACGGCTCCATAGTGGTCGACAAGGTCCGCTCCGAGGGTGGCAACGTCGGCTTCAACGCCCTCGTTGGCGAGTACCAGGACCTCGTCTCGGCCGGTGTAACCGACCCGACGATGGTCTCGCGCTCCGCCCTGCAGAACGCCGCTTCCATCGGAAGCCTCATCGTGACCACGGACGTCATCGTGGCCGAGCCCGAGGAAGAGGCGCCCGCCATGCCCGCCGGCGGAATGGGCGGCATGATGTAAAGGGCTCTACCTAGAGCTTCTATCCGCGGCGTCCCGAGAGGGGCGCCGCTGTTTCGTAACCCCATCCGTTTCGCCGGGGTCTCAAAAGGTATATATTGCGGCTAGCCGGCGACCGAGAGAAGGGGAGCGGGGTGAGGGAGGATAAATAGGGGGCTTGCCGTACTGGTCGTCGTCCTGTTGGTGATCCTTCTGGTCGTGCTCGTGTTGCCGTTCATTACCTAGTAAGAGATGGTTAGGGAGGGAGGTGAGAACGTGCGGGGTGGACTCATACCTATTCTTATAGTGATTGTCTTGATCCTCCTGATCCTGGTGTTGCTCTCGCGGCTCCTCTAGAGAGGCGGCTCTTTCTGGTGCAGGGCCGGTCTCCAGGGAGGTAGAGAAGTGAGCACCAACAACCTGATCACCATCGCGGTGGTGGTTATCATCGTGGTGGTGGTATTGGGTCTTCTGGGGATAATACCGATCTTCTAGGGCGGGTTCGCCGCTTGACCATGGTGGCGGTCGCGGTGTAGCATAAGCTGGATTTGCAACGTCCGGCAGAAAAGTGTATCGGGGCCCACGGAGGTAGTTCTCCGTGGGCCCCGTTTCGTCTGCCCCGTACGACAGGAAAGGAACCTCAGCACCCACATGGATATTGAGATAGGGAGAGGCAAAACCGCCAGGAGGGCCTACGGGCTCGACGAGATCGCTATAGTACCGAGCCGCAGGACCCGTGACCCCGAAGACGTAGACATCTCCTGGTCTTTGGGCAACCTGAACCTCGATCTGCCCTGCCTGGCCAGCGCCCTCGACGCGGCCGTCGACACCACGACCGCTGGAATAATTGGCTCCCTCGGTGGTCTCGCCGTGCTCAACCTCGAGGGATTACAGACCAGGTACGAGGACCCGGCTCCCGTCTTCGAGGAGATCGCGAGCCTGCCGGAGCACAAGGCCACCAGGATCATGCAGGATATCTACACCGAGCCGATCAAAGAAGAGCTCATCTTTCGGCGTGTGCAGGAGATAAAAGACAAAGGCGTCATAGCGGCGGCCTCGCTCACGCCGCAGCGGGTCGAGCGCTACCACAGGGCGGCCATCGAAGCAGGCCTCGACGTCCTCGTCGTCCAGGGGACCGTGGTCTCCGCCGAGCACGTCTCGCGGTCCGTCGAACCGTTGAACCTGATGGAGTTCGTGCCTTCCCTGAACGTTCCCGTGATAGTCGGCGGCTGCGCGAGCTACTCCACGGCGCTCCACCTCATGCGTACGGGGGCCGTCGGCGTCCTCGTCGGCGTCGGGCCGGGGCGCATCTGTACCACGCGCGGAGTGATCGGGGTCGGCGTGCCACAGGCCACGGCCGTCGCTGACGCCGCCGCCGCCCGTATGCGCCACTACCTGGAGACCGGCGAGTACGTGAACGTCATCGCCGACGGCGGGATGCGCACGGGAGGTGAGATCGCCAAGGCCATAACCTGCGGGGCCGACGCCGTGATGCTCGGCAGCGCCTTCGCCCGTGCGGAAGAGGCCCCCGGACGCGGCTACTCATGGGGGATGGCCACCTTCCACCCCACCCTCCCGCGCGGCACGCGCATCAGCACCAGGACCACGGGGAGCCTCGAAGAGATACTCGTCGGGCCCGCCCGCGAGAACGACGGCACCCTCAACCTCATGGGCGCCCTGAGGACCAGCATGGCGACGACAGGCTACCAGAACATCAAAGAGTTCCAGAAGGCCGAGGTCATGTACGCGCCCTCGCTTGCGACAGAGGGCAAGACCGAGCAGCGCTCCCAGGGCGTCGGAATGGGGAGATGACAGGGATCCTCCACAGGAGGCTCCCGTGATCCTGGTCCTCGACTTCGGCGGGCAGTACTCGCAACTCATCGCGCGCCGCGTCAGGGAGTGCCGCGTGTTCTCGGAGATGGTGCCCTACGACACGCCCCTAGAAGAGATCCGGGCGAAGAATCCCGAGGGCATCATCCTCTCGGGCGGCCCCAACAGCGTCTACGAGGAGGGCGCCCCGCGCGTCGAGCCCGCGCTCTTCGACCTTGGTGTGCCTATGCTCGGCATCTGTTACGGGATGCAGCTCATGGCCCTCGTCGAGGGCGGGGAGGTGGGGGCCGTGCAGATCCGGGAGTACGGCCGCTCCGACCTGGTCGTAAAGGGCCACGAGGGCATCTTCGCCGGCACCCCTGACGAGCAGAAGGTCTGGACGAGCCACGGAGACGCCGTCCTCTCAGTCCCGGATGGCTTCGAGGTCACAGCCAGAACGCCTTCGGTCCCGATTATCGCCTTCGAAGACCAGGTGCAAGGACGTTACGGGGTCCAGTTTCATCCCGAGGTCGGGCACACGGAGTACGGGATGGAGATCCTCAAGAACTTCCTCTACGAGGCGTGCGGCTGCAAGCCCGAGTGGACGCCCGTCAACATCATCACCGACGCGGTCGAGAGGATAAGGGAGCAGGTCGGCGACGCCAGGGCCATCTGCGGGCTCTCGGGCGGGGTCGACTCGGCGACAGCCGCTATGCTCGTTCACAGGGCCATCGGCGACAATCTGACGTGCGTCTTCGTCGACCACGGGCTGCTCAGACACAACGAGGCCGAGCAGGTCGTCCAGGCGTTCGGGGAGAACTCGGACGTGCCGCTCGTCCACGTGGACGCGGCGGGACGCTTTCTGGACAAGCTCGCCGACGTCACCGACCCCGAGGCGAAGCGCAAGATCATCGGCGAAGAGTTCATCCGCACCTTCGAGGAGGAGGCCCTCAAGCTCGAGGACGCCACGTTCCTCGTGCAAGGCACGCTCTACTCCGATGTCATAGAGAGCGGCACCCGCGACGCCGCCAGGATAAAGAGCCACCACAACGTGGGCGGCCTCCCCGAGGTCATGGACCTCGACCTCGTCGAGCCCTTGAGGAACCTCTTCAAGGACGAGGTGCGCGTTGTCGCGGCGGAGCTCGGAATGCCCGAGAGGCTGGTCTGGAGGCAGCCGTTCCCCGGACCGGGGCTTGCGATCAGGGTCATAGGCGACGTTACAGCCGAGCGGCTCGAGATCCTTCGCAAGGCCGACGCCGTGTTGCAGGATGAGATCCGGTCCGCCGGCCTCTACCGCGAGCTGTGGCAGAGCTTCGCCGTATTGCCCGCCATCCACTCCGTCGGCGTCATGGGCGACGCCAGGACCTACGCCTACCCCGTCGTGATCCGGGCCGTCACCTCAGACGACGCGATGACGGCAGACTGGGCCCGTCTGCCCTACGACCTGCTGGAGAAGATCTCCAACCGCATCATCAACGAGGTGCCCGGAGTGAACCGCGTCGCCCTCGACATCACCAGCAAGCCCCCCGGCACCATAGAGTGGGAATGAAGTAAGCATTTCAACCCTCTGTTCAAACCCCACGACCCATAGGGGAATTGGCTCGGCAGGAACCCGCTCGTGTCAGGCCCTCTCCGGTACGAGATCTTGCCGGACCTCATGCACGGTTCCGCATTTTTATGCGACACCACAACATATAGTACGAAGTTCTTCGGGGTCGGAGGCGGACAGCGCACCCCGCATGGCTCTCGGCGTCGATCCATGCAAGATCCCGTATGCCGACTTCCCAGAATTACCCTTCCACGCACTCCGATGAATAAGCTCCTTGCCCGTAACGGGAAACGCCCTACGAATGGTCTTATAATGGCTACACAAAACAGTAGCTTCTTCCAGAAGAAGAACGTAGCAGAGGTGGAGGCTCGGAAAGCCGCCCCCAGAG
>JBKPNW010000141.1:0-12464 GCA_046732815.1 Actinomycetota bacterium | reverse complement strand
TCTACCGCGGCGAGGTGCCGCAAGGACTCCCGTTAGACCTGCCCACCTTCTCGGGTGGCTACGACTTCCCGATCAAATACGGCTACGCCGCAGCAGGACGTGTCTTGGACACAGGTCCTGACATCGAGCATCTCTCCACAGGAGATCCGGTCTTCGTCCATCATCCGCACCAGGAGCTATTTGTCGTCCCCGCGCTGATGCCAGTGCGGCTTCCCGACGACCTCGACCCCGTGCTCGGCGTGTTCGGCGCCAACCTGGAGACCGCCCTGAACGTCGTCCACGACACGCCCTTACGACTCGGTGAGACGGCGCTCGTGTTCGGCCAGGGCGTCGTTGGCCTCCTCGTAGCCCTGCTCCTGAAACTCGCTGGTGCCGGACAGGTCGTCGTAGTGGATCCGCTCGAGGAGCGCCGCAGGCTGGCGCTCGCCGCGGGCGCGGACGGCGCATTCGGGCCAGAGGGCTTGCAGGAATGCGTCGCAGAGATAACGGGTGGGCGGGGGGCTGACGTGGCGGTCGAGGCCAGCGGGTCCGGGGCTGCCTTGCAGAGTGCCATAGATACCGTGGCCACCGAGGGAACGGTCGTGGTGGCTTCTTGGTACGGCACCAAACCCGTTACGCTCGCGCTCGGGGGACATTTCCACAGAGGAAGGGTGAGGCTAAGGTCTTCGCAGGTCGGCCGGTCGAACCCTGAGCTGGCGCCACGCTGGGACAGGGCCAGGCGCATGGACACGGTTCTCGGCCTGCTGGGCCGGCTGGAGTTGGGGGAACTCATCACCCACCGTATCCCCTTCGATAGGGCTCCAGAGGCTTACGCGCTCCTCGACGAGAGACCAGGAGAGGCGTTGCAGGTGATCTTTACCTACGAGGGAATCCGGGGAGACCGGGATGTATGAGGTCTACGTCGCCGCGAGGTTCGAGGCCGCGCACAGACTCGTCGGGGATTTCGGGCCAGCGACCAGGACACACGGACACACCTACAGGATGGAGGTGATAGTGCGCGGCCAACGCCTGGGAGACGATGGCACTCTCTACGACATCGGCGAACTGGGCCAAGCAGTAGCAGAGCTGGCCAACTCCATGCACTACAGGGACCTGAACGAGGTCCCCGGCCTGACAAAGATCAACACCACGGCAGAGGCGGTGGCCGATTACTGTTGGGAGGAGCTGGCACAACCCCTTCGCGGCCGGGGACTCGACTCGCTCGCGGTGCGCATCTGGGAGTCCTCCGAAGCCTACGCCGCCCGCGAAGACGAGCTGGACTGAGGAGATCACTTGCGCGTCGCGGTCGTCTCGGTGGGGGACACGGGCCGCAAGACCGGCGGCTACCTCTACAACAGGCGTGTAATCTCCGGCCTGCGCAGGAGGGGCCTACAGATCGAAGAGGTCGTGGCCGGCGGGGCCTCGCCCGAGGAGCAAAGAGAGGCCGTCCCAAGACTCGGCTCCACGTTCGACCCCTCGAGGTTCGACACGATAGTAGTCGACGCCCTCGCCCGCATCGCGGTCGTCCCGTACCTGGACCGCTGGCGGGTCTCCTGCCCTGTGGTAGCGCTGGTGCACGAACTGCCCAGCGTCGCCGGCGGGCGAGGGACCGTAGCCCCCCGCGAGCGGGACTACGAGGAGCCCCTGCTGCGCGCGGACCGGCTCGTCGCCGTGAGCGACCACGGAAGGAAGGTGCTCGTGGGCCGGGGTGTCTCGCCGGGACGCATCCACGTCGTGCCGCCGGGATTCGACGGACTTCCGGTGGGCCGTGAATCTCCCGTTAGGAAAGAGGGTCCCGTGCGCGCCCTCTGCGTCGCGCAGTGGATAGAGCGCAAGGGGATACTAGACCTGATCGAAGCGTGGACGTTGCCCGGTCGTAGGGACGCGGTTCTCGAATTGATCGGGGAGACGGACGCGAACCCCGCTTACGCGCTACTCGTCAAAGCCGCCATCGATGCCGCAACTCGGGGCTCCATAGTCGTCCCTGGGCGTGTGGACGACGCATCGCTCGGTGCCGCCTACGCGTCGGCCGACCTCTTCGTCTTGCCCTCGCGCTACGAGGGGTATGGGATCGTCTACGCCGAGGCGCTCGCCTCGGGACTACCGATAATAGCCTGCGACGCCGGCCCTGTACCAGATCTCGTCGGTCGAGAAGCGGCAATTCTGATCCGACCAGGCGACAAGTACGCGCTCTCTGCGGCCCTGGATGTCCTGCTCGGAGACCCTGAGCTCAGAGCGCGAATGTCCGCCGCCGCGAGCCGCCGCGCCTCCCGCCTTCCCCGCTGGGAGGACACCGTCACCGCGTTCGAGAGCGTTCTGAGGGTTGCGGTCTCCGCGCCGAAGCAGGCCAGAGGACCTGAAGCCTGAAACCTACTCAAGGCGAAAAAAAGAATGCCAGGGCGGCGATAACGTACACGCCGCAGAGCATCGCGCCTTCGAGCCAGTTGGACCTGCCGTCGAGGGCGACGAAGCCCGTAACTACCACGGCAGCCCCGAGGGCGGCGAGCTCCAGTGGAGTAAAGATCAGGCGCAGGGGATGGCCGAGCATGGGCCCGAGGAAGACGAGGATGGGGGTGACGAGCAGGGCGACCTGGATGGAGGAGCCGAGGGAGATGCCCATGGAGAAATCCATGTCGTTCTTGTAGGCGATCTGGACGCCCACGACGTGCTCGGCGATGTTGCCCACGATAGGGACGAGAATGACCCCGACGAAGAGCTCGGAGATCCCATACTCCTCGGTCAGGGGCTCTATGGCCCCGACAAACGTCTCCGAGACGTAGGCGACGGCCGCCGTCGCCACGAAAAGCAACACCAGCGAAGCCGTGCGGCCGAACGGGGCTTCTCCCTCGCCCTGCGCGCCGCCCCCGGGGCTGCGTAGGATGTAGAGCAGGTACAGGACGTAGAGCACGAACATGACGACGGCAACCTCGATGCTCAGGCTGGTAGGACTCGGACCGGGGCTCGTGACGGCGAATATGGTCGGAAGTGAGAGCGCGGCGGCCACGATGGCAAGCATAGAGGCGTTGATTCCGGCGATCTCGGCCGAAAAGCTCTGTATCCCGTTCCTAAGGCCCCCGAAGAGGATGCTCGCCCCTAGCACGAGCAGCACGTTGCCGATGACCGAACCGATGATCGAGGCCTTCACCACGGTCGTGAGCCCTGCCGAGAGGGCGAAGATGGTGATTATGAGCTCGGCGGCGTTGCCGAAGGTGGCGTTGAGGATGCCGCCGATGCGCGGCCCCGCGTGATGGCCGAGGCTCTCCGTGGCCTGCCCGAGGACCCAGGCCAGACCGACCAGAGCCAGGGAACTGGCGGCGAAGATAAGGAGTGTCGGGGCGTGGAGAAGCTCCGCGACGACCACGGCCACCGTGAGCGCCGCCGTCGCGCCGTAGGCTATCCTGCCGAACAACGCGCATCCCCCCGGGGACTCCTACCGATAACCATGACGAGTATCTTATAAGATGGAGGGCCTGGAGTAACGACTTCTGGAGATGGGCCTTTGATCGACTACCACCTGCACGTCATAGCCCACGGCGACCGTCCGATGACGGTAGAGAACATACTGAAGTACCGCGCGGTCGCTAGAGAGCGGGGCATAAACCAGATGGGCATTACCGAGCACGACCGCTATCTCGAGGAGATAGACCTTGCCGCGTTTCAGGAGGCCCGCGAGCTCTCCCGTGACGTGGAGCTGCGGCTCGGGATCGAGATAGATTTCGTGCCGGGGGCCGAGGAGCGGATGGACGACGACGCCACGGCCCTCCCCTACGACTACGTCATCGGTAGCGTTCACAGGGTGGACAACGAGGAGATAGACAGGATCACGGACCAGAGGATCTACGACAAATACGACACCTACGACCTCTACGCGGCGTACTACGCGAACGTGCGCAAGGCGGCGCTCTCCGGAAGGTTCGAGGTCCTCGGCCACCCCGACCTCATAAAGATTTTTCGCCACTTCCCCCAAGGGGATATCACCCCGATACTGGAGGAGACCGCCGACGCCGTCGCCGAGTCCGGCGTCGTCGTCGACGTAAATTCAGCGGGCCTCAGAAAACCTATAGGCGAGGTCTACCCTGCCAGAGACTTTCTCGAGATGTTCCACAAGAGAGGCGTCCCCATCGTCCTCTCCTCGGATGCCCACGCCCCGGAGCAGGTCGCGATGGGCTACGATACGAGCCTCCCCCTCGTGCACGACGTCGGCTACCGTGAGGTCGCCACGTTCAGGAATCGCGAACGGGGAAGCCTCCCGCTGTGACGAACGAACTCTTTCTCGAAGACTCCTACACCAAGGAGTTCGAAGCCCGCATCGCAAAGCTCGAGGGCCGCGAGGTGATACTCGACCGTACGGCCTTCTATCCCGGTGGGGGCGGCCAACCGCCGGACAAGGGATCGCTCGGTATCGGACCCATCAGGGCGACGGTTGTAGACGTGAGGCGAGAGGGCGGAGAGGTCGTCCACGTCACGGACAGGGCTATCCCTGATACGGTGCGCCATCTGAAGGGGGTGTTGGACTGGGGGCGGCGGTTCGCCCACATGCGCTACCACACGGCGTTGCACGTCCTATCCGGTGTGATCTGGCGCAACTTCGATGCCAGGGTCACGGGCGGCCAGATGCGCGAAGACCGCGCCAGGATGGACTTCTCTTTTCCCGGCGAGTGGACCGTCGACGTGGTCGGCGAGATCGAAGGTTTGACGAACGAGGCCCTGGCCGAAGATCGTCCGGTAAGGATCTACGAGCTTGAACGTGAAGAGGCGCTCGCGAACCCCGAGCTCATCCGCACCCAGGTCAACCTGGTGCCCGCGCGGGTGCGCCGCATTCGGATCGTGGAGATACAGGGCCTAGACACGCAGGCCGACGGCGGGACCCATGTCGCCAACACCAGCGAGGTCGGGAAGATAGATATCACAGGCCACAAGAGCAAGGGCCGCCAGAACAAACGGATAGAGTTCACGCTCCGGTGAAGACCCTGACGATGTTCGTCGTCCTCGTCCTGCTCCTCGCCGGGTGCGGCGGTACTCGGGCCGACACTGACACCCAGTCTCAGAAAACTCCGCGGGCTTCGGGTCCCACTACCGCAGAGCCCGAAGAGACGACCGCGGGGCCGTCAGGGCTCCGTACTGTGGTCATCGACGCTTCGGGAGGGAAAAAGGTCGAGGTGCGGGTCGAGATAGCCGACAACCTCTTCGAGCAGGCGCGGGGTCTAATGTACAGAAAGGCGCTCGGGGAGGACAGAGGCATGCTCTTCGTCTACACGGAAGAGCGGGAGCTCTCCTTCTGGATGAAGAACACCCGGATACCGCTCTCCATCGCGTACATTGACTCGGAGGGGCGGATCGTGGACATTCTGGATATGAAGCCCCTGGATGACGAGCCGCCCCACTACGTCTCATCCGAACCGGTTCAGTACGCCCTCGAGGTCAACCAGGGCTTCTTCGAGAAGAGGGGCGTGAAGGTAGGGGACCACGTCGAGCTTTCAGAATAGAGCGGTTCGCAAACCGTCCTCGCTTCATCCCCTGCAAACCGTGGCCACAGGCATCAGCGCTCCGTTTTCGCTCGTTCCTCGAATTCGAGCAGGTTTGTCTCGATCGCGGGCGGGTTCTCGTCTCTGGGGAGGCGAAAGGTCTTGATCTCGCAGGGCGCGAAACTGGCCTCGATCCCCCTGGCCAGTCTAGGGAGCTGGATCAACCGGACCTATTTTCGGCCTTGCGGTTGAGACGCTTGACGCCCGAGTGCGCCGAGTAGCATCCCACGGCATGATGCTGCGGCCCATCGTGAACGGTGGGGAAGTGCAACCCGCTCGCCGATGCTTGCTCGAAGAACCCGTCGGGGGTGTCGAAGATCAACTCCGGAAGGTCAGGGTCAGAGTTCAGCCGGAGGATGCTCTCTCTATGTTCTGCCTGGTGGGGCCCCAACCATTGTTGCCCACGCCGTAGAAGCACATCTTGTGGTCGAGGGTGTCGTCGCTAGAGGATCTATCCGTGAGGGCCGCCGGCGAGCACTCGCGCGACGGCGAAGGGGTCGGAGGCGACTACCGATGCGGCGTACAACTCCATCGCCCCGATGTCCGAGGTGCGGTTGGCCGGGTCTCCCCGGTCCACGATGTAAACGACCGTCGGGAAGTCAGACCAGTCCTCCTCTGTGGGACCGAGCGGGGGCATGTAGAAGGCTACGTTGAAGGCGCGGACGCCGAGGTCTCTTACGTAGCCCTGAAGTAAGGCACCGACGGCCCGGCTCAGGGAAGCGTCTTCGGGATCGTCACCGATCACGACGAGCTCCTTCTCTTTTTTGGGGGTGAGGCTCGCGAACGCCTGGACACCCTCTAACGGTATGCCGAGACCTAGACCGTGGTGGACACGGGCGAGATCCTCGAAGTAGTCGGAACCATGTTCCCGTTTGTAGGATGAGGCGTTGCGGCGGAGGCCTTCGACCCTCGGGTAGTGGGAACCTCGGGTCGCCGTGACCTGCGCGTGGCCGTGGATGATGGAGCCGCCAGCCCGCCAGAGGCAGTTCCACATCAGGAAGGGGTATCGGGCTTCAGGGTCGGCTTCGAGAACCTTCCGGCCCCACTCGAGGCCGACGGAGACGTAGCCTGCCACCTTCTCGGGCGTGAGGTGGAGGGGATTGTGGTCGTCGAAGACGATGACGCCGTGGAAGCCGTCGTACTTGGCGACGTTCGACGCCGTGGTCGCGTGCTCGCCCTCGACGCGGCCGAAGACGTCCGCAGGCGTGCCGTCCTTGGGGTGACAGAAAGGGTCGCCTTCGGTCGCCGCTATCTCGCGGTCGAGGTCGAGGCTGACCCCGGTGTCGAGTGGGCGGGAGGCGCGAAGCTCGTTGAAGAGCGTGCCTTCGAGGGTGATGAGGTTCGTGACCTTTACGATGCGTTGGGTGGTGACGTGGTCCACCGAGCCGAAGGATTTCTCGATCCAGGCGTACATCGCCTCCGGGGGATCGAGACGTCCCGTCGTCGTGGAGACATCGAAGATGCGCCGGGCGAAGGCGCGGTCTTCCGGGGAGAGGTCGGAGATCAGGGCCTGAAGGTCCGTTATCTTGCGTTCGACCGTCATCTGCTAGACGACCCGCTCGAAGGTCGACGCATTACTCAAGGTATCGGTCTTCTCGACGGAGATGAAGTCGACGACCGCCTCCCCGATGGTCAG
Source organism: Actinomycetota bacterium (assembly GCA_046732815.1). Taxonomy (GTDB): domain Bacteria; phylum Actinomycetota; class Rubrobacteria; order Rubrobacterales; family Rubrobacteraceae; genus Rubrobacter_D. Next base: position 5,324 of record JBKPNW010000141.1, on the reverse strand, counting down.
AACGTCGAGGGGTTCTGGTTCGGGCACCATAACCATCCAGTCTAAGTACCCTGCCGGCCCAGCGTCCAACCTCGGGGAACCCTACAGAGCAACAGAGACGGGCGGGTAGCGCGTGGCTCCGCTCACGCCGCGCGGACGGAAAGCGGTATAGTCTCGAGGCGGACGCAGTTTTCCAGAGCGGGAGAAGTCTTGAACGATCAGAACGGCGGTATGGGAGGCAAAGCGGTCCTCATCACGGGCGGCACCTCCGGAATCGGGAAGGCCACGGCGGTGGCACTCGCGGCGATGGGCGCACACGTCGTCGTGGTCGGGCGCAACCCGGGGCGTGGTGAGGTCGCCCTCGAAGAGATAAGAGCCCAGAGCCACAGCGAGTCCGTGGAACTCATGCTGGCCGACCTCTCCGTGCAGGGCGAGGTCAGGAGGGTTGCCGAAGAGTTCCTGGAGCGTCACGACAGGCTCGACGTCCTGGTCAACAACGCCGGACTGGTCCAGAGCAAGCGGACCGAGACGCCGGACGGGATCGAGACTACCCTCGCGATAAACCATCTGGCGCCGTTCCTGCTCACGAATCTCCTGCTCGAGAAGCTCGAGCAGAGCGCGCCGAGTCGGATCATCACGGTATCTTCCGAAGCGCAGCGGTGGGGAAACATGGACTTCGAGGATCTGCAGTCGCGGCGCAATTACAGGGGCTTCCCCGTCTATGGTATGACCAAGCTCGCCAACATCATGTTCACCTACGAGCTTGCCGAGCGCCTGAAGGGGACCGGCGTTAGCGCGAACTGTTTACATCCAGGGCCGGTGAGCACCAACTTCGGCAAGAACAACCGCGGCGCGATGGCGCTCTTTTTCCGGGCCGCCAAGCCCTTTATGCGCTCGCCGGAGCAGGGGGCTGACACCCTGATCTGGCTGTCTTCTTCGCCCGAGGTCGAGGGTGTCAGCGGGAAGTACTTCTCCGACCGCAAGGAGATCGAAGCCAGTAAGGTTGCCTACGACCCTGCCGCCCGCCGCAGGCTCTGGAAGATAAGCGAGGACCTGACGGGCCACGAGGTGGCGGTCTAGTGGGCCGGGAGCGGGGCATAGAGGTCGAGAACCTCGTAAGGGAGTTCAAGAAGGGACCGCGGGCCGTCGACGGCATAGACCTGCGGGTGGAGCCGGGCGAGATTTACGGTTTTCTCGGTCCTAACGGGGCGGGAAAATCGACGACCGTTCTGATGCTTACGACGCTCCTTCCGCCCACGAGCGGCACGGCTACCGTGGCCGGCTACGACATCGTGCACGAGGGCCCGCAGGTGAGGGCCGCTATTGGGGCGGCGCTACAGGAGGCGGCGCTCGACCCCTTCTTGACCGGCCGCGAGCACCTTCACTTACAGGCCGCCCTGCACGGGCTCTCGCGCAAGGAGCGCAGGCGGCGCGGGCAGGAGCTCCTGGAGCGCGTCGGGCTCGAAGAGGCCGCGGACAGGAAGGTGCGTGGCTACTCGGGCGGGATGAAGCGCCGCCTGGACCTCGCCCTCGCGCTGGTGCACGGCCCGCGCATACTCTTCCTCGACGAGCCGACGACCGGCCTCGACCCGCAGAGCAGGAGCGCGCTCTGGGCTGAGGTAAGCAGGCTCGCCCGCGAAGACGGCGTCACCGTCTTCTTGACTACGCAGTATCTCGAGGAAGCCGACGTGCTGGCCGACAGGGTCGGGATCATCGACCGAGGCAGGATCGTGGCCGAGGACACGCCGGAGGCGCTGAAGGCCGAGATCGGACGCCCCAGCGTCGAGGCGACGCCGGCCGAGCGCTCGCAGCGCGACGCTGTAGCCCGCGTACTCGGGGGTTTCGGGGAGGAGATCCCGGCCCAACCCGGTGCCGTGGCCGTCAGGCTCTCGGGAGGGGCCGCCGGCCTCGCCGACGTGGTGCGCGCCCTCGATAGGGAGGATGTCCGCGTCGCCAACCTCCGACTCGACGAACCTAGCCTCGACGACGTCTTCCTCGCCAAGACCGGCCGCTCGCTGGAAGGGGCCGCGGAGGACGAAGACGGGCGGATGGGGGAGGCATGAAGGGCTCGGCTTTCCTCACCGAGGTAGTGGCCATCGCACGCCGGTCCACGCTACGCACCCTGAGACAGCCCGCGGTCATAGTCTCCGCGTTGCTCTTTCCGATGCTGTTCTTCTCCATCAACGCGAACGGCCTCGACGCCGCCTCGAAAATCCCCGGTTTCCCTGCCGACTCTTACCTCGACTTCGCGTTCGCTTTTCCCCTCATACAGGCCTCGCTCTTCGGTGCGGTTACGGCCGGCGCCGAGCTGGCCCGCGACATCGAGAGCGGCTTCTTCGACAGGCTCTTGCTCACCCCGATGCGTCCCGTGGCCTTGCTGGGAGGGATGCTCGCCGGCGTCGTCGCGCTGGGCCTCCTGCAGGGCGTCGTCTTCATCACGATCGGGTTGCTGATGGGCGTGGACATAAGCAGCGGCGTAGCTGGGATGTTCGTGATCGTGCTCCTCACTGTGCTCGTCGCCCTCGGCTTTGGCGGGATCGGAGCCATACTGGCGATAAGGACCGGCTCTGTCGAGGCCGTAGAGAGCGCGTTCCCGCTTTTCTTCGTGGCCATCTTCATGTCCTCCATCAACCTGCCGAGGGATCTGATCGCGCAGGACTGGTTTCGGTTTATCGCCACAGTAAACCCGATCTCCTACCTGGTCGAAGGCATCAGGAGCCTAGTTATAACGGGCTGGGACGCGCGGGCCCTCGTCCTCGGTTTCGGTTTCGCGCTGGCCATCGTGGTCGTCGCCATCGGCGGGGCAGCGGCATCGTTGAAGACGAGGGTGGCCTAGGGATGGGTGGATTCTTCCAGGTGGCGTTTGCCGTGGCCGGGCGCCAGATCTACAAGTACTTCACGAACCCCGCATTCCTCGCGCCGGCGCTCTTCCCACTGTTCTTCTTCGTCGCTTTTGCGGGCGGCTTGACGAGGGTGGGAGACGTACCAGGCTTCGACTATGCGGCCGGCTACATCGCCTTCCAGTACGTATGGGCCCTCTTGCAGGCCGTCTCGATGGGAGGGGCTTTCACGGGGTTTTCGATCGCTGGCGACTTCGAGAATGGTTTCGCCAGAAGGCTCCTGCTAGCCGCCTCCAACCGGTATGGGATCATACTCGGATACACGATCGCCTCGCTCGTGCGCGCCACCATGACGGGGACGCTCGTCACCGTGATCGCGCTCGTCACGGGGATGCCTGTAAGCGGCGGCTTCGACTTCTTCGGCCTCATCGCCCTCGCGGTCCTGGCCAACATAGCGGCGACCCTGTTCGGGGCAGGAGTAGCGATGCTGCTCCGTACCCAGCAAGCAGGACCCGTGATACGCACCCCGATCTTCCTGGTCCTTTTCCTGGCGCCGGTCTTCGTGCCGCTGGATCTACTCTCCGGTTGGATCGAAGCCGTCGCCCGCCTCAACCCGTTTACCCACATCCTCGAAGCGGCCCGTGGTTACCTTGCGGGCGACCCGACGAACGTCGCCACCGCCTTCGCCACGAGCGCCACGCTCATAGTGATACTCGCCCTCTGGGCCGTCTACGGTCTCCGCCGCGCGGAGAGGGCCGGATAGGAAAGGAGCACCCGATGACCGAACGCGAGAAGTCCACCGAGAAAGACCTCTCCGGGCCGGCCAGACTGGCCCTGAAGCTGGGGAGCGGCGCCCACGCCGGGGTGTACCGCGCCACGGGCGGCAAGTTGTTCGGCCGCATGGGCAAGAGTCCCATCTTGCTCCTCAACACCGTGGGGCGGAAGAGCGGCAAGAAGCGCACGAGCCCGCTCCTCTACGTCATGGACGGCGAAGACTTCGTGATCATCGCCTCCAAGGGCGGCGCGTCGACACACCCTGCCTGGTACCTGAACCTGAGGGCCAACCCCGAGGCCACGGTCGAGATTGGGGATCGGGAAGTGCGGGTAAGGGCGGAGGAGACGGACGCCGAGGAGAAAGCCCGCCTCTGGCAGAAGATGGTCGAGATGTACCCGACCTACGACGACTACCAGAAGAGGACGGAGCGGGAGATCCCACTCCTCGTACTACGCCCGGTAAGCTAGCGCCACAGCTACAGGGAGGAGCATCGTGAAGACCATAGAGCGCGAAGACTTGAAGGAGAAGATCGACCGCGGCGACGATTTCGTCCTGCTCGAGGTGCTCTCGGAAGCGTCCTACAACCAGGCGCATCTACCAGGTGCTACCCGCTTCCAGCGGGACATGATCCCCGACCTCCTGCCCGACAAAACCACCGAGGTCGTCGCCTATTGCTCGAATTTCCACTGACACTCCTCGACGCGAGTCGTCCGTGAGCTGACGGCCATGGGTTACGAGAACGCATACGAGTACGAGGGCGGCAAACAGGACTGGATGGGCGCCGGCTACGCGACCGAGAGCGCCTGAAAGCAGACTGGTGCCGACCACCGAGAGGACCGTCTCGTTTCAGGGTGAGAGGCAACGCCTTAGGGGCTATCTCGCCTGGCCCGAGGGCGACGGTCCGTTCCCCGGCGTGGTCATCATCCACGAGGCTTTCGGCCTCAACGAGAACATCCAGGAGATCGCCCACCGCTTCGCCGATGCTGGCTACGCCGCCTTCGCGGTCGACCTTTTCGCCGGACGCAGCCGCGCCGTGTGCATGGCCCGCTTTGTTGGCGGCATGCTCCGCGGAGCCCCGAAACGCTTCGGCGTCGGCGATCTGAAGGCGGCCCTGAGCGTCCTCGCCGAACAACCCTCCGTCGCGGGAGACCGCGTAGGCGCCATCGGCTTCTGTATGGGCGGGGGCCTCGCCGTCGCCTGGGCCTGTACCGACGACCGGCTTGGGGCCATCGCCCCGTTCTACGGCGTGAACCCGCGCCCCCTCGGAGCCGTCTTCCGTTCCTGCCCCGTCGTCGGTTCCTATCCCGAGAAGGACTTCACGGCTAGATCGGGGCGCAAACTCGACGCCGAACTGGGGCGCCACGGCATCCCGCGGGATATCAAGGTGTACGAGGGGACGAGGCACTCCTTCTTCAACGACACGGGCAGGACCTACGATCCCACCGCCTCAGAGGACGCCTGGCTCCGGACGCTGGCCTTCTTCGATGTGCATCTCGCGGAGTAGGGAGGCGCTCTCTCCGCTTCGCTTGGGGAGTAAGGAACAATGAGGCCCTCCCATACCCGTCATTCCCGCGAAAGCGGGAATCCACGATGAGGGGAACGCTTGGGCCCACGCGCGTCGGCGGTCCCCATCGTGCCGTTGGTATCCACGTTGACTCGGTGTGAAAAATTGGCAAAGAGCATACGTTTCCGAGGGCCGGTGAACTGTCTCACAATGCTTTCACCTGCAA
>JBKPNW010000140.1:0-5185 GCA_046732815.1 Actinomycetota bacterium | reverse complement strand
CGCCTCTGAAGGTGCCGAGAAGTCAGCCACCAGCCGACGCGACCAGGTAATCGAGGGTGGACGCGTGAGGTTCCACTTCCTCCGGCGAGGCTCCGTAGTGTTCGGCGATCTCACTATGAGCACCGAACAACACAGTATCTTCCTCCGCTGGGAGATGTGCCCGCCGAATCATGCCCCGGACCGGATCCACTCTAACCCTCGAGACGTACGTTACCTCATCCATCAGCAAGCTCCCTCTACTCGCGGCTCTCGTAAGCAACCTATACCCCGAATGTGCAAATACGAACCGCTAAACAAAGGGGCGGGCGGTGCTTGCTGCCCCTGCGGCAAAAGATTCTCCGCAACCCATGCCGCGCCGCCAACCTCCCACGACCAGCCCGCGGGCGGCTGAGGGTCGGTGCCCTGACCAATGCGAGACTCGCTACGAACGTCCACGAGGCAACTAGCCGTAGATGATTCGTAGATATTCCATTGGACGATCGCCTAAACTACGATATCAGGGAGGCGTGAGGGGTAGGGGTATAGGCAGATGGATACTGTGGTACAGGAGCTGTCCACGACGGTGGTAGTGCCTGCACTCGAAGCCAACATGGCCGCCTTCTGGGCGACCTACGGTCGCGCCCCCGGAGCGGAGCTCTACGAAGGGGAAGATCTCCTCCGGGTCGTAACGGGAGTGGCCGAGCCGTTGTTCAACGGCGTCTTCCGTGCCCGTCTGATTCCCGACGCCGTGGATGGCGCGATATTCACGACGCTCGCCCACGTCGCTTCCCGGCGGGTACCAATGTTCTGGTGGGTTGGTCCCTGGACTCGTCCAGCGGATCTGGGCACGCACCTGGTGCGCCACGGCTTTACCCATGCCGGAAACTCACCAGCCATGGCGGTGGATCTGCGGACCTTGCCCGAGGAAACTCCGGAGATACCGGGTCTGGCAGTTATGCCAGTGGAAGATCTCGAGATGCTGCGAACATGGGGACGCGTGGCCGCGATCGGCACGGGGTTCCCCGAACGGTTCCACGAGGAGCTCGTTGCGCTGGAGGTGGGCGTGGGTCTCGAGCCGCGCGGGCGCCTCTACACCCGCTACATCGCGTACCAGGGCGGCGAGGCGGTGGGCACTTCGACCTTGCTCTTGCACGCCGGAGTGGCCGGCATCTTCGCCGTGGCCACCCTCACGGGAACACGCGGACGAGGCATCGGGACGGCCCTCACGCTGGTGCCGCTCCTGGAGGCCAGGCGACGGGGATACCGAGTCGGCACCCTCCAATCATCTCCGATGGGCTTCCCGGTATACAAGCGGCTAGGTTTCCGGGAAATCTGCAGCCCGATCGAAATGTACCTCTGGAGTCCTTAGCTGCGTCGAGAGGACAAGCCCTAAGACGTCTTTACCTACCCTGCGCTCCTACAGCGCGGCAACCCCCACCATGAGCCCGAGAGCGGCTGATGGCTGGTCCCAGCGTGGGCATCCGAACGGCACGCCTGGGCGGTCACTGCCTTACACTAACCTGGGCGTAATCGGGCGGAACACGACGATACGCTACGAACCCCTTTCCCGACATGGAAGGGATTTTGGGCTTAGGCAGAGGAGCACAAACTTAAGGGGACGTATTGGAGGATTCTGCAGGGGGTTGGCGCACTATATAGCGATGGGATGCGCTAGGTCTTTCTTTCTGCCATCCCGAACGTAGTAAGGCCATGAATCGCTCCCTTCGAGGCGTGCATGCAAGGATGGCGTTCAAGTGTCTCGAGGAAAAGAGGGTAGGCGAAGGTCCGTATTGCATGCAGCAGCAGCTTCAACGACATTTTAGCCACCTTCAGAGAGATCCCTCCCGGATCCTCCGATCCTCGGACCAGAGGAGGAAGGAGCTACCGATAGCGCACTCCTAGCCGGCTTCATTGGCGTCACCTCCACTCTTATAGGAAAATGAGCAAGAGTGTAGGGAAGCTCCATCCCTAGGAAAGGGGAAGGAGGAAGGATGACGGAGCCAAAAGTAAACGGCGATAGACAACCCTTAGGAGGGTCTCTGGATCAAGCTAGTACGGATCAGATAGCTCAGATAAAAACCCTTGTAGCGAACCTCAGCGAAGAGGATAAGCAGGTCGCCACCACCGAACTGGTCAGAGACGTTCTTCATGACGAAGCCAAAACGGCCGTCGCGGCCGAAGCAATGAAGGCCACGTCCGGCAAAGCTCAGCAGGAATTAGTTGCCCAAGCGCTACAGAGTGCTGATACCACCGAGGATGAAAAGAATATCGTTGCCCAGGTTGTGAAGAGCGCCGACACGATCGAGGCCAAGAAGGCAGCAGCCGCAGAAGCGGTGAAAACGGCCCTTGACGGAGAGAAGAACGAAGTGGTCGCCCACACAGTAAGCGTAGCTCCCCTCGAGGCTAAGAAGGCAGCCACCGCAGAAGCGGTGAACAGTGCTTCTAGCGAGAACAAGGTGAACGTCGCTGCAGAGGGGGTAGAACAACTCTCGGCCACACAACAAAAGGAGCTGGTCGACCGACTCCCTATTACTCCGGTTACAGCTGATGAAATATGGCGTACGGTGGTGGGAGCCTTCAAGTGGGTACTCTGGATTGCCACTCTTGCGCTTGTTGTAGCCATCGGTGTAGCTCTCTTCCGTAAGGTGGACCAAGCCCTTATTCAAATCCTGCTTACGGTGTTCACTACCGTCGCAGGCATCTTTGCGGGTTTCATAGGTGGAAAAGCACTCGGCAGTTCCACCGGAAAATAGGGCTGAAAGGATGTCCTGAGGGATGGTCAGTACCTAACGCAACCCTTAGGTGTCGCCCACTCCAATGGAGACCCTGACGCTCTAGGAGCCGAACGCTTTCTCCAATGGGTATGTTCCAGTATCGCCCAGCGTGGTCGTGCGGGACCCAGCGAAGTATCGACCGCATCGACCGCACCGCTCGCTCGCCTTACTTATGGGGCTTATGACAGGCGGTAATGTTGCCGGGCACCGCCTGCGAACGGCGAATACGACCGCGAGATCCCCTCCATTTGCTGGCGCTTAACCTTGCCTAGGGCCCACGCGCTCAATGATCTTCGGCTACAGGCTTTCTCCCTAGCTTGGCTGTATCTCTCCTGTAATCTGTCCATAAGAGAATCTCTACAACTCAAGAGTAGTCCGGATCCGGAGATTAGGAGACCGATACCTCATGCGGGAGTTAGCGACGGACGTGCTCGTCGTCGGTGGCGGTTTGGGCGGCGTGGCGGCCGCCCTGGCCGCGCTGCGGTTGGGCCGGCGGGTGGTTCTCACGGAAGGTACTGACTGGCTCGGAGGTCAGCTTACCTCCCAAGCGGTACCTCCCGACGAGCACGCCTGGATCGAGAGCACCGGCTGCACGGCCAGCTACCGCCGTCTGCGGGAGAACATACGCGCCTACTACCGACGCAACTACCCCCTTCTCCCAAGGTCTCGCGCCGACGAGCAGCTCGATCCGGGCATGGGCGCCGTCAGCCACCTCTGCCACGAACCTAGGGTGGCCCTGGCCGCGATCGAAGAGATGCTTGCACCTCACAGGGCCGGCAGGAAGTTGGAGGTACTCTTGCGCCATCGGCCCTTAGAAGCCGAGAGCGACGGGGACCTGGTGCGGGCCGTGATACTTCTCGACGAACGGGACGACGAGCGCACGATCGTCAGCGCCCCGTACATCCTGGACGCCACAGAGCTAGGCGAGCTGCTGCCTATGGCAGGCGTGGAGCACGTCATCGGCGCCGAGAGCCACTATCAGACCGGCGAGCCGCACGCGGTCGAAGGAGCCCCAGACCCGCTGGATCAGCTGGCGGTCAGCTGGTGCTTCGCAGTGGACTACCTGCCCGAAGTAGACAACACCATAGAGGAGCCCGAGAGGTACCGGTTCTGGAGAAGCTATCGGCCAGACTCCTGGCCCGGGGCACAGCTGGGGTGGGAGGACGTCGACCCCGTCACGCTACGAACCCGCACCCGGGCTATCTTCGACGGACCCACGGACCGCAAGCGGGCCGACGATCTCTGGCACTTCCGACGCGTCTTCTACCGTAAACACTACCAGGACGGGCTCTACCCTAGCGACGTAAGTTTGGTCAATTGGCCGCAGATCGACTACCGGCTCGGCCCCCTGGTGGGGGTTCCAGAGGAAGAGAAGCGGACGAACCTGCGCGCAGCCAGGCAGCTGAGCCTCTCGTTTCTCTACTGGATGCAGACAGAGGCCCCGCGCCTGGATGGCGGGCAGGGTTACCCAGGGCTGCGGCTCCGAGAAGACTTCGTAGGTACCGGGGACGGGTTGGCCAGGCACCCCTACGTGCGGGAAAGCCGGCGCATCGAGACGGAGTTCACAGTGCTAGAGCAGCACGTGGGGGTCGAGGCTCGGGGCGACCAAGAAGGAGCGGAGCCGTTCCACGACAGCGTCGGAGTGGGATGCTACCGAATCGACCTGCACCCTAGCACCGCTGCGCGCGGCTACGTGGACATAGCCAGCTGGCCGTTCCAGATTCCCCTTGGCGCTCTTATCCCGAAGCGGGTCCAGAACCTGCTACCGGCCTGCAAGAACCTAGGCGTGACCCACGTGACCAACGGTTGCTACAGATTGCACCCGGTGGAGTGGAACGTGGGGGAGGCCTCCGGGGCGCTGGCGGCGTATTGCTTGCAGGCACGCCAGACGCCGCGCGGGGTGTACGAAACTCCAGAGCACCTGCGGGCCTTCCAACGGCTGCTGATGGACACTTTGGGTTTCGAACTCGAGTGGCCAGAGTCCATACGCGTTACCGAGGCACGAATATAGTGGAACCCGGCGTGTAGGGTCGCAAGGTAGCGACTACGGGATCGTGGCTGCCAACCTGCACTTACGCTTGTAGCCGCCGATTCATTCCGCCGCAACCCTCCCTTAGGACGGCGGAAACGATTGGAGGCTTCTGCGCCACGTGGGAGGAACCATTTCAAGGACGCCTCTAGCGCCAGCGGGGCCTCCCTCCTTGCCGAATCATCCTTGCCACTTGAAGGAGCATTAAGGTGTCTTTGAATTGCTCCTCGGCAGGGAAAGGGCTGCCGCTTGCAAGCGCCGGGTGTGGGTACAAAGTCGTCGTGTTAGTAGGCTCCTCAAGAAAGGACCGGCGTGAAACTGAAACACATAGAGAACCAGGTGGTCGTGGTGATGGGTGCCTCCAGCGGCATAGGCCGCGAGACGGCCCTTCGGTTCGCCAGTA
>JBKPNW010000139.1:0-3644 GCA_046732815.1 Actinomycetota bacterium | reverse complement strand
GTACAAACGAGCACGAGCTGCGCTTTCGCGCCCTGCTCTGTTGCTCGAGAAGTGGTGCCAGTTCCACCTGACGCGTTCGATCATGGCTTCAGCGATGCGTTCGCCGATGCCTCCGCGTGCCCCATGGCTAGCCCGGCTCCTTCTTCACGCTCACCCGAGCCACGCGGGGGCCGTTCGCCTCCTCCACCCGCAGGGTGTGGCCGTGCAGGTGCACCTCGTCGCCAACCTCAGGGGCGCGTCCTAGCTGACCGAGGACCAAGCCGCCTATGGTGTCGAAGTCCTCGCTCTTGAAGTCGGAGCCCACGACCTCATTGACCGTCCCAATAGGGATGCGCCCATCTACCGTGTAGGATCCGCCTTCGACCCGCTCTACGTGGGGCTCCTCCTCGTCGAACTCGTCGCGGATCTCGCCCACGATCTCCTCGACTATATCCTCCATCGTTACTATCCCTTCGAAGGAGCCCCACTCGTCTATGACCACTGCCATCTGAAGTCCCTGCTTCTGGAGGTCCTTCAGGAGTGCGTCTATGCGCCGGTTTTCCGGGACGATGAGCACGTCGCGCATGAGATCCCTGGCACTCACGTCCGCTTGGAGGCTCCGCGTCTGCTTGATCGTCTCTAAGACGTCCTTAACGTGAACCATCCCGACTATGCGCTCCTGCGAGTCACCCTCGAAGACGGGGTAGCGGGTGTGGTTGCCAGCCACAACCAAGACCAGCTCATCTAGCCTAGTGGCGGCCGGGAGCGCAATGACGTCGGGGCGGGGGACCATGATCTCGCGTGCCCGCGTGTCCTCCAGCTCGAAGATCGCCTCCAGCATGTTCTCTTCGCCTGTGTTCAGGACGCCATGGCGTGTCGACTGCTCGATTATGATGCGCAGCTCCTCCTCCGAGTGCGTATCCTCTGTCTCTGAGGCAGGCGGTATGCCGAAGAGGCGCACCACCGCGTTGGCCGTCCCGTTGAAGACCACGATGCCAGGCCAGAACAAGTAGTAGAAGAAGCGCATGAACGGCGCGACGAACAGCGCCGTACCCTCCGCCCTGGCTATGGCCACGCTCTTGGGTGCAAGCTCGCCGAAGACGACGTGCAAGAAGGTTATTGTGCCGAAGGCTGCGGCGAAGGCGATTACGTGGATGCTGCCATCGGGTACACCGAGCGGCTCGAGCAGCGGTTGGAGGAAGTTGGCGAATGCTGGCTCCCCTATCCATCCCAACCCAAGCGAGGAGATCGTTATGCCCAGCTGGCTGACGGAGAGGTAGGCATCGAGCTTGTTCGTAGCCTCCTTGACCAACCCCGCAGAGGTCATGCCCTCCCCCACGAGCCTGTCCACCTGCGTGGCCCGGATCTTTACTAGAGCGAACTCGGCAGCCACAAACAGGCCGTTCAAGGCTACCAGGGTGAGCGCGAAGACCAGCATGAGGCCGTCGAGGGCCAATCCGTTCACGACACCCTCCCCGAGTGTGCCGCCATTGTGAGTGGCCATACGGTTGGCGAGGAGCTGCTCGATGCCTCGCTAAGGGTAGCCCAAAACAGAGTCCAACACCTAGAAACCAAAGCCAAAACACTGTGCAGGAGTGGGGTGTTGAGTCCTTGGCTGGGGTTCACAGGGGGCATGTAGGGGTTCTTCAACACGTTGCTTCCTTCCACGCGCCCGAGTGAATAAGGGCAAGAAGCGGAAGGCCGGAACCTCTTAGGACCCCGGCCCAGGTTTCGTGGATTGGCTGTTCCGGCTAGCTGCGCTCTTGCGACTCGGCCCACTCGTCCTGGACATTGTCCTTGACTCCCCCGGAGCCAGGCTGCTTCACTTCCTCGGGGGTGGCTTCCTTGCGGTCTTCTCTGTCTCGCCTGCCTCGACCGGCTGCCTCGTCCAGCTCGTCCCTGGCGTTGTCCTTAGCAGTTCCTTGGGCCATATCCTGAGCCCGCCTTTCTTTCGAGGGGCTCCACTGCAACAAAAAACCGCCCCGTCGTTCCGGGCGGCGCTTCCATCAAAACAAAACCCAGTTGTCTAGTTACCCCTCAAGTGTACCATGGCGAGGGGCGGAGCCCCGCAGTACCTCGTCCCGATTGTCTGAATCTGGACTTCCGACAGCCCCACAGCCCTAAACTCCCAAGAACTCCGTACAGGCTTCTATATCCTAGGCCCTCTTGAAGATAGTAGGGTACTCTCTTTGGTACGATCGCCTCGTAACCCATCAGACGAAAGGGGACGCTTCTGATGTTCGCCAGCCTGACCTCCAAGGTAGTGACCGCCATCTGCGCTGTGGTTGGCGCTATCGCATTGCTTGGCACCTTCTTTTTGACCGTGACGGGAGGCTCGCCGTATCTGCAGTTTGCCCTAGCGCTAACCTTCTTTGCGATGTTCATAGTGGGGTCTTACTGGTGGATGGTGTTCGGGCCGGGACGCGGCCTGTAAGGGTGATACGGGTGTGAAGAGACGGTAGGCCCGCTTCCCACGACTCTACTCGAGTATCATCGACAAAACTCTGCGGTGCGGATAGGCAAATGCTGCCTGGTCAGGTAGATCAACAGCATAGTTCCACTCCGAGAGGCCAGGAAGCTGTGCACGAGAATGGAGGATCTTAGTCTTCCTCCAAGAGGCTCTGGCCCAGGTTGAGGATGGTCGGGGCCCAAAGCCCTACGAAGATCGCCGACTCGCGCCTGCCCGTGGCGTAGAGCGCAAGCGAGATCAGGATAGAGATGAGGGTCCCTCCGACGTAGATCCCCTTGCCACCGTTCATGTTCTCTACCTCCTTGAGAGTTTGCAAGATATCCTGCACCCGGCGGATGATTTTGCTAATCGGCAGAAGAGGATCAACTACAAGCCGAGCAAGGGCTTGTGGCCGTCATGGGAGAGGGCGCCAAGATCTTCTACAAATACATCGACGATCTAGGCAGCCACTATATGAATGCCAGGACCGCCGCCGAGCAGCAAGGGTGGATTGGCTCAAGGACCGTATGGCGTGGCGTAAAGTAGGGTGCGGCCTTCCTCCCGCATAACCTTCGGTTCGGCCAACGAGCACTACATCACTGCGTTACCGACGAGTAGGCTGCCTGCTAAGCAGCGACGAACTCCTGCTCGGAGGCATCGGGCATGAACAGATCCCTCCTCGCTGACTTCTCTACATCTAGTTTGGAGAGGTGCTTAACGGTTGGCTTCCCCGTCTGGCATCTCGGTGGGCACTTCCTCGCTCGAGATCTCGCGCGTGGCGTCTCCTACGGCCTCCTCGTAGAGGCGCTCGGCCTCTTCCTCCTCCTCGCGCCGCGCCGCCCTGACTTCCTGGCCATAAGAGGAGGAGCCGTTCTGGGATTCAAGGAAGGGCTTGAAGAGGTCGAGGGGTACGGGCAGGATGATGGTCGAGTTCTGCTCCGTGGCGATCTCGCCCATCGTCTGAAACAGCCTCAGCTGCAGCGCCGTCGGACTCTCGAGGCGGTCGGCGGCCTGTCTGAGGCGCTCCGATGCCTGGTACTCGCCCTCGGCCGCTATGATCTTCGCCCGCCTCTCGCGCTCGCTCTCGGCCTGACGGGCCATCGCCCGCTGCATGTTCTGCGGGATCTCCACGTCCTTGACCTCTACAACGCTCACCTTGATACCCCAGGGCTCCGTCTGCTCGTCTATGATCTCCTGGAGCTCCTCGTTTATCTCC
>JBKPNW010000138.1:0-11930 GCA_046732815.1 Actinomycetota bacterium | reverse complement strand
ACCCAATGGTGCCCAAAGATACGGAGGCTAGGTGCCCGCCGGCAGCACAGGAGAGCGCACGAGCGCCTCGGAGGAACTGTTCGTCAAAGGTGGGCGAGGATCTTGGAGGGAGCCTCGTTCGTGGCCAGTGCGTTACGGAGTGGCGGTGGTCGTCACGGGGCTAGCGCTTGTGCTCCAGGAATTCTTGTATCGTTGATTCAATCAGGGGCCCAACGCTACTCCCTTCCTGATCTTCTTCGGCGCTGTGATGGTTGGGGCCTGGTTCGGGGGCCTGGGGCCAGGGCTCCTGTCCACCGCTCTCTCCGCGATGCTCAGCTGGTACCTATTCCTCTATCCCCAGAACTCGATTGCGATCTATCACTTCGGGCAGGGACTCCGCTTGGTCATATTCGTCTCAGAAGGGATTCTGATCAGTTCGCTCGTGGGAGCCATGCACTCTGCGAAACGGCGAGCTGAGGCGAACATGTTGGAGATCAAGAAGGGTGAGCAGAAACTCCAGAGGCAGGCACGGCAGCAGGAGGCCGTCGCGGAGCTAGGTAAACGCGCGCTGAGCACCACCACCGACCTCCAGGACCTTCTTGAGCAAGCGGTCGAGTCCGTGGTTGGCGTTCTAGGCGTCGATTACACTGAGGTCTTGGAGCTTCTCCCCAGTAGCAATGAGCTGGTATTGAGGACGGGCGTGGGCTGGAAGGAGGGCTTGGTAGAGCAGAGGACCATCGGCACTGGCCGCGATTCTCACGCAGGATATACCCTCATGACCAACGAGCCGGTGATCATCGAAGATCTGCGTTCGGAGACAGGTTTCGGCGGCTCGCCACTGCTGCTTGAGCATGGGGTGATCAGCGGCATGTGCGTGATCATCCGCACCGGAGAGCCACCCTTTGGCGTCTTGGGCGCATACGCCAAGCAGCCCAGAGCGTTCACCGAAGATGAGCTCTATTTCCTCAGGGCAGTGGCTAACGTACTCGCCTCGACCATTGAACGCGAGCGGGCAGAGGAGGAGGTCCGCCTCCTCAACGAGCGTCTCGAACGCAAGGTCCGCCAACGAACCGCTCAGCTGGAAGCATCCAACAAGGAGCTCGAGTCCTTCTCCTACTCTGTATCTCATGACCTCAGGGTGCCGATAAGGCACATAAGCGGCTTCGTCCAGATGCTCCAGAATAAGGCGAACTCGGAGCTCGACGAAACCAATCAGCGCTACCTGAGAACGATTATGCAGTCCGCCGAGCGCGCGGGGGGGCTCATCGACGACCTCCTCTCCTTCTCCCGTATGGGCCGCACAGAGATGCGTGAGATAGCTGTCGACATGGACAACTTGGTCCGAGAGGAGCTCACCGAGCTGAGGTTCGAGATGGACGGACGAGACATCGACTGGAACATCGGCGATTTGCCCGAGGTCCGCGGCGATCCCTCCTTGCTGCGGCTCGTCCTGCAAAACCTCCTCTCCAACGCTATCAAGTACACGCGGTCGCGGGCGCGGGCTGCCATAGAGGTCGGAAGCTCCCGGAACGACGAGGAGATCGTCTATTTCGTGCGGGACAACGGCGTGGGTTTCGACATGGCCTACGCCAACAAGCTCTTCGGCGTCTTCCAGCGGCTGCACGGTGCGGAAGAATACGAGGGGACCGGCATAGGACTTGCCACCGTCCGGCGCATCGTTCAGCGGCATGGGGGGAGGACCTGGGCCGAAGGTCGGGCGGGCGAGGGTGCCACCTTCTACTTCTCGCTTCCCCTGAACACGGAGAGGAACGATGGCGACGCCGGGTAGGATCCTGCTGGTTGAAGACGACTCCAATGACGTCGAGCTAACGCTCTCGGCGCTGCGCGAGAGCCACCTCGCCAACGAGGTCGTCGTCACGCGCGACGGCGAGGAGGCACTAGATTACCTCTATCGTCGGGGGGCCTACACCTCCAGGGAGGATGAAAACCCGATCGTTGTGTTGCTCGACCTGAAGCTGCCCAAGATTGACGGGATGGAGGTGCTCGAGCGGACAAAGGCCGATCCTGACCTCAGGACTATCCCCATAGTAGTGCTCACTTCTTCGCGAGAGGAACGGGATTTAGTGAGAAGCTACCACTCTGGCACGAACGCGTACGTCGTGAAGCCGGTGGATTTCCGCGAGTTCGTCCAGGCGGTAAAGGAACTCGGGCTGTTCTGGACCGTCGTCAATCATCCGCCACTGCGAAGCGCAGGCGAGGGAGGCTGACCCTTCGGCGAAAAAGTTTCCGAATCTAGCTCATTTGCGTGATGCGCCAGCCCCGACTAGGGCGCATGATACGAGCGTTGCGTGAAGGGATAGAACCCTCGCGTGAAGGTGATGGACAGCCAACTTCCGCTTGGACCGGGACTAGCTACCCCCGCCGGCGACCTTCATGATGCTCAAGGATCCTAGAAAAGGAGGGAAAGCCCAATTTCAGGCGTAGATAATTACGTTGGCGGATTGTCGGCGGGCGAGGTGGAGGCGCGCAAGGCGCGTGGCGAGGTCAACGTTCCGCCGCCCTCACCCGGGCACTCCTATCGCCAGATCATCCTCGGGAGCACCTTCAGCTTCATCAACAACGTCTTCTACGTCTTGTGCCTGCTGCTGGTGATTCTCGGACGCCCTTTGGACGCGATCCTCTCCCTTGGAGTTGTGCTCGTGAACGCCGGCGTGAGCGCTTTTCAGGAGGTGCGTGCCAAGCGTAAGCTCGACCAGATCGCCCTGTTGACCCGCCCGACGGCGAAGGTTATCCGCGACGGACGCGAGCAAACCCTCGACCCCGGCGAGATCGTGCGCGACGACCTGCTGGTCGTCGGTCCGGGCGACCAGATCGTCGTCGATGGGACCGTGGTGGGCGATGGCGCGATAGAGGTCGACGAATCGCAGCTGACGGGCGAGTCCGATCTCGTCCGTAAGCGGGCCGGGGATAGGGTCTTCTCGGGAAGCTTCTGCGTTACCGGCAGTGTCCGCTTCGAGGCGCAACAGATTGGCGCGGCGAGCCTCGCCAATCAGATCACCGCCGGTGCCCGCGCCGAGCGTCACGTCTTGACACCGGTGCAGCGTGAGATCAACGGGGTAATCCGGCTGACGCTCCTGGTGGCCGCGTTCCTGATGGTGGTGTTGACGGTAAGCGCGGTCGCCTGGCGCGACCCGTTTGTCGAGCTGGTAGAGAGGTTGGTAGTGGTGATCGGCCTGGTGCCGCAGGGACTGCTGCTGTCGATCGTTGTCGCCTACGCGCTGGGCGCGATGCGAGTGGCGGGACAGGGCGCGCTCATACAGCAGTCCAACGCCATCGAGTCGCTGAGCAACGTCGACACCTTCTGCCTCGACAAGACAGGCACCCTGACCACCAACCGGCTGCGGGTGGAGGAGGTCCTGCCCCTTGGCATCGACCGCGACGACCTTCGTGGCCGCCTCGGTGATTTCGTGGCGAGCGCGACCGCCCGAAACAAGACCAGCGAGGCGATCGCCGAGGCACTGCCTGGGGAGAAGCTGCAGGCGATCGACGAGGTGCCCTTCTCCTCCGCGCTCAAGTGGAGCGCCCTCGTCTTCGGGGGGAACGAGGACGGCGTCTCCGGGCCGTCCGCTGACGACATCGGGGGAACAACCTCCAAACTCCCGGCCACCCGCTCGTTGCGGGGTGTCTACTTGCTGGGGGCGCCGGAGATGCTGCGCCCGCACCTTCGGCGGGGAGAAGAACCCCACGGGCAGGTAGACGAGTGGGCCGCGCGCGGGTTGCGGGTCCTGCTCTTCGCCTACCGGCCGGAGCCCATTTCCCTGAACGACGGGGACGGCGGAGTGCGCGACCCGGATGGGTTGATACCGCTAGGCCTCGTTGGCCTTACGGACGAACTGCGTCCCCGGGCCAACGAGACGCTCACGGCCTTCTCACAGGCCGGTGTGGATCTCAAGATCATCTCGGGCGACAACCCGGAGACCGTCAAGGCGCTCGCGGTGCAGGCAGGGTTCGACCCTGAGGCGAAGCTGATCTCAGGACCTGACCTGGACCTGCTCGACGACGGCCAGCTCGACGCGGCAGCGGTCGAGCACGGCGTCTTCGGGCGGATTACGCCGCAGCAGAAGGAGCGGCTGGTTCGAGCGCTGCACGCCCAGGGTCGCTACGTGGCGATGACCGGAGACGGGGTCAACGACGTCCTTTCGCTCAAGAAGGCCGACCTTGGCATCGCGATGCAGAGCGGCAGCCAGGCGACCCGGGGCGTGGCCGATATAGTTCTGACCAACGACTCGTTCGCCGTGCTGCCGAACGCCGTCACCGAGGGCCAGCGTATCATCGCCGGAATGCAGAGCGTCCTCAAGCTTTTCCTCAGCCGCACCTTCTTTCTAGCTTTGCTGATCATCGCGGTTAGTATGGTTGGCACGTTCCCCTTCTCGGCGCGGCAGAGCGCGCTGCTGTCTTTTCTGACGGCCGGGATCCCGGCGGTCGCGCTCGCCGCGTGGGCACACCCGGCCCGCGCGGCACGGGGCAGCTCGCTCGGACGGCTCGCCAGCTTCGCGGTGCCCGCCGGCCTCGCCATCGCGCTCATCGGGTTGCTGCTCTTCGCCGGTTACACCATCCCGGTCTTCGAGGTCGCCCGTGGGTCGGCCACCGTAGACGAGATCAACGCCGTACTCAAACACACGCTGCCGCGAGCGCAGTCGGTGGTGATTAGTTTCCTTGCGGTGTGCGGGCTCCTCTTGGTGATGTTCGTTGAGCCGCCAAACCGGTTCTGGGCGGGCAGAGACGAACCGAGCGGCGACCGTCGCCCGACTTGGCTGGCGATAGCCTTGCTCATGGGGCTGCTGGCGGTTGCGTTCGTGCCAACTCTGTCTGGGATATTTGATCTGCGTCCGGTCAAGCCGCTGGACGCGGCGATCATCGCCGCAGCAGCCGCGGTCTGGGTATTCCTGGTACGCTGGGCCTGGAGGCGGCACCTGCTCGAGCGTTTCTTGGGGACCGATCCCGGGCGCTGACGCGCGGTGAACGACCCAAGAGACAATGCATGGTCGCCGGCTTTGTTCGACGGCGGCGGCCGAACAAATTGAACGGAGTACTTTGAGCACTTCTAGAACAAACCGACCAGGGAGCGTCCCCCGCCACAACGTACCAGTTCCGAGGAGCAGCTTTGTAGGCCGGGAGCAAGAGATGCTCAAGATCGAACACGCGCTTGCCATGACGCGACTTCTCACTCTGATGGGTGTGGGAGGCTCGGGCAAGACGCGCCTTGCGCTGGATGTGGCCAGAGACCTCGTCGAAACCTACTCAGATGGGGTGTGGCTGGTGGAGCTAGCTCCCCTCTCTGAGGAGGCACTTGTGCCCAAGGCGGTGGCCGAAACCCTGGAGGTGACCGAGCGTTCTGGGGAGCCTCTCGCAGACGTCTTGTCACGCCGAGAGTTGCTCTTGATCCTCGACAACTGCGAGCACCTCCTTGAGGCTACCGCCCGGCTTGTGGACAAGGTGCTCGACTCGTGCCCACGCTTGCGGATTCTGGCCACCAGCCGCGAAGCGCTTGGAGTGGAAGGAGAGATAAGGTGGCCCATACCTCCCCTCTCTGTGCCCGAGCCTCAGGCTGCGCCGTCACCAGAGCAACTGGGAACCTACGAGTCGGTGCGTCTGTTCGTCGAGCGAGCCAGGGGGCGCGATCCCTCCTTCTCCTTGAGCCAGCACAACGCCCCTGCGGTGGCCGAGATCTGCCGTACGCTGGAGGGCATACCGCTGGCCATAGAGCTGGCCGCGGCCAGGGTGGGCACGCTCTCCCCGGAGCAGATCTCAAAGAGGCTCGAGGGATCTCTCGCTCTCTTGACACGTGGGGGCCGCACAGCGGTTCCCAGGCACCGGACGCTAAAGAGGGCGCCTGGAGTGGAGCTACGACCTGCTCTCCGAGCCCGAGCGGAAGGTGTTCAGGAAGCTCTCGGTATTTGCGGGCGGGTGGACTCTTGGAGCCTCAGAAGTGGTAGGGTCTGGCGAAGGGGTTGAGGAGGGTGAAGTCTTGGATCTGCTCTCTGGGCTCGTGGAGAAGTCGCTGGTCGCGGCCCAGGGGGGCGCCGAAGGAGAAGTGCGCTACAGGCTGCTAGAACCCGTTAGGCAGTACGCCCTGGAGAAGCTTGAAGAGTGCGGAACGCCTCAAGAGACAGGACGCCGGCACGCTGAGTACTTTCTCGCCGTGGCCGAAGGGGCCGATCCGGCGGTGGAGGGGGCGCAGCAGTTACGGTGGCTGGAGCGGCTCGAGGAGGAGCACGACAACCTCAGAACGGCGCTCTCCTGGTCGCAAGAGCAGGACGGAGACCCCGAGCTGGGGCTGCGCATGGGCGCCGCCCTGGGAGAGTTCTGGTACCTGCGGGGTCACTTCGCTGAAGGACGCGGGTGGCTCGAGGAGGCGCTGGCGAAGTCTGGTGAGGCACCAACGCCAACGCGGGCGAGAGCGCTGCACAGAGTCTCCTTCCTGGCGTTAATGCAGGGCGAATCACGGGAGGTGGAGGTGCTCGGGCTGGTGGCTGCCGGACTGACCAACGCGCAGGTTGCCCAAAGGCTCTTCCTCAGTCCCCGCACCGTCCACAGGCACCTCAACTCCATCTACCACAAACTTGGAGTGAGCTCCCGGAGTGCGGCTACGCGCTTCGCCATAGAGCACGACCTCGCCTGACCCTTCCTCTCCAGATTTACTTGCTCTGTAGTTCTCCCTACAGACCTGCTCACGAACCCTGCGAAGCGTGGTTGTCCCTGTTCTGAGAACGATTGCAGCGATCCCTGCTCCGCCCGTGCCGGTGAGGCGACGGCGGTGGCATGATTGCCTCCCCAGACCGCTGCTACGTAATTCCTTGACGAAGGGGGGGTCGGCTTAAAGAGCAGGCTTCGGACCAAATCCGCAGCGCGCTTGGTCAGGATGTACGAGCCGAATCACGCGCCGAGCCCGCTCGCGTGGGTATAGGCTCGGCCGAGAGGGCCATGAGCCCCTCCAGCGAGCCGGCGAGTTCCTCCAACCGATCGTGCCCGCCCAAACGCTCCGCCAACGCATCCTCTATCTCCCCTAGCCGCTCCGCCGCGGCCTCGGCCCACCGCAGGCCCGCTTCGGTCCAAACCACGATCCTGGCCCGCCCGTCCCGCGGGTCAGGGAGCCGCTCGACGTAACCGCGCCGCTCCAGATACGCCACCAGCTCGCCCATGGACTGCTTGGTCATCCGGGCCTCCTCCGCCAACTCGGCCACCCGCGACCCCCCGGGTTTCAGGAACCTGAACACCGCGTAGTGGGCAGGACGCACGTCGCCAAAGCCGGCCGCCACCATCCCTTCATGAAGCTGCCTGTCCAGAGCGCGGAAGCTCTCCCCCAACAGCCTCGGCAGGCTGTAACGCTCCCTGCCCGACCGCGGCACGTAACTTTTCGGTGAAACCCTTGACATGATAGACAGGATACCTTATTTTTATAGACAGGCAACCTGACTAAATCGGACGCGGACGGGAAGGGCACGATCCGCCGGTCGGGGAAAGGAGCAAGACCGTGACGACCGAAAGCGAAAAAGCCGTACCGGAAGGGGTTGCGCAATACGCACGCCGGGTGGATTCGGGGTCCTCGGTCTGGTACATGGGCAATCTCTTCACCATCCTGGCCTCCTCTGAGGACACCGGGGGGCGGTTCGCGCTGATCGAGATGCTCGCGCGCAAGGGCACGGAGCCGCCGCGCCACGTCCACCATCGGGAGGACGAGGCGTTCTACGTGCTGGAGGGCGAGATCACCTTCTACATAGGCGAGGAGACTTACGCGGCGACTCCCGGCACGTTCGTGTTCGCGCCGCGCGGCATCCCTCACTCGTGGGTGGTCGAGACCGACGTGGTTCGCAAGCTCGTCACCCTCGCGCCGGGGGGTGCTGAGGAGCACTTCCGGGACCCCCGGTTCAGCGAGCCTGCCCGGACGCTGACGCTGCCGCCACCGCCCGAGGAACCGCCCGACGTAGAGTCGCTCGTCGCCGACATGAAGCGCTACGGTGTGGAGGTCGTCGGTCCTCCTGGTCCGCCGATGCAAGGGTAGCGGGGACATGCACGTAGAAGAACCTCGAGCGATTAACCGGCCCGTGCAGGACCCACGAACCAGCCTCAGCCGCCGCAGCTCGAGGAAGTGGATCATCACGTCGTGGAGCTCCGGGGCTCCCGCGTACCCCACGGAACCTCCACGGGTGAAGAAGCATGCTACCGTCGCGGGTTTGTGGTTAGGCCGATACGGTTCGGGAGGGCTAAAGCTAAACCGTCACCGCCCTCGGATTCCTCTCATCGCGGCGACAGCCACGCTTCGCAGCAGCATCACCCCTACCTCGACACCGAGAAACCGGAGCCTGCCACCGTAGGAGGCGTCAAGGGTGTGCAGTTCGACTATATCGTAAGCGAGGATGCTCCCTCCGAAGAGATAACCCTCTTCAGGTACACCGATGGGACTACGGCGGACCAAGGTAGGGAGGACAAGTACCGGGCGATCATCCTGGATGGCGTGAAGGGTGAGACGGTAACCATCGGCATCGGTAGTCCGACTCCCGAGTTCGACGACTTCATGGCTAAGTCGCAGGAAGTGCTAGACACCGTGAAGTGGACGGGCTCGTAGGAGCGCCCAAGCTCGAAAGATCCCTACAGAGGTGGTCACCCAAGGGGGATCGGCCCATGGGCACATCCGTAGATCGACGAAGGCGACGACGTGTACAGCGCTTACAAGCTGCGGGGTCCGTTGAGGTAGGCCACCTCCGTCTCTACCCTCGAAGGTTCCTCGCTCAGCAGCGCGTTCATCTTGTTCCAGGTTCCATGTCGGTTGCGGCAACGGTTACTCATCGCTGCCGCGCGAGACCTCCCCTACGACTCTTTGTAGCTGTCCGTTGGCATCTTTGTCCACTACGCCGCCGTGGTAGCAGACGATCGTGTCCACATCCAGGTCCGCCAGCCTTCTTATGGAGCGTAGGGCCGTGTTCATGTCCAGGGTGACCGGTGGGTTCGGGCCGTTCAGATGGCCCTCCTCCGCCGTCAACGCGTCTCCGGCGATCAAGACCTTTGCTTGCTCCAGATAGAGACTTACGTGGCCCGGCGTGTGACCCGGTGTGAAGATCACCCGAGTCCCGCCCGCGAGATCGAGGCGAGTGCCATCCTCCAACCGCTCGTCTACCCGGACGGGTTCGAGGCGCTCCAGGACCTCGCGCATCTGTGGCCTCAGTTCGAGCATCTGCGGCGAAGGCTTGAGTGGCCTGAGGTTTCCTTCTATGTAGGGCGCATCCGCAGGGTGCGCCAGCACCTGGGCACCACTCTGGCGTACGAGGGCAGCGCCCGAACCGACGTGGTCGAGATCCTGGTGGGTAAAGATCATGCGTCTGAGATCCCGTACCCCGATGCCCGCCTCGTCCATGGCGGCGCCGATCGCCTCGATCTGATCCGGCAAGCCCGCGTCGACCAGCGTATTGCCGTTCTCCTCGTCCAAGATCAAGGTCAGATTGAGGAAGCTCTGGGGTTCCTGCGGCCCCCTCGGTATTGGCAGGACGTACACACCATTAGCAATCCGCATAGTTCACCCTTCGGGCCGTCCTTCTAATTGCAGATACTCAGCATACTACCCTGCCGAGGCGGTGTGGTCGCAGCCGCCCGACGTGCGCGATGCGGCCATCGGCAAAGCAGAAGACGGCCATGATGAAGATGCAGAGATTCGACGGAGACCTCCGGCACGTATAGTACCCTGTGGGGCCCTAGTCCCCGTCAAACCCGAAGGAGTTTCAGCCAGCGGACTCTAACCGCTCGATCCTCTCTCTGAGGTCCTGGATCTGCGAGGCCTGGACCGCCAACAGGAGGCCAAGCACAAGCTCACTGGTCGATTGTCCTCCCACACCGCCATTCATCGCCAGGTCCAGTACTTCACGAGCATCCTCTGGCGTGCCCACCATGGGATCCAGATCCTCACCGCCGGCCGTAGACCGTCCGTGCACCCTGCGACCTTGTACCATGCGTCCGTGTACTCTGCGCCCGTGTACCCTGCGTCCGTGCACCCTTCGAGTCTGCCCACCTACCGACCTGACGGCGCTCTCAGCGTTGAGCCGGCCGTAGCCGTAGAGGGGGCTGTGACCCTGCTCGTCGTAGTCGCCTTTTTCCGGATCTATCTGCTCGCATGAGCGTCGCAGAACGTCCTTTACTTCGTCCCTGGAGAGCGACGGATCGCAGGAGAGCACCAGAGCCGCCACGCCGGCCGCACCAGGACAGGCGCTGGAGGTCCCGCCGAAAGAGTTCGTATAGTCATCGTCACTGTAGCCGGGTCTCCCTGTGCGATCAGTCGTCCAGATCCCCGGCGTCAGGGGCGCCGGACGATTCTCCTCGGGAAACTCGAAGTCGTTGCTGGGGAAGGCACAAAATACGGCGTCTCCCAGGTCGCTGTATACGCTGCGCACGCTCCGGTCGTTGCAGGCGGCGACGGCCAGTACTCTTTCGTAGCTGGCGTACCCGTCGTTGTCCACGCTCTCGTTGCCGTTGCCGGCCGCGAACAACACGACGCAGCCCTTGCCGCCCCTACCACGGGTAACGGCGTAGTTCAGGGCCAACCGTGTACTGTCGGGAAGCGGAACCACCGTGTCATGAAGGGGATCGTTGGGATCCCACCACTTCCCGTCGGCGGGACCCCAACTACAGGAGATGACATCCGCCCCGTTCTCCGCGGCCCAGTAGAAGGCGTTCGCTTCCGCTTGCGAGCCCAGTTGCGAGATCATCCGTATGGGCATTAGCCTTGCCCGGGGCGCCACGCCGGAGGCCCCAAAATTCGCGTCGGCGCAAGCCACGCCCGCACACGCGGTACCGTGGTTCTCGTCGCGACCACCGGGACGGGGATCGGCGTCGTTTGCGGAGGTGTCTTGCGGGGCGACGAGCTTGCCCGGACTGGAGAACTCGTCGTGATCTATATCCGTTCCCGTGTCGATGATGGCGATGGTGACGCCTTCACCCTCGGTGATGGCGTGGGCGGCCTCGACGTTCGCGCTGGCCGTGATCCACTGGCCACCGATCGTAGTCGTCTTGAGATGCCACTGCTGCGGGAAGATAGTGCGTTGGCCAAGACGCCGCACCAGTTCGGGGTTGCAATACTCGACGTCTTCACGCCGCAGCAACTCGTTTGCGATGTCGAAGACTCCCTGACCCGACCCTTCCGGGGCGGCGACGAAGAACGCGTTGGTAGCGTAAGGAAGCTCCTGTTTGACGGTCAATCCCGCTTCCCTCAGAACTTCCAGACACTCATCCCGGTTCTTGTCGTCGAAGAACTTGACGAACAGGTTCTCGGTGTATAGCACCGGCTCACGGGTCTTCTCGTCCACCAGCACGCGGCCGGCGAAACGCGTCGCCGGCGACTCGTGCAATTCCTGCCGCATCTCTTCCATGGAACGCGGCGACTGTTCGCGGCGCCGATAGACCTCCACACCGACCTGCGGAAAGCTCAGCACGGACTCCATATCGTCCAAGAGTGCCGCTTCCGGTGGCGTAACGGGCCCTTCCCGCAGCGACCTGCCACGGCGCGCGCGCACCGCCACCAGGTCAGGATCTACCTCCAGCTGGACCGTCTTGCCGTTCTCGCCGCCGTACGTGACCTTCGGCATTTGCAGCCACACCCCCATTACCACTCAGCGTTCCGTGCGGAACTAGGTTCCCAACCACGTAAATACTAACAGGGCCCGATGAATCTCCGATGAAAACAGCATTTCAGCACTTCAGCATTTCAGCTGGTCAGCTTCATCGCCAAAACCTGATGCCTGAAGCCCGTAGCCGCGCCTTGCACAGGTACCGACCCATCGCGAACCGCTCATGTGGCTAGGGGTGACAACAAGGAGCTGAAATGCTGAAGTGCTGACCAGCTGAAATGCGTGGGTTGGGGGAAGGCTCAGCCTTCCCCCAACCCACTTTGGGTGTGCCCGACTGCATCGCAGGATGTACTATGGTCTGGTTCCCAAGGACCCTGC
>JBKPNW010000137.1:0-19815 GCA_046732815.1 Actinomycetota bacterium | reverse complement strand
TTGGCACTCTTGGCGGCACCAAGAATCGCGCCGAAAACGGATCAGTTGAAAGGCACGAGCATGGACTTTGAGAGGGACAATAGAGAAACCGGGCGGAGGCGGGGGGCCGAACGAGGCCTGCCGACCGACCCTCGGTCAGACGCGGTCGGCGATACGACCGAAGACGTACGGTCGCGCGGCCTACGCGCCGAACCTGGCACCATACGTGGCGGGATCGGTGCCTAAGAGGAAGCCCGCGTGGAGGAAGGCGTGCGCCGTGGCGCGAGGCGGGCGCTCGACGAGAAGGAGCAAGAAGCGTCCGGCGGAGGCGGCCTCTACGGCAGTCAGATAGACGCCTCCCACATAGTCGGCGCGGCGATCGCCGAGCTCGTAGGGACCTTCATCCTGGTCTTTGGCGGGACCGCGGTCGCCGTCGGGGCGATCCTCGCCCGTCCCACCGCGGGTCCTGCGTACGACTCCCTGGCCGTGGCGCTGGCCTTCGGGCTAGCGCTGGCGGCCGTCGTGGCCGCGGTCGGCCACGTCTCAGGGGCCCACGTAAACCCCGCGGTCACCCTGGGTATGGCCGCCACCAGGAAGTTCCCCTGGAGCTACGTCCCCCACTACGTGGTGGCGCAGCTAGTGGGGGCGGTGCTCGCCGCCCTGGCAACCTGGATAACCTTCGGGGGGCCGCGCGGGGCGGGGCGAAGCTGGCTGCCACCTACCCTGCCCGGGGGGTTGGCGACCTGCAGGCATTCGTCGTCGAGGTCTTGATCACCTTTATCCTCGTGTTCGTGGTGATGGCGGTCGCGACCGACGAGAGGGCTCCCGCGGCCATAGCCCCGATAGCGGTCGGGTTCGCCCTGGCGGTGGGGGTCTTTATCGCGGGACCGGTTACCGGGGGTTCAGTCAACCCCGCTCGCTCCCTGGGGCCGATGATCGTTGCGGGTGACCTCACGAGCGTGTGGCTCTACGTCCTTGGGCCCATCGTCGGGGGGATCCTGGGGGCCCTGCTCTACAACCGGACCATGGCCCAGACCCAGGGCCCAGGCTAGCGGGTGAGCGATAGACCGCACGGACACGACTACCGAGAGAGGAACACAAGCATGACGGAAAGGGAAGGCAACACCAACGCCCAGAGGGTTGAGGAGCGCGAGGTGCGCTCCGGCCGAGGCTCGGGGTACACGCCTCTAGAAGCGGAGCGGAGCACGAGCTGGGTTAGCGTGGTGCTCGGCTGGCTCGCCGCCCTTGGGGCCGGGCTCATCCTGAGCGGGATAGTGACCGGGATAATCGGGGCCATCTTCGGCACCGCAGGGCGCCAGGGACTGACCGAAGGCGGAGCGACCGCCTTGATAGGGCTCCTGATCACGCTCCTCTTGGCCTTCCTGATAGGCGGCTACGCCGCCGGTCGCATGGCGGCCCGCTCCGGCCTCAAGCACGGGCTCCTGGTGCCGCTGTTGGCCCTCGTCGTGACGCTGGTGCTGGCGATAGTAGGCGGACTCCTTGGGGTCAGCTTCATAGACCAGCTCTCGGGCGTCACGCTGCCCCAGGGAGCGCAACAGAGCGCCCAGCAGGCCGCCCCACAGCAGGGGTTTGGCGCCATCCTGAGCGTCTCGGGCATACTCGCCTTGCTCTTCCCGTTCATAGGAGGTGCGATAGGCGGCCTCTGGGGGGCGAGGACCGGCATGCGCAGACCGTAGCGGCAAGAACCGACTGACCTTACGACTACAAGGACAAAGGAAGAGGTAAGTACATGATCGACTCATTACGGGCGGGCCTGGACGCGTTCTTCGCGTTCGTGCCGCAGCTCATCGGCGCCATCGTAATACTGATAGTGGGCTACGTCGTGGCCAAGATCCTTCAGGCCCTCGTGGCGAGGGTCCTCAAGGCCGTGGGCTTCGACGGCTGGATGGAGCAGGGCGGCATCAAGCAGTTCTTCGATCGTGCCCAGACCCGCGAGACGCCGGCCACCGTCCTGGGCAAACTGGTTTTCTGGTTCGTGTTCATCATCGCCATAACCATGGCCGCAGACGCTTTAGGCATCCAACAAGTATCCCAGGTTTTGGCACACCTGATAGCCTACATCCCGAGCATAATCGCGGCGATCCTGATCCTCATACTTGCGGCCCTGCTTGCCAATTTCCTCTCGGGGCTGGTGCGCGGTGCTACGGGAAGCGACGTCCTTGCTGGCATCGCCCGTTACGCGATCATCGTCTACGCAGCGTTCGCCGCCTTGACGGAACTAGGCATAGCGGTGCAACTCACCGCCCCCACCTTCCTGATCTTGCTCGGCGCGGTCGCCCTTGCCGCGGCCATAGCGTTCGGCTGGGGCGGGCGCGACGTCGCCAAAGACATCATCGAGAGGTACTACGACCGGCAAGACGAGCAGGTCACGAGCGACAGCCGGTAAGCGCACTCAGCACGAGGCCGATTCGCGGGCGCGGGGGCTCAACCGGATCGCGCCCGCGAATCGGCAGAGGTCGTGTCGGTCACCGTGTATCGGTTCGGAAGCCATGGGTAAACGGGCGCGCCATGATTGACGATGGCCCGGGCGAGAGGCAACAGCGGCTTCTCGCCGAAGGGGACGTACTAAGGGAGTGGCCAGATCGTAAGGTGGAACACGTCGCCGCGCGTTCCCCGCTCGTGCGTCTCGGCGAGAAGGAGAGCCTTACCCTCGGCGAGCGGCTCGACGCAGCCGACCTTCGACCGCGGACCCCGCTCCTGATCGTGGATTTCAGCTTTCGCGGGAATGACGGATGGGAAAACTCGGATGTGGCCGCTGCCGGAAAGTACGCCCGTCCACACGGACTCGGCATGATCTAGCACTTCAGCATCTCGATGTGACAGAAGGCTGAGAAGCGGATTCGTTATCGGCGGGAGATCTGGTGGAGGATCGTGGGGTCTTGAATCTTGGTGTCTTCTGCGAGGAGGAGTGCTTTGCTCAGGACTATGGCGAGGGTACGGTCGCCCTCGAAGGGGAGGAATACCTTGTTTCCCAGGCCACCTGTTGCGGGCCTTCCGGTCGGGACGATGCAGAGGTACTGGTCGTTTGGCTCCATTAGTATGTTGCCGCTGCCGAGGTGAATCTTGTACGTGCGCACGTCACCCCTGACGAGTAGGAACCGTCCTTCGAGACGGCAGCGCTCCGCTATTTTGAGGCGGGGGACCAGGCGTTGCAGGACCTGTTTGCGGGTCTTGGCCGTCTGGGAGAGGGCGCCGAAGGAGTAGCTCGTCCAGTAATCTCTGAAACGGCCTTCTGGCCCGCCGTCGGACCAGTTCGGGTCGTTGCCCACGCTGGCCACTCCCACGAACAGGTCCACGTCGCGCATTACCTCTGAAAGGATGAGCGGCGGGACCTCTTCAAGGGCGAGCGGTTCTGTGGGAGCGCCCTGTCCACGAAATCCTGCGACGTATCCGCCTCCGCCAGCGTGGGCATAGTTGTCCCTGGCGTCGATGTTGTAGAAGCGGACCTGGTCTGTGGCCAGGTACAGGTAGGTGCCCGCCTCTGTGGTGTCTGCCCCGTAGTTGTCGCCGAGGCCTTCGATCCAGAATTCCGCCCTCAATCCCCAGGCCGGTAGCTCCCTGGTCGCCGGCGGGTACTCGTCGTCGACCATCAGCCTCAGTTTGTTCTTCCACCCCCGCGCTGCGCACAGGGCGTTGAACTGGTGCTGCTTGATAACGTGGGCGGCGAAGCGATTGGAGTAGGTCCTGGTCGTGCGCTCCGCGTCGGTGAGCAGGTAGACTTCCCTGTGGGCCTGCTTGAAGGGCTGGCTTATCTCCAGCTCGGCGAGCCAGTCTCTCCAGGCCAGGACTTCGTTCGAATCCTCGTGCATGGGGTGCCACAACTCGACGTGGGTGGAGTCGTCAAACCGGTCCAGAACGCGGCCGTCACGGCCGACGAGCCGGCCTTCGTAGAAGATGCCGGACACCCGGCGATCCTGGTTTGTGAACGTCCAGATCAGGCGCCGCGCCAACGTGCCGACGAGAGGATGATCGAGATAGCGTTCGCGCCAGGCCGGAAACGTCCAGCTCTTGTGCTCCAGATACAGGTTCTCGATCCTGTCGCGCTGGGCCGGTAGCATCTTCCGCAGGTCGGTGGCCACTGCCTTGATCTCTTTCAAATCCTCAGGGTTGTGCTCCCTGACGGCCTTGGGTACGGCCTTCTGGCGTTTTCCGTCCGGCCTGAACCAACGAAGTCCCGTCGAGCTCGTTCCAGTGACCGCCAGTTCGACGGTGTATTCGCCGAACCTTGCCCGCCTCACCCCCACCTCTTGCAGAGAGTAGGTCGGGACGGAGATCTCCTCGATCTCCTGCAATGACATCCCGGCGTGCCCCGCAGCGGAGTTCAGCGCCTTTTCTATGCCCTTCTGCGCCGGGCCGAACTTCACCCTGGCCCGCAGCATCGCGAGCTGTCCTACCCCCGCTGCGTCCGGCATGGCGCCCAACGCCCACACGCAGGCGTTGCCGACCCTGGCACACCTCGGTCCCATCTGCGGCACCTTCCGGTACGCCGCGAGCGACAGCGCCCCTAGCGAACGCGCCACCTCGGCGTTCTCGCTCTTCGCGCACAGCCAGGCCAGCGCCTTCAGGATGTCGGCGTTCCCGTCCTGCAACATCAGGTTGGGATCAGGCTGCCACTGTGATTGTCGCTCGACAGGCCTGGTGCGCGGCCTTTCGACCAGGGGAAACCAGCGAAGTATGGCGCCTTCGTACGCGGGGCGACCGATCTTCTCGAGCATCGCGCCTGCGTCCCGCGACCACTTGGAGGCCGGCTTCGCGCCTCTGGCTGTAGCGCAGCGTTGCAAGAGCGCGACCCAGGCCGCACGCTCCTCGTCTTCCATCGCCTCGATGTCGTGTATTGCCGCATCCGACCACGCCTCGCCGGGTACGATAGGC
This sequence comes from Actinomycetota bacterium, assembly GCA_046732815.1. Lineage (GTDB taxonomy): Bacteria > Actinomycetota > Rubrobacteria > Rubrobacterales > Rubrobacteraceae > Rubrobacter_D. The sequence continues at coordinate 14,943 of JBKPNW010000137.1, read as the reverse complement.
AGTTCCGAGGTAGCAAGACCCCCAAGCTCTTTCAGCCTCGCCGCCCAGCGACGCGTCTCGGCCGTGGTGTAGCCTTCTTCGAGAAGCTCCGTGAGCTTGCTGATCCTGTTGCGGAGATCTGGTGTGAGCTCATGGTCTCTGAGATGGTCCTTGAGCACTTTGATCATCTGGGGTGTTCCCCGAACGAACGTGTTCGGCTCGTGAATGGACCAGTCGAGGAGGCGACAAACGTCGTCATGGTCGAAGGGGAGCCTGTGCCTGAGCACAGTCTGCATGGTTTGGCGCACTGCCCAGGTCTCATGGTAGGCCGCAGACTGCTGATTGTGCCGGAGATCCAACCACTCCACCGCGGCCAGCACGAACCCGCGCTGCTCCTCCTGGCTTGCGGCAAGGATCCGACGCGCTGTCGCGGAGTCCCGGTTCCCGAAGGTGAACCACCGCTGTCGCTCGGTCACGAGGTCCTCGATCCAGGCGTCGTAAGGTTTCAGGGTCCGCTCCCTGCGGCGGAACACGTTCATCCTCCGACGAGCGGGACGAGCTTGAGGAACGTGACCGTGGTTTCGGGCCGGATCTCGATCTCCTCCTCGAGCTCATCCACCTGCCTGTCGTCGACCAGCAAGATGAACCCGTTGGTGTAGAACGCCCTCTTGGCTAGCTCGAACTGTTTTTCGAGGTCTATCGTTCGCCCCTTGCGCATCTTGAAACCGTTGAGGGTCGTCTCCGCGTCGGTCGGCTGCACGAGCCCGCGGAAATACTCGGGCTGGCTGAGGTTGTAGTCGCGCACCTCGTTGGCGACGCGGGTGCGGATCAACTCTCGCACCGTGATCCGCGCGGTCAGTACATCGAGCGTGAAGCCTCTGTCCTCGTCACCGCCGAGGCTGAAGGTCGTTTCGTCCCGGATCTTCAACGTCGTAGACATCACCACACTCCATCCTGGAAACCCTGTGGAACGCACAGGAAGCATAAGGGCCACATCACATCAAAACAAGTACCAAAAGCGCTGGAAAAGCGGGGATTATAGAGTCGTCGCAGGAAAGAGCCTAGGTGGAGCAAATGGTCCTCTGAATGCCGATCTATAATCGTAGCCTAGGCATTCGAGCAGATTTACGGTGAACACGAGCGGACGGTCATGGAGGGATTGATGAAAGTTGGAGTCTTTACCGTTGGTCTGCCCGACCTGACGCCGGAAGAGGCCGTGCGGGAAATAGAGGACGCCGGCTACGACGGCGTGGAGTGGCGCGTTGCCAGGGTGCCCGCGGACGTAAGGGACGAGGAGCCCTCTTTCTGGGGGAACAACCTCTGCACCCTGGCGCCCACGGAGGAGGATGCGCGCCGGGCACGCCACCTCTCGGAAGGGGCCGGCCTCGAGGTGTCTGGCCTCGGTACCTACGTCGGCGTCGGCGATCTGGAAGCCGCGGAGGAGACGATGCGTTTCGCCATCACGGCGGGCGCTCTCCAGGTACGGGTGGGAGCCGGTGCTCCGGATGGGCGACCTTACGAGCAGCTATTCGCCGCGGCCAGGGAGTTTCTGGCAGGGGTCGAGGATCTCGCCAGGACCCACGGGGTCAAGGCGCTCGTGGAGATCCATCACAAAACCATCTGCCCGAGCGCCTCGCTCGCCTACAGGCTGGTCTCGGCCTTCGACCCCGACTTCGTTGGCGTGATCCTCGACCCGGGAAACATGGCCCAGGAGGGCTTCGAGGATTACCGCATCGGGGCCGAGCTTCTCGGGCCCTACCTGGCACACGTCCACATCAAGAACTCCGCCTTCGAGCGGCCCGCGGGCGGTGGCGTGTGGGAGCCGCGCTGGGCGCCGCTCGAGGACGGGGTGGTGGACTTCGGCCTGGTCTTCGAAGCTCTCGAACACGTCGGCTACACCGGGTGGCTCGTGTTGGAGGACTTCAGCGGCGTCCGTCCGAGCAGGGAAGCGCTGAGGTATAACCTCGCGTTCGTCCGGTCCTACTTGCACGGCTAGATCGCTCTCGAAGGCACGGAGTGTGCCGCGGCGCGGATTCCCGCTGTCGCGGGAGTGACGGAGGGGCGCTCATATCTCTTTAGTCCGGCAACTCGCCGTCAGCCGAGGATGAGCAGGATGAACACGACGTAGACGATGATGTTCACCAGCCAGCTCTGGGTGTTCATCCAGTCGCGCGCCTTCGGCATGGCCACCTCGGCGCGCCGGCGAAACAGCAGGTATGAGAGCACCGGAAGCGCCGCCAGAAGGATGGTCACCGCGATGAAGGGCAGGCCGGCCAGCAGCGAGGCGTTATGCTGCGCGAGGTTCACCCCCACCGTCATCAGGACCACGAAGTCTGAGGGGAAAATAGAGAGCAGCAGTAGACCGGCCAGGAACGCCGTCCTGGGTGTGGCGTTTTGCATGGCGCCAAGCCACCTGGGAGGTTCTATGCTCTCGCGGCGCAAATAGTTCCTTATGGACAGGAAAACGAGCAACCCCACGAGCAGGTACTGGATGATGTGGCCGAGCGATCCAGAATCCGAGGAGTCGCCGAGCGAGATGCTGTTGCCGAAGAGGGTGGCGAGAGTGTGGGTGACCGTGACGCCAACGGTTACGGCGATCACCACGCCGGCCAGGAAGTAGGCCGAGAGCTCGAGCGCCTTGGGGGCGGTGACGAAGATGATCGCTGTCATGATCTGCGGTCCCGCTAGCATGGTGAAGGCCAGGGGCAGGATTTCCAGTTTCATCGAGATCTCCCTTCGGCGTACGGCCGCCACCTCCCGCGGTCAACACCTCACTCCCCATAGGCGGGGGTCGCATCCAGCCCTCACTCGTAGGGTATCGTAGGCCATGACGAACCGCCGCGCAGATCGACTCGATGGGCCTACGTGTGGCTGCAGCGACTATTCCGGGGTGAGATCATCCACCCGTCGGCCAGAGCGAGGGACAGGAGGCAGGGTCGCATGGAGTATCACGTTCTGTTCTTCGTGGCTGCTGTTGCGGCGGGACTGATCAACTCTCTTGCGGGCGGTGGTGGGCTGATAACGTTCCCTTTGCTGGCCCTGGTCGTTCCGCCCGTGGTGGCCGACGCAACGAGCGCCTTCGCTCTGCTACCCGCCTACCCCAGCGCCGTATGGCGCACGCGCGGAAATTTGCGCGAGGTTCCCAGGTTCTGGCTGTGGATGCTTCTGGTCCCCAGCGTTCTAGGCGGTCTGGTAGGAGCGCTGCTGTTGGTCTGGACGGGCGACCGCAACTTGTTGTTCCTCGTACCATGGCTTGTGTTTAGCGGCACGGTTCTGTTCGTGCTCGAGCCGCGGCTCGCTCGCCGCAGCGGTGCCCAGGACAACCGAGGCCTCGCGACGGTGCTGTGGCCGGTTGCCGCGCTTGTCGTGTTCGTCGTCGCCGTCTACGGGGGCTACTTTGGGGCCGGGATAGGTATTCTTATGATCAGTGGCCTCAGTTTGCTGCGGATGGGTGACGTGCACAGGGTCGTGCCCTTCAAGAACCTGCTCGCGGGATGCCTGCGGGGCGTGGCCGTGGTCGTGCTGGTGATCTACGGCGAGATAAACTGGGGATACGGTGTACCGATGGCCGTCGGCGGCCTGATCGGCGGTTACCTCGGTGGCACGCTCACCGGGAGGGTAAACCCTTCCGTCCTGCGCGCGATAGTCATGACGATAGGGTTCGGTCTGGCGGCGTACTACTTCTGGAGCATCTACGGCCCGGCGGGCTTGCCATTCGGCGGCGAGTAAGCCCGACCGGCTTCGGAGATTGTCCAGGGAAGCGGCCGGCGGTGCTACAGAGCGAGATGCGCATCAGGAGATGTATCTACGCAGAGAGGGACATCTGTTCGTCTAGAGCCAACACCACTTCGCGGGCAGAAACGTTATCTGCGTTCATGGTCTGTAATAACCCGGAACCGAGGACATCGTGCGCCGCCCTAGTCGGTTGCGGCATGACCTCCTGGTAGAGTTTCAGGAACGAGGGCAACACTTTGGGCTGCAGGCTCAGGTAGCGCTCGACCAGCAACGTCACCAGGACGGCCTCCAACCGCTCGTCCTCCGGTCCCACCAGACCCAGGTTGGCGCGCCGCAGGTAAGGAACGGTCTCGAACATCTCGGCGGACCCCGCCCAGGGCTCCCTCGAGGCGTACCTGAGTCCCCCTACATCCGCCATGCGCGCCGCCCCGACGCAAAGAGGACACGGCTCCGTTGTGGTGTAGAGGACGCAGACGCGGGGATCGTCCTCGGCTTCGAGGAGGAGCAAGGCGTTGAGTTCGGCGTGGGCGAGCTTGCGCCCGAAGACGGTGCCCGGCGGCCCCGAGCGCTCGTGGATACGGTTGCGCCCGGCAGACAAGACGCGTCCCTCGGCATCGGCGACGACCGCGCCTATCGGCAACGAGCCGGAGCGGTAGGCCTCCCACGCCAGCTCAACGCAGGCGCGCCAGGGTTCTGAAAGCGTCTCCCACACAGAGGGAATGGTGACATCCCGCCGGGCCCCGCGCATCCGGCCTGGGCTAGAGTGATCAGGATACACCGAGTCGGATGTTACAACACAAGCCCTGACGGATACAATCGGTTGTGTGGAAAGAACCCTGATCGACGGTCGGTACGAGTTGCGGGCCCTGGCGGGTAGCGGAGGCATGGCCGACGTTTACCTGGCGTACGACAGGGTGCTCGACAGGCACGTCGCGATCAAGCTTCTGAAAGCGCGCTACGCGGACGATGAGGAGTTTGTCGAGCGCTTCAGGCGCGAGGCCAAGAGCGCGGCGGCCCTCGTCAACCGGTACATAATCCCCATCTTCGATTGGGGAGAGGCCGACGACGGCAGCTATTACATAGTGATGGAGTACGTGCCTGCGGGCGACCTAATGGATCGGATGAAGGGCGAGGGGAGGCTCTCGCCCGATGCGGCGGCGGACGTAGCGCTGCAGGTCGCCGAGGCATTGCAGGCCGCGCACGAACGCGGCATCATCCACCGCGACGTCAAGCCGCGCAACATCCTGATCGCCGGCTCGGGGCACATTAAGGTTGCCGACTTCGGCATAGCGAGGGCCGTCGAGTCGACCACGATCTCCCAATCCGGCGACATCCTCGGCAGCATGAACTACATGTCTCCCGAGCAGGCGGCGGGTGAACGGGTGGGGCCCGGTAGCGATCTCTACTCGTTGGGCGTGGTTCTCTACGAGATGCTCACCGGTAGTGTGCCGTTCGACGTTGCGACGCCGGCGGACGTGGCCGCCGAACACTCAGAGAAGCCTCCGCCTCATCCGAAGACGCTAAACCCTGATGTTCCGGAAGGTGTTGACGCTATCGTCATGAGGCTCCTGGCCCCCGACCCGGAAGTCCGTTATGGGAGCGCAGACGAGGTCATCGCAGACCTCAGGCGGGTACGTGCCGGGCTGCCGCCGGCGGCCCTTCTCCCTAATGGACCGCCGGCTACCGCTCCTGCGGATGCGGCGGCACAGACCCTCGTCCTTCCCGCCGCCGGCAGCACCGGCCCGCGCCGGAGGAGGACCATGTGGCTGCTTGCGGTCTTCGCCGTACTGGTCGCCGCGCTCGGGGTCGGTGGCTGGAGCCTGCTTCGGTATGACGTTCCCGCCGCTCGGGAAGGCAAGGTTGGAGAACCACGACACGCGGCCGAAAGACCGCGGGCTGGCCACGAGAAAGTCGAAGTTCCCCCGGTAAAGGACCTCGGCGAGCAACGAGCGCGCGAGCGCCTCGAGAAAGTCGGCTTGCGAGTCGAGGTCAGGACTCGGGAGAGCCCCGAGGAGGAGACCGGTCAGGTCCTGGAGCAGTCCGTAGCCGGCGGGGATGTGGTGAGTGAGGGATCGAAGATCTTCCTTACTGTCGGTGAGGGGCCACAGGGACCCAGGGTGCCCGACCTGGTCGGCCTCACATATTCGGAGGCAGAGGCTGAGTTGGATAGAGCTGGCCTGCCGCTAGGGGGCGTGCGGGAGGTCACCAGTGAGACCGTGCCGGCGGGCGTGATCTCCGGCCAGGATCCCGAGGCTGGGAGCAAGCTGGAGCCCGGCTCTTACGTATACCTCACGACCAGCGTCGGACCCCCGGCCGAGACGACCTGGAGTTTCTAGGTTTCAGGCTTCTTACCGAATCCGGGTGAATGAGACCGCCACCGCGCACAGGCCTCTACGTCTTCGGCCGCTCGTGGATTTCCGCTTTCGCGGGAATGGCGTAAGAGGAAGGCTCGGCGTCACGCGGCCGGAAAGCGCGACCTTACAGGCGGGCTTGGTATCAGGCTTCACGTGTCAGGATTTCTCCTGGGACGGAGCTGCCTCCGACGTGCGGGGTCAGGACTCGTCGTTCAGGTGCGGGCCAAGGAGCGACAGGTCGGCCGGACCGAGACGGTCAGACGCAGTCTTGGCCTGGTGCCAGAACGGGTAGATCAAGGGCGGGGCACTCACGCCATCGAGGCGGCGGCGCTCCTCTGCGGAGAGCTCGAGTTCGGCCGCCTGGAGGTTGTCGGCGAGCTGTTCGTCGGTGCGGGCGCCGACTATGATCGAGGCCACGCCGGGTCTTCCGAGCAGCCAGGCGAGGGCCACCTGGGCCGCTGATACACCGCGGCCGTCCGCGATTTCGACGAGCACGTCTATGGTGTCGTAGAGCTTGTCGGGGTCGTAGACGGGAGGCTCATCCCAGCCCTCCACGTGCCGACCCTCCGAGGCGTCCTCGTCGCGCCGGTATTTACCGGAGAGCAGGCCGCCGGCCAGCGGGCTCCACACGAGGATGGAGCACTCCTGGTCTATGGCGAGCGGCACCAGCTCGTACTCGGCCTCCCTCGCTTGCAGGGTGTAGTGGATCTGCTGGCTGACGTAGCGCGGCAACCCGAACCTCTCGGAGATGCCGAGCGCCTTCATCAGTTGCCAGCCCGAGTAGTTGGACGATCCCGCGTAGCGCACCTTGCCGCTCTCGACAAGGGTGTCAAGCGCCTGCAGGGTCTCCTCGAGCGGGGTGAGGCCGTCCCATTCGTGGACCTGGTAGAGGTCGATGTAGTCGGTGCCCAGCCTCCTGAGACTCTCCTCACACTGGCGGATTATGTTGTGTCGCGAGAGACCGGCATCGTTGGGGCCGTCCCCCATCGTCATGCGGACCTTGGTCGCGAGCAGCAGGTCGTCTCGCCGACCCGAGATCGCTTCTCCGAGGATCTCTTCGGATTCACCATCAGAGTAGATGTTCGCGGTGTCGAAGAGGTTGATCCCGGCGTCCAGGCACATGTCCACCTGCCTTTTGGCCCCGGCCACGTCCGTGGAGCCGACCTTGCTGAAGCCGCCCTGCCCGCCGAAGGTCATCGTGCCGAGGGTAAGGGTAGAGACGAAGAGTCCCGAACGTCCTAGCCTGCGATACTGCATGAGGTCCTCCCTGCCTGGTCGGGCTATCGAGCCGTGCCAGCGTAGCACGACGGGGTTGGTTCGGCAGAGGTTGGCATTTCAGCGGTGGGCGCCGCGAGGTTGGCGAAGGCGTGCTGAGAGCCGTGTGGCTGCGACCTGCTCCCCGACGCGCGTCTTGCGAGAGCTCCGGCGGGAGCTGACCGACGCGTGTTTCTGCGCGCCGTCCTTGGGTGTGCTTTGTGGATAGGTCCCGTCTCCGTTCCTGTTCGCGTCATAGAATGATGGTGTGCGGCAGGACTTCTGTTTTTCGTGTTTTCGGCGGGTGGTGCTGGTGGCTTTGCTGCTTGGCGCCGCGTTGCTTTTCCCTGCTTGTGAGAGGTTGGAGGATGTGGATCTCAGCCCCGCATGCCCGGCCGGCGTTGGAAGGGGACTATGGGATCCGGGTTCCCCTCGTGGTGCCGGACCGGGTAGGCCCGAGGTGCGTGATCTTCTCGAGAACGCCAACTTCGGGGCGACGCCACAGGCGGTGAGGGATCTGGAACGGGGCGTCGTCGACCGGCGCCTGGTGGCCACGCTCCGTGACCTGACCCGAGAGCAGCGCATCTGCGTTCAGGCGTTCAAGGAGGGCCACCGTTTCCTGCCTGGCATCGAGGACGGCCCACGAATACCGGAGGGCTACGGCAAGGCCGGTGGTCTGCCCAACACCCACTATTTCGGCAGGGCCGCAGACGTGTGGTGGGTCGACGGTAAGCCTATCGAAGGCAACGCCACGGACCCTGACGTCCTGGAGATAGGCAAGACCCTCGCCGAGATTCCCCGTTACAGGAGGCCGGATCAGATAATCGGGCCACCCAGGTGGACTGCGGCGTTGGGATACGGGTACCAGAAGGGCTGGGTCCTGGCCCCCGACCAACTCGAGCTGCACAAAGATCACATCCACATCGGGTACGTGGAAGGAGCAACGAAGGAATCGTGATGGGCGCACTATGGATCGGGTTTCAGGCTACTCCTTCCGAACCCGCCGGGATGCGGCCTCAGTGGGGAGCAAGGGGCTCGTAGCCCAGGTCCGCGAGTCGGTCGGCGATCACGCGGTAGCCTCTGTCGTTGGGGTGTAGCCCGTCCTTACTCATGCCCGCATCAGCGAGTCTGACCTCGACGGAGGGTATGTCGTTTTCGGCTGTAGTCGAGGCGATGTGGCGGGTCGCTTCGCTAACGTAGGGCTCGAAGAGTTTCCCTGCCCGCGGGGAGTAGCCGAAGCCGGCAGTGCGGATTATGGTCTCCTCGGTCGAACGCAGGTTCAGGATCTCCTCGACGATGGCGTCCCAGTTCTGTTCGACCTTGTTCACGGCCTCGCGCAGGCACGCCTTGTTCTGCGGCCCGCCGCACATGCCTGCCTCGTAGGAACCTGACGCCTGCCCGAGGTCGTTGAGGCCGATGTTGAGCGTGACGACCTCGGCCCCCCGCAGGGCCTTTCGCATCGCCGGGTCGTGACGGAGAGAGTAGAGTAGCTGGGTGCTCGTCTGGCCACTCACGCCCAGGTTGATCTCCCTTACCCTGGCACCGGTGTCGCGCCGAAGGTGCTGTGCGTAGCGCGTCACGTAACCCCGACGCGCACCGACCCCTGCGGCCAGGGAGTCGCCCAGGGCGACGTAGTCCCACCTTGATGGGGGGTGGGTCGTCGTGGTCTGGCCCTTTTGGGCAGACGTAGACTCGGCACCTTTGCTCGAGGTGATGGTCCTTTGGTGCGTCGTTATCTGTTCGGCGCCTCGCTCCTCGTTCCGTGTCCCTTGCTTCTCTTCCGGGGAGCAGGCTAGCATCGTGGTAGACAGGGCCACCATCAAGATGAGGCCCTTCAAGCCCATGCAAAGCCTTTCCCGGGTGAATACCAACGGCACGACGTACCTATCCTTCGACCACGAAATCTCTCTTCCTACCAGTGGATTTCCGCTTTCGCGGGAATGACGTACCGGCGAATGGCCTCGGCCACCCTGCAGCCGGAATGTGGCTCTCCCTAAACGTACCAAGTACCATTTCCCGAGTTTCGGTCGTCGTGCGGCATCCAGTTTGCCCGATACCGGGCGCGAAGGTCAATCGTGCTCGCAAGGTCGTCTGCGCACGGCCTTTCTCTGCAAGGCCACGTGGCCGTCCCTATCATCGGAGTCCCGCACCCGCGTTTGCCGCCTCGTGGATCGGACGTGGGTAAACACGCGGCTTGGCCTTACAATAGCAAAGAAGGGCCGCGTTCTCCCCATCCTCCCCGCGGCCCTTTCTCCACTTCAGCGATCGACGTAGGGAGCGCCCGCTCTAGCGACCCCGAAAAGGTAGTGCTGGCGGTATTCGACGGACCCGCACGCCGTATGACGGCACCCCGCTAGCAAGCGGCGCTGAACACTTGGTGCTGGGGACACCAGAATTACCCTACCTACATCCGGAAAGTACGACATAATGGGAGAGTCCTTGCGTCGAGCTGGAAAGGTGGTAGTGCCATGTTCGCGCGAATAACCCGGCTCGCCGTAAGCCCGGAGCGCCTACAAGAGGGACACCGCGAGATCGAAGAGCACCTCATCCCGGCGCTCAGGATGCAGTCTGGTTACGACGGCGGCTTGCTCCTCGCCGATCCCGAGAGCGGCAAGATGGTCTCGGTGACGCTGTGGGAGGACGAACAGAAGATGCACGCCACCGACGAGGCCGCGCACTGGTTTCGGGTCTTCGGCGCCGAGGCCTTCGAGGGCGCGGTCACAGACGTCGAGACCTACGAAGTTTACCGTGCACGCCTGACGCATTCAGAGCCGTGATCGGGCCCCCAGGGGACGAAGGGGTTGTCCCCCAACCTTTATGCCCAGCGTTACGAGAATCGCAGTCTCCTAGGATCAGGTTGCCAAGACCCTGGAAACGGGGGCGGAATAGGTCCAGGAAATACGACATAATGGGAGAGTCCATGCGTCAAGCAGGAAAGGCGGTGGTGGCATGTTCGCGCGGATAACCCAGTTCGACGTACGCTCGGAGCGCCTGCGAGAGGGACACCGCGAGATCGAAGAGCATGTCATCCCGGCTCTCGAGATGCAATCTGGTTACGGCGGCGGCTTGCTCCTCGCCGATCCCGAGAGCGGCAAGATGATCTCGGTGACGCTGTGGGAGGACGAACAGAAGATGCACGCCACCGACGAGGCCGCGCACTGGTTTCGGGTCTTCGGCGCCGAAGCCGTCGAAGGCTCCGTCACGGGCGTCGAAACCTACGAGGTCTACATCACACAACTGGCGTATCCACGCCCCTGATCGAATCCCGAATAGCGGTGCCTGGTGCTCAGGTAGCATCATCGCCGGCTCCCAGGCGCATTATCAGCTCGACGGTGTGATGGTTCGGGCTTCCCGAGACGCGCACGTCGTCGACCATACGCTCGATCAGGAATAGGCCCCAGCCCCGCGCCGTCTGAGCGCCCTCGAGTTTGGCCTCCAGGTCGGGCATCTGCGCGGTCCGGCTCGGCGGAGGAGCGCCACCCCGGTCGATGATGCGCACCAACAGGCGCTGCTTTACGAAGACCACCTGGATATCGACGGGGACTTCGGGATCATACCTGTTGCCGTGCTCCATGGCGTTCATAGTCGCCTCGGCCACGGCGGTCTTCAGCCGCTCCAGGCGCTGCTCCGACAATCCCAGTTTCTCGACCGTCCCTGCGACCCTCTCCATCGCCAGGTGTTCGTTCCCCGGCTCGCTGGGAAGGGCAAACTCGGCGAGCACTCGCAGATCGCCGTCCGCGACATCGGGTCGCACCGGGGTCTTGCGGCCCGATGTCGCGAGGGCCTCGGACCTCTCCAGGGTGACCAGGGTGATATCGTCTTCTTGCTCCTTGTCCTGGCCCGTAAAGCGGGCGAGCTCGGTCAGCAGATAGTCCACGAGCTCTTCGCCGCTATCCTCGTCGTGGGCGAGGACCAGCTTTCGCAGCCTGGGGAAGCCGAACATCTCGCCCCTGGGGTCGTGGGCCTCCACCAACCCATCACTGTAGAAGAGAAGGTTATCTCCTGCGCCCAGGTCGGCTACTTTCTCCTCGTAGACCATGCCAGGCATCAGCCCGAGCGGCATTCCCCTCGCCCGCAGCTCGTCGACCCGAGAGTCGTGTCGCTCACAGGGGGGGTCATGGCCCGCGTTGGCGTAGACGAGCCGGCCGGTCTCGGGGTCGAGGACGCCGTAGAAGCAGGTGACGAACGTGCCCGACGGGATGTAGGCCTGCAGGATCTCGTTTGCCTCCGCCAACACCTGCCCCGGAGGGACATCTCCCCTTCGGGCGATGGCGCGAATTACGCTCTGGGTGTTGGCCATCACCAGGGCAGCCGCGATACCCTTGCCTGAGACGTCGCCAATGACGAGTCCCAGACGGCCCTCCTCCAGGCGGAGAAAATCGTAGAAGTCGCCGCCCACTTCTCGTGCGGGTTGGTAGTGGTAGGTTATCTTCCAGTCTTTGAGTCTGGGCAGTTCTTTCGGGAGCAGGGCGTGCTGGATGCTCCGCGCCCTACCCAGTTCCTGTTCGACCGAGTGGTAGAAGCTCCCCAGCTCCCTGTTCGCCACCGCCAGCTCCTTACTGGTCTGCTCGGCCCTGGTGCGGCTGCGCACCACGAGCAAGGTGATCCCGAAGATAAGCAGGCTAAGCCCGAGGCCGCTCGCGAGCACGAGGGTGGGCAGGTTGCTCTCGGCTCCCTTTTCGAAGGCGGACAGCGTGGCAAAATACATAGTCCACTCGCGTCCGGCCACCGCGATCCGAGTCTCTGCAGAGAAGAGGGGCTCGTGCCCCCTCCTGGTGGTGCGCTTTATGCCGTCGCGGTCGTAGAGCAGTGGGCTGGAGGCCGGGTTCGAGCCGTCGTAGACCTCGAAGTCTATCGCTGGGTCGAAGGAGCCCTTGAAGATCCCCTGCAGTAGCTCATCGCTTACGAAGGATCCCACGATGAACCCCCTGAGCGCGTGCCGACGCTCCGCGACGTTCCCCAGCGACTCTCCCTCCCGGTAAATGGGGAGATAGACGAAGAAGCCCCGTCGCAGGGCGAGGTCCGTTGTGGAGTCGGGAGGGGCCTCGCTGAGCACGTAGACCATCTCGGTCGCCTGCGGCTCCCCACTGTCGCGCGCCAGGTCCATGGCCTCTCTGTGCGGCCCCTCGGCATAGAAATCGTGGTCGAGCATGGACTCGTTGGCATCTCCGAGGGGACCGACGTAAGTCACGGGGAAGTAGACGGTACGCTCCCCACCGGGGTCGAGGTCGGGACGCATCTCGGGAAGGCCCTCTTCCCTGGCCTTGCGCATGAAAGCCTTTCTACTTTCGGGATCTACACGCTGGGCGTAGCCCAGGGCTTGCAGGCCCGCGAACCTGCCGGCGGGGTCTATGCCCCTGACGTAGTCATTCCACTCCTGCGGGGAGACCGAATCGGAGGCGTAGAAAAGTCCGCGGGCGCCGTACATAGCATCGAGGTACGCTTTGGTGCGGCGCTCCAGGGCCTCCTGGGTTGCCTTGGTGCTCTCTTCGAAACGGGCGCGGTTCTGCACTTCGATGGTCTGGCTCACGTAGTACCAGGCGACGACCGTCAGGAGGAGTGCCATGAGCAGCACCCCGAAGGCGGACGTTCTATGGCGCAGGTAATGCCAAAACCTACTCATTCTCCCCATCCTACACCGCTAGCGTCTCCGGTTCGTTACGAAAACCGTTACGAAGCGTGAGTAGGTGGCAAACAGGTCCAGGACCAATTTGCAAGCATTTCAGCTCTTTTCGTCTGTAGTCGAGGGCGCCATGCGTTACGGATCGATGCGTTTGCGAAGCATACTAGGCTGCCCATGGATCAGCGACAAGCCCACGATCACGCCCCACAAGGAGCGCATGGCTACATGGCTACGCCGCTCGCCCATGGCCGGCATCTCGACCATCTCTCGGATCTAGCCTACCCACTCCTCGGTAGTGTCCGGCCACGCCTTGCGTCACGACATCACCCTACGGTACCACCGTCCAAAGGCGGGACCGAGGATCGGGATCTCTGCAGTGTCAACAGGGTGATGTCATCTTCCTGTTCCCACACTTCTCCGGCGAACTGCTGCAGCTCAACCAAAAGGGAATCGATCAACGTCGCTTGGCCCGCGTGTTCGCCAACAAACTGGACCATCCGTGAAGTACCGAACATCTCGCGCTCGGGATCGTGGGCTTCGATCAGCCCGTCGCTGTAGAGGAGCACGCCATCTCCTGGCGCTAGGGTTCTCTCCTTCTCCTCGTAGTCCATGCCTGGCATGAGGCCCAGGGGCATTCCGCTCGCCCTGAGTTCGGTCGCCGTACCTTCGTGCCAGCAGCAAGGAAGGTTGTGGCCAGCATTGGCGTAGCTGAGGAGGCCCGTCTCCGGATCGAGGACGGCGTAGAAGCAGGTGGCGAACATGTTGGGCGGAAGGTATGTAAAGAGGACTTCGTTGGCCTCCGCCAGCACGCGTCCCGGGGCGACGCCCCCCCTGCGGGCGATGGCGCGAAGCACGCTCTGGGTGTTGGCCATCACCAGGGCCGCAGGTATCCCCTTTCCGGAGACGTCGCCTATGACGAGGCCCACGCCGCCGTCGTCCAGGTCCAGGAAGTCGTAGAAGTCGCCGCCGACCTCTCGTGCGGGCCGGTAGTCGTGGGCTATCTCCCAGCCGTCGAGCGCGGGCAAGTCCCTCGGGAGCAAGGCGTGCTGAATACGCTCCGCCACCCTGAGCTCCTGCTCGACGCGCTCGCGCTCGCGCAGCTCCTGCTCGAGGCGCTCCAGCGTCGTGTGTAGCGTGTTCGCCTGGCTCCACTCCTCGGTGATCTTGCCTTCGGAGATGCGGTGGATGTAGATGCCTTCGAAGTTCTCCTCCGTTCCTGTGGGTGGTAAGCCCACGAACTCGCCGCTGATGACGCTTCTCTCCCTGTACTTGGTAACGACCGTGTCGCCCTCGGCGACCTGCTCCTCGATGACGAAGCTGATGATAGAGAAGGCGTCGAGGATCTCAGCTACCGCACGCTTGAAGTCCTCGCGGGTCGGACCCTGACCGGGAAGCAGGCCGCGGTCGACAAATTCCGGACTGAGCAGCTCATCGATCACACCCAAATTCCCGCTGGCCAGCTCCTTCAAAAAGCGACGAACCAGCGCCTTGTTCTCTTCCACCGACACAGAACCTCGTCCTCCTTGTCCCGAGCCCGCTCTCGGCCGCAGGGTCCTTGGGAACCAGACCATAGTACATCTTGCGATGCGGTTGGGCACACCCACGCATTTCAGCTGGTCAGCACTTCAGCATTTCAGCTCTTTGTTGTCACCCCTAGCCACATGAGCGGTTCGCGATGGGTCGGTACCTGTGCAAGGCGCGGCTACGGGCATCAGGCATCAGGTTTTGGCGATGAAGCTGACCAGCTGAAATGCTGAAGTGCTGAAATGCTGTTTTCATCGGGGATTCATCGGGCCCTGTTAGTATTTACGTGGTTGGGAACCTAGTTCCGCACGGAACGCTGAGTGGTAATGGGGGTGTGGCTGCAAATGCCGGAGGTCACGTACGGCGGCGAGAACGGCAAGACGGTCCAGCTGGAGGTAGATCCTGACCTGGTGGCGGTGCGCGCGCGCCGTGGCAGGTCGCTGCGGGAAGGGCCCGTTACGCCACCGGAAGCGG
>JBKPNW010000136.1:0-2976 GCA_046732815.1 Actinomycetota bacterium | reverse complement strand
CCTGCTGGGAGAGCAGCTTGGTGCGGGCCGCGGCGAGCTCTATGGCCAGGGGCAGCCCGTCCAGACGGGCGCAGATCTCCACCACCGCGGGGGCGTTCTCCCGTGTCAGGGAGAACGCCGGTCTGACGGCCCGCGCCCGCTCCACGAAGAGACCGACGGCCTCGTAGCCGGCGAGGTTTTCCAGGGGCGGCAGGGATTCGGGGTCCGGCAGGGAGAGGGGTGGGATAGGGAACTCCTGCTCGCCGTAGAGTCCGAGCGGGATGCGGCTTGTGGCCAGGATCTTCAGGTCGGCGGCGGACGAAAGCAGCCGGTCGAGGACCGGCGCCGACTCTATGACCTGCTCCAGGTTGTCCAGAAGGAGTAGCGTCTGCCTGTCGCGCAAGTAGCCTTCGACCAACTCCTCCGGTGGCTTGGCGCCGCCCTCGCTCAGCCCCAGCGCCCTGGCGATGGTCGGGGCAACCAGCGTGGGATCGGTGATCGCGGCGAGCGGCACGAAGATAACCCCGTCATAGAAATCGTCCGCGAGCTCTGCCGCAACTTGCAATCCTACGCGGGTCTTGCCCGTTCCCCCAGGTCCGACCAGGGTGAGGAGCCTCGTCCCAGGACTGCGCAGCCGCTCGGAGACCGCTTCGACCTCCCGCTCGCGCCCGATGAGGGGGGTGGCCTGCAGGGGCAGGTTGTTCGGGAGGCGCTCCAGTGTCCGCAACGGGGGGAACTCAGATGGCAGGTCGGGGGCCGTAAGCTGGAAGATCCTCTCCGGCCTTGCGAGGTCCTTGAGGTGCCGCTCCCCAAGGTCCCTCAGATGAGTCTCGGGCGGGAGATGATCCCGCAACAGCTCCTGGGTAGAGGAAGAGATGAGCACCTGGCCACCGTGGCCGGCCGAGAGCAGTCTCGCCACCCGGTTGACCGGGGGACCGAAGTAGTCCCCGCCTCGTTCGTGGGTGGCCCCCGTATGCAGCGCCATGCGCGCCTTCAGGGTACCGGTCTCCTCCCCCCACGCCTCAGAGAAGAGGGTCCTCTGGGCCGCGAGCGCCGACTCGAGGGCACCCCGGGCGGTTGGGAAAACGGCGCAGAAGGCGTCACCCACGGTCTTGAAGACGTAACCGCCGTGCTCTTCGATGGCCTCCCACAGGATCTCGTCGTGACGGGCCAGTGCCGCCTGCATGCCTCTAGGACTCTTCTCCCACAACTTCGTGGATCCTTCTATGTCCGTAAACAGAAAGGTGACGGTGCCGGTGGGCGGATCGGCCATTAGCTCAGAGCAACCTCCTGTCCTCCAAGAGACACTATAACATCGGTACGTGGGGCGGTCCGCGAACCGCCCGGCAGCAAAACGCCTCTAAAGGTGCTACAAACTATTCGCCCGGCGGAGACCAGGGACCCTACGACTCTACGACATCTGGAAGGTTGCACTTGGGCGCGGAACACAGAGGCGCGAAGAACGGTTTGGCCTTCGATCTCGGCGCCTTCGACCTCGACGGGACCGTGTTGCGGAAGAACTTGAGGATCACGCAGGATACCGTCGCCGCACTGCAGCGTCTCAGGGAGCGGGGGATGCGGCTCGTCGTCGCGACCGGGAGGCGCTTCGAGAGCGCCAGGGAGCACGCGGGGAGGCTCGGCTTCGCGGAGGACGACCCCGTGATCTGCTACGGCGGTTCGATGGTAAGGAGGATGAACGGGGAGACCCTCATGCACCGCACGTTGCCACGGAGTCTAGGCCTGGAGGTGCTGGAGTGGGCGTCGAGTCGGGATCTGCACGCCCGCGTCTTCGTCGACGGGCGCATCATCAGCGCGCCAGACATACCGGCGGCGCGTCCCGAGCCCGGCGCCTCCGTTGTGGACTCGCCGGCGGATTGGCTCAGGGAGGGAGAGGATGAACCGACGAAGCTCGTGATCGTGGACCATCCCGACGACATCGAGGGCTGGCTGGAGGAGGCCAAGAGCGCCTTCGCCGGGCGCCTCTTCGTCACGCGCAGCCTGCCGCACTACGTAGAGATCGGCAGCCTGGAAGGCACGAAGGCCTCGGCCCTCGGCTTCCTGTGCGGGCGGTGGGGGATAGAGCCCGGGCGTGTCCTCGCCTTCGGCGACGCGGACAACGATATCGACATGCTCCGCTTCGCCGGGCACGGGGTCGCGGTCGGGGGGATGACCGGCGAGGTCCGCGAGGCCGCGGACAGGGTCGTGCCAGGAGTAGACGAGGACGGCGTCGCCTGCTACGTCGAGAACCTCTTGCGAGGCAACTAGATGCCCGAGATGCCCGAGGTCACCGTCATCTCGGAGGACGTGGCCGCGCTCGCGGTGGGACGCAGGGTCCTTAGGGCCGCCGTCTTCAGGCCCGACGTGACCAACGTAGAGCCTGAAGAGTTCGGCCGGCGCCTCGTCGGCAGGACGCTTCGCGCGACGGGGCGCCGGGGCAAGATCATCGTACTCGACTTCGGGGATGTTGTTGGGCTAGTCCATCTGGTCATCTCCGGAAGGGTGTTGCGCCTGCCGGAGTGGACGGAGCCTGACAGGATGAACACGGCGGTCCTCGAGTTTGGGGGCGAAAGGGAACCCGTGGTTCTGGCCATCACGCGGCTCTGGCTCGGCTACTTCGACCTCTACGAGCCCGGAGAGGAAGACAAACACCCCCTGATCTCACGCCTAGGGCCCGACCCTTTCTCTGAGGAATTCACGGTCGAATACCTGACCTCCGCCTTGAGGCGCAAGGCTGGCATAAAGGGTATGCTGCTCGACCAATCCGTCGTGGCCGGCCTCGGCAACATCTACGTGGACGAGATCCTCTTCGCCGCCGGCGTCCATCCCACACGCAAAGGCAGCACCCTCACCGCACAAGAGATTCACGACATCCACGCCGCGACCCGCGACATCCTGCGGCGCGCCATCGAGCTGCGCGGCACGACCTTCGACTCCTACCACGACGCCTTCGGGGAGACCGGCAAGTTCCAGCACCAGCTCAAAGTCTTTACCCGCGCA
>JBKPNW010000135.1:0-4587 GCA_046732815.1 Actinomycetota bacterium | reverse complement strand
CCTAAAGGCCCTGCGTCATGCTCGGCGGCGCCCAGAGCGTCGAACGCCTCCTTCACAGCCGGGAAGCGACGCTCGAAGTGCTGGTAAACCTCCGGCAGGTAGTCCGTCATGCCCTTTCCTCCCTTCTTCAGAATACGGTGTCTCGCGCGTTGGTAGCCGTGAAGCCTCAGGGCTTGTGGCCTTATGCGGCATAGTGGAGACATGCTACATGAGATGAGCACATATTTCGCCGGTCCAAGAGGCTCTCACCTAGATCGGCTGCCTCTCTGGGAGGGGGATCCTATTCCTCTGAAGTCGCAGAAAATGCGCTTAAGGCCAGAGGCGCTTTTCTGGACATGAATTCCAGAGTTATCCGTTACGTATTTACCGCCGCCTGGCCAGGTATACGCCCCCGAGTATGACCACTCCCCCGATGATCTTGTTCGCCGAGAGGATCTCACCGAGCAGCACCACACCCGAGACGACCCCAACAAAGGTGATCAGGTACTGGTAGACCAAGACCCGGTTGGCCCCTACCAAGGATACCCCCCTCTGCCAGGCGTAAAAACCGAAGGCCGCGACCAGCAGAGTCGAGTAGGCCACCGCCTCCCACGCTCCCCTGCCTACCTCATCCCACTCGGCGGACATGAAGCCAGGGAGGGCGAAAGGAACTGCGGCGAGGCCGCCGAAGAGCATGGTGAAGGCCGCCACGACCAGAGGCGGGTGCCTCCTTAACAGCGGCAGCGAGAGCACGGCGTAGGAGCCCCAGCACACGGTGGCGATCACGACCAGTAGGTCGCCTTCCAGGCTCGTACCTCCCCCTCCCCCGAGTCCCCCGTACACTACGACGCCGACGCCCACGAAGGCGAGAGCCACCCCCACAACGCCCCAGCGGGTCGGCCTCTCTAAGCCCAGCGCAAGGCCGAGGAGAATACCCCAGATGGGCACGGCAGCGTAGATTAGGGCAGTGTCAGAGGCCGTGGTCATGCTCACCCCCAAGGTGAAGGAGACGTTGTTCATCCCCACGCCAACCAGGCCTATACCTGCCATCGAGAGCAAGTCCCTCCCACCCGGCCTGTCCAATCCCAGCATAAGTAAGAGAATCATGAGCAGGAGTCCCGCAATGGTGAACCTCATGGCCACGAAAGGCAACGCCGGGACCTCCGAGACGGCTACCTTAACCGCCACGGGGTTGGTGCCGAGGAAGAGTACCGCAAGGAGCAACGAGGACTCTGTCAGCAGAGCTGTTCTGTCCTTGAATCTGCTCACGGCTCTCGATTCTACGCCCAGACCACCCGAGGCACAGTAGGATCTGCCGGCCCGCTCCTGGGGCCATTCGGTCGATGGGCGAAAGTGCCGGGTCTCGGCACCCGCCAAAAACCCATCTCGGTGGATGGATCAACCTTCTCGAACGGATAGGCTTTGCCGAAAAGGGGAGTGAGCGGTGGAGAAGGTAGGGTTAGGCTATCTCCTCGAAGGCCTCGAAGTGCTTCTGGCCGCTTACAGTTGCCTTCGCATGTTCCTCTCTACGTTGCTGCACGGTTGTTGCAGCAGAGCTTGTATAGCAAGCGTTGAGTTGGTGAACACCCTAAATTTCACCTGCAAATAGCGACAAAACAAAGTGGAGCCGAGGAGATTCGGACCCTGACCTCCGCCGTGCAAAGGCGGTCTGATAGTTTGCTGGAGCTTTCCGGGGCGTGCAAAATGCCTGCAAACGCGCGTATTTCTGCGTCAACGCTTTTCCCAGTATTTCAGGAGATTCACTCAGGTTGCTGCACACTTTTCTACGAGGTCACACCACGCACTGCGCATTAGGGCTCGGCTGTGTCTGCGCTTCTGCCTACCTGCTTCCTAGTTTGCGTTCGGGAAACCCTGAGACAAGATTTGAAATCCTGTCGGGAGGGCAAGAACCATGTCGGGAAGCCAAGGGAATAAGGGGAAGCGTCAAAAGGCAGGGTGTGTGGAAGAGACAAGTCGCGGGACCACACAGACGGGTTCGCTGTGATCGGTTTACCGGATAGCGTGCGAGCATGCCTGTTCGATCTGGATGGGGTACTGACCCGGACGGCCACGGTCCATGCCGCTGCGTGGAAGGAGATGTTCGACGGGTACTTGCGCGAGCGGGCGGCGCGAACAGGGGAGGAGTTCGTCCCGTTCGATCCGGTCGCTGATTACACTCGGTACGTGGACGGCAAGCCGCGCTACGACGGGGTGCGGTCGTTCCTCACTGCGCGGGGCATCGAACTGCCCGAAGGCGAATCCGGTGACCCACCGGCCGCCGAGACCGTTCGCGGGCTGGGTAACCGCAAGAACGAACTAGTTTTACGGTTGATCCGCGAAAGTGGCGTGGAGGTCTACGACGGCTCGGTGCACTACCTTCAGGCGGCACGCGAGGCGGGTCTGCGCCGCGCCGTTGTTTCGGCTAGCGCCAACACCCGTGACGTGCTGGCTGCTGCCGGCATTGAAAAATTCTTCGAGGCCCGTATCGACGGGGTGGTTGCTGAGCGTGAGGGGCTGAAGGGGAAGCCAGCCCCCGATACCTTTCTGGCTGGCGCGCGGGCGCTAGGCGTGACTCCCCGAGAGGCTGCGGTCTTCGAGGATGCGCTCGCTGGCGTGGAAGCCGGACGGGCGGGGAACTTCGCCTGCGTCGTCGGCGTGGACCGCGCCGGTCAAGCCGAGGCGTTGCGCGAGCACGGTGCGAGCATCATAGTCTCCGATCTTTCCGAGCTACTGGAGGACTGATGACCGAGCACCGTTCCTTTTCGCCTGAACCTTGGGTAGTGCGCGAGGCCGAGCTGGACCTGTCCACGTTGGCTGAGAGAGAGGCGATCTTCGCCCTCTCCAACGGGCATATTGGTCTGCGGGCGAACCTCGAGGAGGGTGAGCCTCACGGCTTGCCGGGCACGTACCTCAACAGCTTCTACGAGACGCATCCGCTGCCCCACGCCGAAGCGGGCTACGGCTATCCGGAGGTCGGCCAGACGTTGGTCAACGTGACCAATGGCAAGATCATCCGGCTGCTAGTGGACGACGAGCCGTTCGACGTCCGTTACGGGCGCCTTCGCGCCCACGAGCGCGTCCTCGACCTGCGTGCTGGAGTGCTGCGACGCCAGGCCGAGTGGATCTCCCCAGCCGGGCAGGCGGTGCGAGTGTCCTCAGTGCGCCTCGTCTCGTTCGCGCAGCGTGCTGTCGCGGCCATCCTGTATGAGGTCGAGCCGCTTGGCGCCCCGGCGAGACTGGTGGTGCAGTCCGAGCTGGTGACCAACGAGCCGCTGCCTGAAGCCATTAAGGACGATCCTCGTGCCAGCTCAGGAGTGGGCTCGGCACTGAGTTCCGAGTACTTCTCCGACCACGACGCCCGGGTCGTGCTCGTGCACTCCACGAAAGAGAGCGGCCTGCGGATGGCAGCGGGGATGGATCACTTCGTCGAAGGACCGCCTACCACACAGACGACAGCAGAGAGCAGCGAGGATCTCGGTAGGGTGACGGTCGCCACAGAGATCGAGCCGGGGCAGCGTCTTCGGTTGGTGAAGTTTCTGGGGTACGGCTGGTCGAGCCGGCGCTCTCTGCCATCGGTGCGCGACCAGGTCGAGGCGGCCCTCGCCGCTGCAGCGCGCAGCGGCTGGGAGGGGCTCCTAAGCGCCCAGCGCGACTACCTCGACGACTTCTGGGATCGCGCCGACGTGGAGCTCGAGGGTGACGACGAGCTACAGCAGGCGGTCCGCTTCGCGCTCTTCCACATCCTGCAGGCTGGTGCTCGTGCGGAGGGGCGGGCGATAGCAGCCAAGGGACTGACCGGCCCGAGCTACGACGGACATACGTTCTGGGACACCGAGACGTTCGTCCTGCAGCCCCTTACCTACACCGTCCCGCACGCCGCCGGCGACGCGCTCCGGTGGCGCCACGCCACACTCGACCTGGCCCGCGAGCGTGCGAAGATGCTGGGGTTAGTAGGGGCCTCCTTCCCCTGGCGTACCATCCGCGGTCAGGCGATCTCGAAGTACTGGCCGGCCAGCACGGCCGCCTTCCACATCAACGCCGACATCGCCGCCGCCATCGTCCGCTACCTCGTGGCCACCGGCGACGACACCTTCGAGCTCGAGGCCGGCCTTGAGCTGCTCGTAGAGACTGCCTGGCTCTGGCTCTCTTTGGGCCACTACGACGCCCGCGGCCGCTTCCGCATCGACGGTGTCACCGGCCCTGACGAGTACAGTGCCATCGCCGACAATAACGTCTACACCAACCTCATGGCGCAGAAGAACCTGTGGGCAGCGGCCGACGCCGTCGAGCGCAACCCGGATCGTGCCCAGGAGCTTGGGGTCGACTTGGATGAGGCGGCCGCCTGGCGGAACGCGGCCGAGGCCATGTTCGTCCCCTACGATGAGAAGCTCGGGGTGCATCCCCAAGCCGAGCAGTTCACCGAGCATGCGGTCTGGGACTTCGCGCGCACGGGCCCAGATCAGTACCCGCTGATGTTGCACCATCATTACTTCGACCTCTACCGCAAGCAGGTCGTCAAGCAGGCCGACCTGGTGCTGGCGCTATACCTGAGAGGGGATGCGTTCTCACCGGAGGCCAAGGCGCGCAACTTCGAGTACTACGAGGCCC
>JBKPNW010000134.1:0-15433 GCA_046732815.1 Actinomycetota bacterium | reverse complement strand
GCCGAGGCCAGAGCAGAGAGGGAGCGTCGCCAGGGGGAGAAGGAACGGGCGCGGAAGGAAGAACGCGAGGCGGAGTTCCGCAGCATAGAAGCGACGACAAGCTTCTGGGAGGCGCGCGCGGTGGGGATCGCCGCGAGTGAGGGACGGTATCCCGACTACCCGATAGCCGCAGCGGCATTGGAGAGAGCGGCCGAACTCAAGCCCAACAACTCGGAGGTGCTCACCAGGCTGGCCCGAGTGTACCGGTTCCAGAAAAACCTCGACGCGGCGGAGGAGACGTACCAGCGGGCCCTAGAGCTCGACGACAGCCGCTTCGCCAAGGTGGGCCTTGCCGCGGTACTGCAAGATAAGGTTCGGCCAACGGAGGCCCTCGACCTCTACGAGGAGGTCCTCTCGAGATACCCGCGCGACGCCTACGCCCTGCGGGGCTCGGGCAGGACACTGGCGAGCCTGGGCAGGAACGAGGAGGCCACCTTGGCCTTCCAGAAAGCTGGCGATGAGGCACAGAACCAGAAGGAGCGCGCCGCCATTAGGAGGGAGCTCACGGTCATGCGCGACAGGTTCTCGCGCGCGGGCGACACCGAGCGTGCGCGGTGGGTGGACTCCATGTTGGATCGGCTCGGTGAGGACCGCACGACCCTGAGTTAATCGGAAGGTGGGCGATGGGGCGACCGCCGATAGAGAGTCATACGGTGGACCATGCAAGAGTTAGTCTGGAAATGATAGGCGTAGAAATGAGTAGCGAGCCACGCAACCTCGAAGCTCAAGTTCGCCAGACAGCAGGACGCCTAGTTGAGCAGGTCTCACAACTGCGTGCTCGGTACAAAGTTGCCTCCTGAGGGTTCTGTAGTGCATCCCATTACCATCGTGGGGTGCTCCATTGCGGAACAAGCACCTTTTGGTGAAACCTTCGGATTGTCGTCAAACTGTCGTCAACAGGGACCCGCTACCAAAATTGGGCCCCTTTAAGGAGCTGTGTTTCACCTGCAAATAGAAGAAAAAAGAGAGTGGACCCGACGAGACTCGAACTCGTGACCTCCGCCATGCGAGGGCGGCGCTCTCCCGACTGAGCTACGGGCCCGTGAGGCCTCAGCAATCGTAGCAGCCAGGACCCGGATTGCAAGGCAAGGAGCAAAGGGGATGACAGCCGGAAAGAGTATCTGTAAAAATACCTGTGGCGGGGCCTCGTATCATGTCTTATACTAATTACAGGGATGGGCATGGACGCGCGACGTATCGGATCTCCGAAGCTGCCCGCGAACTTGGCATCTCCGTCGAGTGGCTAAGGAAAGGTGAGACGCGAGGTTTCTTTCCCCCGGCCCACCGGGACCGCAACGGCCACCGCTACTACACCGAGGAAGACCTAGAGCGCATGCGCAGCAGGCCGACGTCTCGCGGGAGGCGGGGGTAAGAACGAGGCGCTTGGACTTCGACACGACAACGAACGGCCGGAAGGACCGCCTCACTACAGCTCAGGCCGTCAGTCGCCCATCGAAGATTGGGCCGGAAGATGGGACGTTCACGATCCCACCCGCATCCAAGAAGGGCGTCCTGGTCCACCTGGCGCTCGAAGCCTGGCGCGCGGAACTACTCGATCCAAAGTCCCTTGGCCAGGTGCGCGGCAGAGAGGTGGACGAAAGTGGCTTGCAAAGGGCACTCTACCGCTCCTCCATGGGCGAGATCGAGCACGTACTCCACCCGATTCTCAAAAGACGCAAGGTCGTGGTTGAGGGACGTCTGCCTGGCGAGGGACGCTCTGCCCTCACGCGTCTCGGTGCCGAAGTCGAGGAGCAGAGGCCAGAAGACGAGGAGCGCTATATAGATATGACCCCGGTTATCTTCGTCCTCGCCGCCCTGGTCATGGCTATCCGATTCGTCTCCCTCGGCCTGGACGACCAGAGCCTCTACATCCTCTCCGGGATCGCCTTCTCCGTTTTCTACGCCCTGCGTCCCTTTATCTCCAAGCTAATGCGTCCCAAGGACTGAAGCGGAAACACCGATCCGAGATGCTCGCCATGAGGCCGAACCTCATCGCGCACGCTACTCCCGGAGGCGCCGTAGAGCTGCTCGCAGACGCTGCCAAAGCATGGGCCCGGCGGTATCTTCTACTTCGGGGCTCGGCTTGACCCCCTCCACGAAACCCGCCGCCACCAGTCCGACCACCGCCTCCAGGACGGCCTGCGACGCGGGTGCCTCGTATTTGGCCTGGTACTCGGACGTAAGATCGCGCAGGGTATGCTCGCCGTCGAGGCGTTGCCAGACGAACCATCCTGCGGGTGAGAGGCGATAGTAGGCATCACGCGTGGGATCCTTGAGGGTCGTGATGGTCTCTCCGGTGAGCGTGGTGCGGTGGTGCACCTCTATCCCGCGCATCCAACGCGGGCGATCCCGCATCCGCACGAGCTCGAGCATCCGCTCTCGCGTTTGCCGATTCTCACCGAGCACCTCCAGGAGGTCGCTCCGACGCAGCACGAGCAACGTGCAAGCCTCGAGGGTCCTCACCGTGGCGTTGCGCGGTTCGTCGGTGAGCAGGGCCGCCTCCCCGAAGAGGGAGCCGGGATCCAGCGTCGCCAGTTTGTGTTCGCCGCTGGCTGCCGCAGCGAGCACCTCCACGCGACCGCTCAAGAGCACGTAGCACTCTTCGCCGGCTTCGCCGCGGCGGATGATGTCTTCTCCGGGGGGCACATCGAGCCGTTCGAGCCTGGCCGCGAGGTGCCGCAACCGCTCGCCGTCCAGCGTGGAGAAGGGGCTTGCTTGCTTGAGTACCTTCGTGACCAACAGGTTGTCTGCCAACCCTTCGATGGCAGGTCGGGCTTCGGGATGTGCGTCGAGAGTCCGGCGGAGCTCGGCCGCGCGCAGGCTCAGCAACAATAGAGGCTCGACGGCGGTCACCGTGGCTTGCCGGACGTTTCGAGGCTCGAGCAGGGAGATCTCGCCGAACAGCTCTCCCGGCCCCAGCGTCGCCAGGGGTACGGTACCCGAAGCTTCGACCGTCGATGCCTCGGCCCTGCCTTCCACGATCAGGTACAGTCGGTCGCCCGCATCGCCCTCGGCCACGACGGTATCGGCGGGCCGGAAACGCTCCTCCGTAAGGAGCGATGCCAGCTCCTCCAGTACCGGAGCGGGCAGGTACGAGAATGCCGGGATACCTGCAAGTAGTTCAAGACGCCTCGCGGGTGAGACGCCCTGATCCTCAGATCCCGTTTCCTTCACGGCGGCCACAAACCCTTCCGAACCTCCAACGTTTCTTGCTAGGGATCATTTAACACCAGCCAGCGCCCGGATCAAGCGTTGACCGCCGGTCCTTTGTAGCCAGATGAGGGAACCCGACTTCTATCGAGGAGTAGCAGAGGAGCACGACGCTACGGGTTGTGGCCGCATGCGTGCTCGGAGGAGCAGAAAGGGCGACGAATGGCCGCGACGACACCCTCGGATTCTTGGCAAGTGGTGCTGGAGCGGCGGATCTACCGACCCGGTAGTAGTTTGTCTTCCTGACGGCATACTCCAGAACGACACTTCGGTTGATACACAAGCTATAATCACTTCTGTTCGCAGGCATCCCGTGGACCTTGCAACGGCGATCCATGCACCCACTGCGGTGCGGTTCGAAAGGAGATGACGCATCCGACGTGGATAAGTTGCCCTGGTGGCTGAGACCAGTGAACCGCATTATGGTGGCCTTGCAGAGCAGGGGGTTTGCGTTGGGATCGGTGCGGGTGCTCTCGGTACCTGGCCGTGTGAGCGGCGAGATGCGCGCGACGCCCGTCACCCCCTTCGTGGTAAATGGTCGTCGCTACGTCGTCGGCCTTTCGGAGCAGGATGATTGGGTCAAGAACGCAAGGACCGCCGGTTGGGGCCTGTTATCCCACGGGCGCAGGGAGGAGCGGGTAAGGCTCGAGGATCTGCCGGTGGAGGAGCGCGGACCCATTCTGAGGGAGTACCCGAACAAGGCACCCCGTGGCATCCCGTTCTTCCGAAAGGCCTACGGGCTGCCGAAGGATAAAGTGGCACTGCCCGAGGCCTTCGCCGCCCTCGCGCCGCGCTGCCCTGTGTTCCGTTTGGAGGAGAGTGGCAGCGTTCGCTGACTGCTTGCAAAGGGGTCGAACCCCGTTGCAAACTGCTCTAAAGGAATCTCGCTGACATCCGAGCATTCAGGCGAGGGAAGACGTCTCGGGATGTGATCATTCTGGACGAACGTGGGGTGTGCGGGACCGGAAAGATCTCGTACTCTTATCCGACACTTGATATCGCCAGCGACCGGGGTGCAGACCGAAGCTCGGACAGAAGGTATTGAAACGGGAGGAGGCGCTGATGGCCAGCGATGGGCTCATCGAGGAGATCAACGCGGCCTACCGGCGGCTGGGCGCCGCCATGGAGGACCAGGCGAGGGCCGACCGCGAGCTCATCGACCACGTCAGGACGGTTCGCCTGCACAACGCCGACGTTATCCTGGAGGCCAAGAACGAGAGGACGGCGAGCCTCTACCTCGACGGCCTGCTCGACACCGAGGAGCACCGCCGTCTGGAGGCCGCCCGGGCGAGGGCTGATCTCGACCTCCAGCACGCGAGGCGGGAGGTCGAGCGGCTGCACCTGATCGTCCGGCTCCTTGGGTCCCAGGGGGGCGAGTGAGACCTGGGACGAGCGGAGAACCGGCGTCCTCGTCCGGGTGGGAAGCCCACGTCTACACCGATGGAGCGTCCACGGGCTCCCGCGGTCCCGGAGGCTACGGGGCCGTCATCACCTTCTGGAACGGGGAGATCAGGGAGATCAGCGGCTCCGAGCGGGACACCACCAACCTTAGGATGGAGATAACCGCCGCGTGCGTGGCGCTCGAGACCATAGATGAGGGCCATACCGTGACCGTCTACTCCGACGCCTCCTACCTCGTCAACTGCATGAGAAGGGGCTGGTACAGGAAGTGGCGGGAGAACGGCTGGCTCAACCACCGCAAAGGGCCTGTGGCGAACAGGGATCTGTGGGAGCGGCTCCTCGAGGCGATGCAGCGCCACCGGGAAGTGCGGTGGACGAAGGTCAAGGGGCACTCCAGGAGCGTTGGGGCGCACAAGAGCGGGAACGACCGGGCCGACGAGCTCGCCGTGAGCGCCAAGAAAGAGGTTGCCGAGCGTTCGGATCACGTTTGACCGGGGAGACCTCGCGGGGATAAAGGGAAGGGAAAGGTTCGATGGGAGGAGGCGGCGATGAGCGACGAGAGCTGGCGCGGACGGGTGGGCGGTCTGGACGAGACGGAGATCTCCACGTTCCTGGCCGAGGCGCACCTCGCCCGCCTGGCCTGCCTCGATGACGAGGGATGGCCCTACGTGGTGCCATGTTGGCACGAGTGGGATGGTAGTTCGTTCTGGGTGATTCCCCGCGAGAAGTCAGCCTGGGCAAACTACCTGGCCGAAGATTCACGGTGTGCGATCAGCATCGATGAACCGGAGGGGCTGCGTAAAGTCGTGGCGCAGTGCGCCGCCCACCTGGTCGAGGAGCCGAACGTCGGCGGCCGGTGGGTGCCCATCGCCGAACGTATGAGCACCCGCTACCTGGGCGAGAACGGCCCGAAGTACCTCGAGCCCACCCTGGATAAACCGCGCTGGCTGTTCCGGCTCGACCCGGTGAACGTGCAGACCTGGCAGGGCGTGGACTGGGCCGCACGCTACAAGTGATGACTCCGCAGGGTCAGGACGTCCTCGACATCGCCAGGGAGCTGGTAAGCACCCCCAGTCCCAACCCGCCCGGCGACGAGCGTGCCGTCGCCGCGCCCGTGCATGACCTGCTGTCGGCGCTGCAACTCCCCGCAGCACGGGTCATCGCCAGACACGAGTCTAGGCCTAACCTGCTCCTCACCCTGGATTTCGGAGAAGGAGGGCGGCACCTCGTGCTCTCGGGCCACCTCGACACCAAGCCCATCGCCGACGCTGAATGGAGCGTCGATCCCTTCGGCGCGGACGTCGAGGGAGACCGGCTGTACGGCCTCGGCTCCGCCGACATGAAAAGCGCCCTCGCCGCGATGCTTGTGGCGGTCTCGCGCGTGGCCAATGACGCCCCGTCCCGCGGTCGGCTCAGCCTGCTCTTCACGGCCGACGAGGAAAACGGCTCCGCCTACGGCGCCCACCACGTTGCCCAAAATGTTCCCCTGGATGCCGATGGCGTCGTCATCGGCGAACCTGGCGGTATCGGGGAGGACTACGACCGGCTGCACCTGGTGAGCCGCGGCATCGCCAGGCTGCGTCTTTTCGCCCGCGGCAGGCAGGGACATTCGAGTCTGTCCGACGAATTCGACACCCGCAACACCGGGGTGGACGCCGCCCGCCTCGTCACCGCGGTCGCCGATACACTGGACGTAGAGACCCCCGAAAACGCGCACGGTCTCAGCGGCTGGACGCCGACGGTCAACACCGGACTGGCCTACAGCGGTGGCGTTGGTTTCGGGGTGATACCTGGGGTGATGGCCGTGGACACTGAGGTGCGACTGCTTCCCGGAATGAGGCGAGAGGACGTGACCGAGGCTTTCACCGCCGTGACCGGACGGGTCTCCAGGAAGACCGGGGCCGACCTCCAGCTAGAGTTCGACCAGCCGCCGAACGATTGGCTGCCAGCCACCCTTGTCGCCCCGGGCGACCCACTCGTCGAGGCGGCGCGGGCGGCGTGCCTGGAGGTTTTGGGTACCGACCCCCCGAAGGCAGTCTTCCCCGGTACCACGGACGCGTCATGGTTTGACGCGGTCCAGGATCTGCCCACCCTGCCTGCCCTCGGACCCGGCGTGCTGCGCCGCGCCCACGCCGCCGACGAGTGGGTCTCGATCCCGGCGGTTCATCAGGCGGTCGGGATCTACACCCACCTCGCCAGGGCCTACTGTTCCAGGGACGCTTTCGAAGCCGGATACGAGGAGATCCCACGATGACCACTGCCGGTGTCATCGACGCCCACGCGCACGTCTTCCGCCCGGCGGCGACCTCGTTGCGGGGCGTCGACGAGTTGGCGCCGGCCGGCCGTGATGCCCCGGTGGAGGATCTGCTCGAGCTCATGACGGATAACGGGGTGGATGCCGCGGTGCTCGTCCCCCTGGACGACCACGACGACTACGTTGCCAGGGTTCTCGCCGATCACCCCAGGACCTTCGCCGCCATCGCCGTCGCCTCGCCCGCCGAACTGCGAGCTGGTGGCTCCGGCGGCGTGGAGAGCCTGCGCGCTCGAAGGGAACGCTTCGGGTTCCACGGGCTGCGCACCCAGTGGCTTGGCGAACCAGGGCAACCCGTGACGGATTCCCCGGCTCTGCCGGTCCTGCGCTACCTCGCCGAGCGGGGCCTGCTACTGTGGACCTACCTGCCCCCCGACCAGCTGCCACTGCTGCCCGACGTCGTCCGCGAACTGCCCGAGTTGCGGGTAGTCCTCAATCACCTTGGTTTCTGCCCGCACGACATGTGGATCGACCAGCACCGCCGGCCGCGCTTCGACGACCCCTTCCCCGAGTCGACCGTGCAGCAGGTGCTCGGGCTCAGCGAGGCCGGTAGCGTCCACCTCATGGTCTCTGGCCAGTACGCCCTCTCCACGCAGGATCCCCCGTACCCTGACCTGTTCCCGGTGATCCGCCGTTTCGCCGAAGCCTTCGGACCAGAGCGCCTGCTCTGGGCCTCCGACTACCCCTGGACCCGCGACGTGCCCGGCTACCGAACCATGCTCGACCTGGCCCCCGCGGCTCTCCCAGATCTGGACTCTGCGAATCTCGCCCGCGTGCGCGGCGGCACCGCGCAAACCCTATTCCCCCATCTCGCTTCGTAGGGAGTAGGGCTCTTGTCTCTTCCTTATCTGGAGGCGGTTTCCGTCAGGTTCTTACTCGTCACGGTCTCCGTGTTCATCGTTAGCAGGTAGTAGAGGCCGCCGGAGACGATCATGGCCGAGAGGGCGGGGATCCAAGAATCAGGGACCGCGAACGTGACGATCGCGCCGGCCGCCCACGCGATGACGGCGCGGATGTTCCATCCCTTGTAGAACCAGTAGACGGAGTCCTCGCCCTTGAACAGTTCCTCCGCCAGCATCTGCCGCCTGTTGCGGATGAAGTAATCTACCACCAGGACCCCGGTGGTCGGGATCAGCAGCGCCGTGATCAGGGTCAGGTAGTTGACCAGGCCCTGAAACGAGTAGATCCCGGCCACGGCCAACAGAATGCCGACAACGGAAGCTATGGTCGATGTCCTGACCCGTAGCCAGCCGGTCATGTTGGCCAGGGCCAGGCTGGCAACGTAGATGTTGGTCACGTTCGTAGTCCAGGCCGCCAGGATCAGCATCAATAGACCAAACACACCCAGACCGAGGTCGACAAAGATCTGGACGGGGTCCCAATTCCCTGCTACTGCAGCTGAAATAACCCCCAAGAACGCGATGACCGCGAAGAAGACCATTACACTCAACGGAGCCCCAAGGGCCGCCCGCTCCGACTTGACGTACCGGCCGTAGTCGGCGCCCAGGATGAGGGCCGCTGCCATCCCTGCCGGGAGCAGATTGATGACGGCGAAGAAGGTTATGTCGCCGGGTGCCTGAAACGAGTCCAACTTATCGCTGTAGACTGCAAAGATCTTGTACGTCAGCCAGGCCAGGAGCACGACCAACCCCGGTATGGCCAGACGATTGAGCCAGACGATGGCCTGGTAGCCGAAGATCGCCACCGAAGCCATCAAGACGCCCGTGATCACCATCCACACCCTCGGGGTGAAGGCGACAGCAGGAACGAGGTTTTTCACTATCTCGTACGCGGCCGAACCGACCATACCCGTCTGGACCCCAAACCAGCCGACCCCCACTATGAACATCACGACGGAAGCGATGTAACGCCCGTTGATCCCGAAAGCGGACCTCATGGCCACGGTTCCGGCGATCCCTTGCTCGGACCCCATTATCGTCCCCAACCATACGACCCCGGCGACGATCAGGATGCCTATCATGTGCGCGATGATGGCTGGACCTATGCCCACGCCGACCCCGAGCGCCCCGAGCAAGAAGTTCGTCATGATGATGGAGAACCCACCCCATATCACGAATAGATCCCAAAAACCGACGGTCCGCTCGCCTTTGGGAACGATCTCTACGCCCCTTTGTTCTAACCCCGGCGTTTCCTTGCTCATACGAATCCTCCTCCTGAGATGATCCGGCACCTTGTATCCTTGGTGCCACAGAGATCTATTCCCGAAATGCATCCTCTCCAATCCGTCTCATGGATACCAGAGAAGCTCTTCGGGATGCCCCGCTGTTAATCTGACCCTTGCCAAGCCCTGTGCACGCGAAGCTCCGGCTTGCCGCTCCCCTTGTTTTCATCTGGTGTGAGGCGGGGATGGTAAAGGTGAGAGACAAAGGAGGAGGATCATTGCGCCCCCAGGAGACTAGAATCGGTAACGAGGCCGTGCTCCCTTCGACGATCGCCCGTTCCATGCCCGTCTCGCGCATACGCGAGATCATGGACCTGGCCTGGGAGGACCCCGAAGCTATCCACCTCGAGGTGGGGGAGCCCGACTTTCCCACGCCTTCGCACATCATCGAAGCCGCCCACGAGGCCGCGCAGGCTGGTCACACCCGCTACGCCCCCAACGCGGGGCTTCCGGGGTTGCGCGAAGCCCTGGCGGAGAAGGTCGCCCGGCGCAACGGCTACGAAGCGAGCCCGGATCAGGTGGTGGTTACACAGGGAGGCATCCAGGCCCTCTACCTGGTGCTTCGCGCCCTGCTCGAGCCGGGGGACGAGGTGTTGTTGCCAGACCCGGCCTGGCCCAACTTTCGCATGATCGCGCACCTGCTCGGGGCGCGTGTGCTTCCCTACCCGCTCGTAGCAGAGGGGGATTTCCTGCCCCGCATCGAAGACCTCGAGCGCCTGGTGACGCCGCGGACCCGCGCGATCCTCGTCAACAGCCCGTCGAACCCCCTCGGGACGGTGCTGCCCCGCGAACTCGCCCAGACCTTGCTCGACTTCGCCCGCTCCCGAGGCCTGTGGTTTATCGCCGATGAGGTCTACGATGAGCTGGTCTTCGACGACACCTTCGTCAGCGTCGGGGCGGTGGCCGACCCTGATGACCGGCTGGTCTCGGTCTACTCCTTCTCGAAGGTCTACGCGATGACCGGCTGGCGGGTGGGCTACCTGGTGGCGCCGCCCGATCTCGCGACCATCCTCACCGGGATGCAGGAGCCGATCGTCTCCTGCGTGAACACCCCGACCCAGATGGCGGCCCTTGCCGCCCTGAACGGTCCCCAACAGGTCGTGGGCGAGATGCGCGATGCTTACAGGGAGCGCCGCGACGAATTGCTCGAAATCCTCGATCGCGGCGACCTGCCGTCCAGCCGACCCTCGGGAGCCTTCTACGTTTGGACCGACGTCTCCACGGCCGGCATGCCGTCGATGGATCTCGCCCGTTCCATGATCGAAACCGAACACGTGGCCGTCGCGCCAGGCAGCGCATTCGGCGACCTCGGCGAAGGCTACGTGCGCCTGTCCCTCGCCTCCTCGAAGGAGGACCTGCTCGAGGGAGCCTCCCGCCTCGTCCGGTTCGTGGAGCGTCGTGCAAAATGCTCTTGAGCCTTATGCACGACGAGCATTTCAGCACATCAGCTGGTCAGCATTTCAGCAAGAACAAAAAGCTAACCGCTTCAGGCCAGGAAGTTGCGCTCGATCCAGCCGATCGCGTGCTCGACGAGCTCTCGTGCCCCGAACAGGTGAGCGGTCGCCTCCCCGACCGGCCCGCTCCTGCCTATGCCGGCCGCGAGCGCCGAGCGCGCGATGTGCTTGATGTAGTCCTCCTCGCCTGTGACGCGCTCGTAGGGTAGGGCGCCCTCGGAGGTGTCGATGTCGGAGAAGACCCGCCAGACGCGCTCGCCGTCTTCGAACACCGGGTAGCGGTAGCTCACGCGGCGCTTGCCCGGTACCTCGGCCACGGCCTCCGCGTGGTGCACGAGCGTCACGGTGTCCAGCGGGGCGCCCAGCATTGCTACCAGGCCACCGAGCTCGAGGAGGCGGGCGTAGGGTGTGCCCGCGCCGTAGGCGTCGTCGTGGGGGTGAGAGGCGGTGATTGTCTTGCCTAGGGACCCCACAGCCGCCACGCCCGCCTCGGGGTGCCCGCTGTGGAGCGCGCCAGGCCAGGTCCTCAGCGCCTCGGGTACCCGGCCGTGGTCGCGCCGGGAGAGGGCGACGCGCGGGTCGTAGGCCGGTTGTCCTTCGAGATAGTCCCGCCTCGCCTCCTCGTCGAGGGCGTCAAGGTCGTCGGGCGGCGCGTCCTGCCAGCCCGTGTAGGCCATGAGGGTACCTTCGGGTCCCAGAGCATCGAGCAGGGCGCGCACGACGCTCTCCGCGCCGCCGACCACGTGGCCCAGAGCGCTCATCCGGCAATGGACCATCACCACACCGCCGGGCTTCAGTCCGAGTCTTCCCAGCTCTCGAGCGAGGCGCGAACGCGTTACCAGCATGCCCCACACGGTAGCAGGAGCGCAGGAGATCGGCCAACGCCGGCTATGGAGAGCTTCCTGCCCGAGTCACAGACGAGAATTGGACGTTCCTCATCTGGCCGTAACCGACGCTGGGGTGACGGACGAGCGGCCACGATGGGCGCCGTCGCGGTTTGTGGCCCAACCCAATTCTCATCCACTACAATCATGGTCCAAAAGCCTAGTTTAGGAGCAGCAGGATGAGGGTGAGCCAGAGAGAAGAAGAGTTACTGACGCTGCAACCCGACCCGCTCGAACCGCGCGCTGGAGAGATCGAGCGCTACGTCAGGGCGCTTCGAGCGCTGGCCGAGTCGGATCCCGACCTCGCGCGGCGCCAAACCTGGAACCAGTTCAGATTGGCGCGCATGCGTGCTGGTCGATGCCGCGACGAGGTCCACGACAGCCTAGATCGCATCTTCCGGCTGGGTACACTGCCGGAACCGGGAATCGACGGGCCTTTGAGCGGCCTTCCCATAACGCCGGCGACCTTCGCCTTCAGCGACGTGGTACTCCGGAGGCTCTCGTCTTTGTGGATGCCATGGCTCGGCAAGCGATTCGATGCCGAGACGGCGACGGGTGACAACATCATGCTGCCGAGCGCCCGCCTGCCGTCCAAACTCCTGTGGCCCGACTACCAGTTCCTGAGCCTGCGAGATGGTCGCTACGCCGCCTTCCGCTTCCGCACCTACGCAGGCGCAGGCGCGGTCGACCCCGATCGCCGGGTGCTCAAGATCGACTACGACATGGACGAGAACCCAGGGTTCTTGATCCGTGCCATCCTGGACGAACTGGTGCTGATCGTTCCTGGCGTCTACCTCGGCAAGGCTCTGCTGCGCTTCAGCAGCCCGACAAACCCGAGCTGGAGATGGGTAGGCTACGTCGCACTCAGCTCCCCGGCCGAGCACCCGTAGCAGCGAACGAGACGGCCAGAGCGGTGCGGATAACTATCACCACGGGCGGCTCGCGGGGCGAAGTGCAACCCTACGTCGCCTTCGGGTTAGGGCTCGAAGCCGCCGGCCATGAGGTCCGCATCTCGGCCCCGGCGGCCTACCAGCAGTTCGTCCATGACAGGGGACTGGGGTTCCATTCGATCTCCGGAGACCCGCACCATCTCGTGTCAGACCTCCTGGAAGCGGGCAACAACCCCGTCCGCTTCGCGCGCCGCTTCAGACGCGTCCTCGGATCGCGGATGGAACAGAATCTAGAGGAGTATCTGGCGGCGTGCCGCGACGCGGACGTTATCGTTTACAGTCCGGTCGGATTCCTTGGGTACTTCATCGCCGAGGCGCTCGAAGTCCCACGGGTTGGGGCCGCCCTCTACCCCCTGTTCAGCCGCACGAGGCACTTCCCCAGCTCTATTGTGCCCATAGGCAAGCTGCGCCCCAGGAGGACCCTGGGCGGTCTCTACAATTACCTCACCTACCTCTTCTCCGAACAGCTCTTCTGGCAGTCTTTCAGGACGCCGGCGAGCAGAGCCATAGAGGAACACCTCCGGCTCTCTACGTCCTTCCGGGGACCCTTTGGGGAGATGATCAGGCACAGGGAGCCCATCCTCCACGGTTGGAGCCCCAGCGTATTGCCGCAACCGCCGGACTGGGGAGAATGGCTCCACACCACCGGTTACTGGTTTCTGGAGCGGCCGGGTGAATGGCGAGCGCCCCGGAAGTTGATCGACTTCCTCGACTCGGGTCCGCCTCCCGTCTTCGTCGGGTTCGGCAGCATGAACAACATCGCCGCCACAAGGCTGACCAATTTCGTGCTGCAGGCGCTAGAACTCACGGGACAGAGAGGGATACTGGCTACCGGCTGGGGAGGGATGGGCTACGCTGAGCTACCGGATACGGTCTTCAGGGTGGAGGACGTGCCCCACGACTGGCTGTTCGAGCGGGTCAAGGCCGCCATACACCACGGCGGGGCCGGAACGACGGCCGCGTCCTTGCGCGCCGGCGTTCCCACCCTCGTGGTGCCTTTCTTCGCCGACCAGCCTTTCTGGGGGTGGAGGGTGGCCGAATTGGGTGTCGGTCCCGAGCCAATAGCCCCCCGCTCGCTCGGGGTCGAGCGGTTGGCCAGGGCCATACGAAGGATTACATCCGACCGCGACGTGCAGGCCAGGGCCGCCGCGATGGGACGCCGGATCAGGAGCGAAAACGGAACTGAGCGGGCCGTCGAAGCCTTCGATCTCCACGCGAGGAGGGCCAGCTACGCACGCAGATGAACCTTCACGGCCCTCGCGATGGTATGGTGCTAACCATGATCGAGGGAAAGAATCTGGAACAGCACATCGAAACGATCGCCCGGTGGGTTATCGAGTGCGAAAGCATCGTCGCCTTCACGGGAGCGGGCATCAGCACCGACTCAGGCATCCCCGACTTTCGCGGCCCCGATGGGGTGTGGACGCGGCGCGACGCCGGCCTGCCAGCACCACGTTGGCGGATACCCCCGGACCAGATCGAGCCCAACTCATCTCACCTGGCCCTCGTCGAGCTCCAGCGGCTCGGCAGGTTGCGGTTCCTCATCACCCAGAACACGGATAACCTCCACCGCCGCTCCGGCATACGTCCGGAGCTCCTGGCGGAGTTGCACGGCAACGGACAGCTCATGCGCTGCCTCGGCTGCCAAAGGACCTACACCCGGCGAGAGGTGGGATGGGACAGGAGCCGGTGGGGGCCGGGCTACCGCACCCAGAAGCCGATAGGAGGCCAGCCGGTCTGCGCCGTCTGCGGCGGCCGGCTCGTCTCATCGGTGGTGAACTTCGGAGATTCTTTGCCCTACGAAGAGCTGGCCCTAGCCGAACATCACGCTCGCCACTGCGACCTTATGCTAGTGCTGGGCTCCTCCCTGATGGTGGAGCCCGCGTCCTCCCTCGTTGGTCTGGCGCTCCGGTCCGGGAGTCGGGTGATCCTGATCAACCAGGGCAAGACGCGCTACGATAGGACGGTGACACTGCGGGTGTGGACGAGCATAGGTGAGGTCATCCCACCTGCCATCCAGCGGGTGAAGCGGGCGCTCGAGGGGCTCCCTTACGAGTCCTGAGCGCCGTCTTGATCGCCTCTATCCGCGTCCTCCGAGATGATCCGCAACTGCGTGATCACCTGGTGTCCAGCATGGAACAGAGGCGATAAACGGTGCCGACCAAGACCGAGGTCGTCCTCGCGGCCTACCCCGCTGAGAACACCGGAATCGGTCAACGCATAGAAATGGGTGTGTCCCTCCGCCGGTAGCAGAAACGAGTCCGTGGGCGTCATGTGCTCGTAATACCGGTTCGCGGTCTCGACGAACTCGGCGTTGGCCTCTCGCACGTTTTGATGGGCATGGCCGCCGATGACCACTCCACCGGTGCTGAGATAGAGGCTCGTCGTACCATCGCCGAGCGCGAGCAGGGTCGCCGTGGCCCCAGGATAACCGGTCTCCATCAGTATGCCCCAGACAGGGGCTTCGGGTGGCGGTTCGGGAATGCCGATGTCCGTTCTCTGGATGGAGAGAGCTCGGCGTCGTAGAGCCGAATACGTTTCACCGCTGCTCTCATCAGCATCAGAAGGGGCGGGATCCGGGGACCCGCCGAAGATCCTTCGCAACAGGTTACGCATCGATCAGGTCGTTTGTGATCGTGTGCGTTCCGATCGTGCTTACCAACGTCGCCCCATGTGCGTAAAGAGCTCTAACCGTGCGTAAGCAGCGCTGACGCCGAACCCGACAGCCAATCCGGTAGGTACGCCTCTAGTTCCGGTCGGCACGCAGCTCCCGTATCTGGCGGTCCACCTCGTCGAGGGCTTCGCCTATCCTGGCCTCCAGCCGCGTCCTGCGGTGGTAGGCGAGGTCGCGCGATAGCCCCCTCGCCTCTTCGAGGAGCACGCGCATATTCTGCAACTCCGACAGCTGGGACTCGGCCATCTGCCGTCCGGAGCCCCGTTCCAGTCCCCCGCTCATACAAGCATTCTACTGTGTTTCGAGCGTTTTCCTAACTTCGACTTTT
>JBKPNW010000133.1:0-10630 GCA_046732815.1 Actinomycetota bacterium | reverse complement strand
GGCTTCGTGCCCATCATCAGCGAAATGCCAGGATTCGTGGCTTACTACTGGGTCGACGCCGGCGACGGAGTAATAGTTTCTACAAGCGTCTTTGAGCATAAGGACGCTGAGGAGCAGTCGACCTTTAGGGCTGGAGAGTTCGTGCAGGAGCATCTGGTTCCCTTGCTTCCGAACCCACCCCAAGTGACAGCCGGTGAGGTCGACGAATACAAGGCGAAGTAGTAGGCGAGACACAGAGCGTTCGCAAGCCAGATGTGAGAGAGCCGGGACTGTCAAAAGTCCCGGCTTTGTGCTTGCCCTTATGCACCGGAGTGCGTGGAAGGCTAATTCTCCAAAGTTCGCCTAGGACGAGCCGACCAGGAAATCTCCCAGGGACCGAACCCACCGTCTCCTGTCACAGGAATGTGGGTGGCTTCTACATTCGGCGCGCACGGCGTCCGTTGGGACAGCACTGGATGGCGCTTGTTTAGGGTAAAGTAAGAGTCGAGCGCCCTGTAGCAGTGCAGGCCCTAGGTCGGTAGAAAGGAGAAAACCCGTCCGGGCCCTGCGGTCAGTCCACATTCCCGAGCTTCTGCTTTGCTTTCTGCGCCTAGCTCTCTAGTTCCACGCCCCCGGCCCTCGCCCAGCGATCCGCGGTGTCGCGGTCCCGGGTCCGCTGCCCCTGCGGTCTGCGAAGGTATGTGGATAAGTGCTCCCAAGTCGCCCGGACCTCATCTAGCGTCGGCCCGTTAGCGCACGGTTCGGCGTTGTAGGAGAATGAGCTACCGGAACTCGAAGGGGCGTGCCCACCGAGAACAAGGACGGATCAAGCCTATTGCTGGGTCTGAAGGTATGACGCAAGCAGAGATACCAACAAGCAAGAGACCGGAGGCGGTCCGCGTCAAGCTGCTCGGCGGCTTCTCCGTCTCGGTGGGCACCCGGACCATCCGGCAGGAGGAGTGGCGATTGAAGAAGGCCGCGAGTCTCGTCAAGCTCCTCGCCTTGGCGCCGGGTCATCGCATGCACCGCGAGCAGGCGATCGACCTCCTCTGGCCCGACACGGCAAGGCGCAGGGCGTCCAACAACCTGCGCCAGGTACTCTACGGTGCTCGTAAGATCCTCGATGCCTCCCCGGGTTATCCTGAGCGCTACCTGAGTCTCAGGGACGAGCAGCTCGTCCTGTGCCCGGAGGGGCAGCTCTGGGTGGACGCGGACGCCTTCGAAGAGGCGGCGGCCACCGCAAGGCGCTCCCAAGACCCTTCGGCCAACAGGGCGGCCATCGAACTCTACGCCGGGGAACTTCTGCCCGAGGATCGCTACGAGGAGTGGGCTGAGGGCAGACGTAATGGGCTGCGTCAGCTCTACCTCGCGCTCATCATGGAGCTAGCGGGGCTCTACGAAGATCGCGAGCAGCACGCACTGGCCATCGAAGCTCTGAGGAAGGCGACCTCAGAGGAGCCCGCCCTGGAGGAGGCGCACGCCTCACTCATGCGCCTGCACGCCCTATCGGGCAGGCCAGAGCGTGCCCTCGCCCAATACGAGCGCCTGCGCGATGCTCTCCAGAGTGGCATAGGCACCCGACCGACCGAGGCGACCCGCCGTCTGCGTGACGTGATAGCCGCGGGGGAGCTACCAACCGCACCACCCGCCGATGCAGCGCGGGATGGATCGTCCGCCGACGCCAAGCACAACCTGCCCGCCCCGATGAGCAGCTTCGTGGGGCGCGAGCGAGAGATGCTCGACGTAAAGAGGGCGCTCTCCATGACGCGGCTTCTCACCCTCACGGGGGCAGGAGGATCGGGCAAGACACGCCTCTCCCTCGAGGTTGCCCGCGACCTTGCGGGCACCTACCCCGGCGGGGTGTGGCTCGTGGAGCTCGCTCCCCTCTCCGAGTTAGGGCTGGTGGCCCAGGAGGTAGCGAGGACTCTCGGAATTAAAGAGCGCCCGGGGGAGCCGCTCGCCGACACGCTCGTGGATTTCCTGACAGGCAAAGAGATGCTGCTCATCCTCGATAACTGCGAGCACCTGGTGGAGGAGGCGGCCCGACTGGTGGATGTGCTTCTCGCCTCGTGCCCGAACCTGAGTTTGCTTGCCACCAGCCGCGAGCCCTTGGGCGTTTCGGGTGAGGTCAATCGGACTGTGCCTCCCCTCTCCCTGCCGGATGCGGCTAACGGAGGAGTCACAGCCGAGGCCCTCATGCGCTACGAAGCGGTGAGGTTGTTTGTGGACCGCGCCCGCCTGAGGTTACCGGACTTCGAGCTCACGCAAGAGAACATCCGAGCTGTGGCTGGAATTTGTCGCAAGCTAGCTGGCGTACCACTCGCCATAGAACTGGCCACGGCGAGGATGGGAGCCTTGGCGGTGGAGCAGGTCGCCCAGAAGCTCGAAGCGTCTCTCGATGTACTGAAGAGCAACATCCGTAGTGCCCATCCCCGTCAGCAGACCCTGAGGGCCACCCTTGACTGGAGCCACGACCTGCTCCCCAAGAACGAGCGGGCGTTCTTCGCGAGGCTGTCCGTGTTTGCCGGAGGGTGGACGCTAGAGGCGGCCGAAGCGGTGTGCTCGCTTGGAGGGATCGAGAAGGACGATGTCTTGAATCTTCTCGGGGGGTTGGTGGACAAGTCGCTAGTTGTGGCAGGGTCGGGAACGGACGGCGCGGTGCGCTACGGGATGCTGGAGCCGATCCGCCAGTATGCCAAGGAGAAGCTGGGACACAGCGGGGAAGTCCGAGAGGTGCGGGGGCGACATGCCGTCTTCTTCCTCGCCCTGGCGGAGGAAGCCGAACCGGAGCTGTTGTGGGGAGGCGAAGAGCAGCAAAGGGCGTGGCTCGAACTGCTCGAAGCCGACCACGACAACATTAGGATAGCCCTCACCTGGATGATCGAGCGAGAAGACGCCGACCTGGGGCTGCGCTTTGCCGGAGCGTTGTATTGGTTTTGGCACGTGCGGGCGTACTTCGATGAGGCGAGAAGGTGGCTAGAGGGGGCTATGACCAAGCAAGGATGGACCTCGGCCACCACGCGCGCCAAGGCTCTGGATGCGTTGGCCTGGGTGGCTTACAACCAGGACGACGTGGATCGGGCGGAAGCGGCCGCCACCGAAGGACTCGAACTGAGCGAGGAAGCAGAGATAGAGCCAAGCCTCTTGGTTTCCTTCCAAGTTCTGCTGGGGGAGGCGGCGCGGACGCGAGGAGACAGTGATCGGGCGAAGGAACTGCACGAAGGGGCCTTGGCACTGTCACGGAAAACGGGCGACAAGAGAGATATCTCGCTGGCTCTCAACGGCCTTGCCGATTTCTGGATGGAGCAGGAAAATTACGTGCAATCTAAGGAACTATACGAAGAATCCATAGCCCTGTTGCGGGAGTTGGGGGCTACCGTCCATCTTGCCAACGGCCTGATTAATCTGGGCTACCTATTTCTTATCGAAGGCGATGCGGAACGGGCAGGGGCGCTAAACGGGGAAGCCGCGGCACTGCTACGCAAAGTTGGTAACAGGTCCAGTCTGCCGACCGCCCTCGATAACCTGGGGTGGGCGACACTACTGCGTGGCGACCACGAACGAGCCAAGGCCTTCTACGAAGAGAGCTTGAGGTCATGTCTAGGACTCGGTGAAAAGGTATTCGCTGCCGAAAAGGGAATAGCTGCCGAGAGCCTCGATGGGTTGGCGTGTGTAGCTGGGATTCTCGGAGAAGACGAGCGGGCAGCCAGGATGTTCGGAGCCGCACGGACACTGCACGAGACGGTAGGCTACCATCATGCGCCCGCGGAGCGAGCCCTGCGAGAACCGTACCTGACTAACGTCCGCTCTCGGCTTGAGGAGGCATCGTGGGAAGCGGCGTTCGCCGAAGGATGGGCTATGACGTTCGAGAAGGCCGTCGAGTACGCCCTCTCCGGAGCGTATGCCTCCCCAGCGGGGAACGCCGACGGATCAGGAGTCTCGGAAAACCCGCCGCTCGTTGCCTTAACTCCCCGCGGGCGAGAGGTAGCCACCCTCGTCGCCCGCGGACTCACCAACCGCCAGATCGCCACGGATCTCTCCATCTCCGAACACACGGTCGCAACCCATATCGCCAAGATAATGAAGAAGCTGGGACTCCATTCTCGCGCTCAAATCAGTGCCTGGGTGACCGAACAGCGGATACCCTCGGTGAACCCGGACTAGAGAGCACTCCCTGCTCCGAACGCAAATATCTATAAATCCTCAATCCTAACTATGTCTTGAGAGGCT
Organism: Actinomycetota bacterium; assembly: GCA_046732815.1. Taxonomy (GTDB): domain Bacteria; phylum Actinomycetota; class Rubrobacteria; order Rubrobacterales; family Rubrobacteraceae; genus Rubrobacter_D. Next base: position 6,421 of record JBKPNW010000133.1, on the reverse strand, counting down.
TCAGATAACGCCAAGTTAACAGTCGCAGCCTAGACTGCCCTTATGACGCACCCCGCTGTACATACATTTCATGGGGCCAATAGGCCGCTGGTGAGAGTGTTGCACGTGAGAGGTGGGTCCTGCTTCATGCTCGGAGGCGCCTACTGATCCAGCGTGACTCCCAGCCAAGGCGTGGGATCAAACGGGGAGAGAAGATGATCGAGCACTTGCAAGTCGAGTCGGTGTTACCGTTACGGGTAAGTGACCTGGAACAAGCCAAGGAGTTCTACGTGGACACCCTGGGCTTCGAACTGCTGGTTGAAAACATGCGGAGAGAGGGCATGCGTTGGTCGGAGGTGGCCCCCAAGAGCTCCGCGACATCGTTGATGCTGGTGACCTGGTCCGCTTTCATGCTTCCCGGTATGTACCGGGTTGCCGTTTTAGCCACCGACGAGATCCAGACGATCCACGAAGGACTCGTTGGCAGGGGCATCGACTTCGAGTTACCGCCCACTGAGACGCCCGGGGGCACGCAAGCGATGTTCCGCGACCCCTTCGGTAATGCCCTTTTGCTCTGGGAGCATGCCGTGGCGCGGGTACGGAACGTGCCAGCCGATGGGCTGGCCCTTAGGCTAGTGGAAGGGAGAGGTGGAGCGAGAACCTCATGAGATCCGAAGAAGCGCAGATCGGCAAGCGGGTGAGGGTCAGGGAGGACATTCGCAAGACCAACTTGCGCGGCCAAGAGGGAACGATAGCCAAGAGGTGGGGAAACCCCGGCTACCCGGCCCTCGACGTCTTGCTCGACGAGGGCGATTGGCAGCTGTTCTGGTACCACGAGTTGGAGCTGGTCGACAAAGACGACATCGGAGCACGATGCCAAAACGGAGCCACCGCGGGGCAATAGACACGAGAACTGACCTCGGTACGGCAGGACGACTTGCTGTGGCTCTCACCAGCTCCCCATAAACTGTAGGCACACGCGACAGTGTCGAGGGTGCGGAGGTAGAGCGTGGAGCGCGAGGTTATGTGGGCCCCTTGGGAAGGCCCAGGACTAGAGCACCTGCGCCTCGTGACGAGCGATGGCGGTGTCGTGGCCAATGGGTTGGTGATCGGCCTTGAAGGAGGAAGACCCTTCGGAATCGGCTACGAGATACGCTGCGACGGACGGTGGCGGGTGCGCGAAGTACAGGCGGCTGCACCGGACTCGGACCGGCCGGTACTTGAGTTGCTCACCGACGGGGAGGGACACTGGAAGGGACCAAGCGGGGAACCCCTACCCGAGCTCGAAGGTTGCATAGACGTCGACATCTCGGTGACGCCCTTCACCAACACCCTCCCAATCCGCAGGCTAGGGCTTAAGCCTGGTGAGTCCGCCGAACTTGATGTCACCTACGTCCGCGTTCCCGAGCTGCTTGTAGGACCAGAGAGGCAGCGCTACGCATGCCTACAGACGCGAGCGGAAGGCGGGCTCTACCGCTTCGAGGCGCTGCCGAGCGGGTTCACAGCCGGTCTGCCAGTCGACGATGAGGGGCTGGTGCTCGATTACCCCGGGCTTTTCCGACGGGTGTGGTCCGGGTAGCACCAGCAGGTTACGTAACCGCTGCGGCCTTTCTTCTGCCCCCAGGGACGTTGCAGCCTAGCCTCAGCTCAGAAAGGATACTAGGAACCTCGCGACTCACTGGGCCTCAGGCATCGGCGCATCGAGAAACTTCGTGACCATCGAACCCAGCCATTCGCCGCGCTCAACAAGCGTCGCGTGAGTGGTGCCGGGGAGAATGGCTAGCTGTGAATTCGGGAGACCCGCAAGGTCCCCCATAACGCCGCCGCCGAGCAGACGGAACATCTCCACAGCGTGCTCGGGGCGGACGATGTCGGAATCTCCGATGATGAGCAGGGTGGGCGCGTCTATCGCCTCTATGGCCTCGGCGGGCAAGTCTTGGATCTCCCTGTCCATCTGCGTCTTTTTGGCGAACAACGTCGCGAAATCTTCGGGGTGGGGCGCTATTTGCATGTATTCCTCGTGCCAGGGCGAGCCGTGCATCATCTCGGGTTTCATCTGCGCCAGGCCTTCCATCAGCCCGGGGTGGACGCCGCTCTCGTTGTAGGTGACCGAGGCGAGCACGAGTTTGCGCACCACCTCAGGGTGCCGGATAGCGACCTGCAAGGCGATACCGGCTCCCATGCTGAAGCCGAAGAAGTCGGCGTTGTCGATCTCAAGCTGTTGGAGTGCTGAGACAGTGTCATCGGCCATCTGCTCCATGGACAGCGGGCGATCGATGTCGGCTGTGCGCCCGTGGGCCTGCATCTCCAAGGCGATCACCTGCCTACTCTCGGCGAGTTCTGGCAGGACGTTTCCGAAGGATGTGCCGATCGCCGAAAAAGCGCCGTGAAGCAAGACCAGCGGCTGCCCGTTGCCGTGGATCTCGTAGTACATCTCGAGGCCGTTAACGGAAACGTAGCTGCCCGCCCCTTGGGCCTGGGCGTCGCGGCCGTTCGTCATGGTAGGGTTCTCCTCCCTTGGTGGTTGGCAACGCCTGGTCGCAGTATACGGCCCAAGACCGAGGAGGAGGTCGCGGACGAGCGCCTCGCTGCCGAACGCGAGCGCTCCGCCAGGCTGCGCTGGGTTTACGAGGCCATCGGTCTCTCCGTGACCGCGCACAACGACGGGACGCTGGTGCTCAGGTGGTCGTGCGGCGGGCGGACTTTGCCCTCCGTCACGGGCTCCGAGAGCCCCGTGCTCAAGCGAATCCGTGCGCCCGATTACGAATAATCGAGACCCTACGTCCGGCGCTCCCTTTCTTCGCGCCAGCGGTCCAATCGCTCCTTGATCTCGGCCTCTTCCCCACTCTCCTTCGGCTCGTAGTAGACGCGCTCCGAGATCTCATCGGGCAGATAGCGGTCGTTCATGCCCTCCGGCTCGTCGGCGTGGGCGTAGCGGTAGCCGGAGCCATAGCCCTCCTCCTTCATCAGCCCGGTTACAGCGTTGCGCAGGTGCATGGGGACCTCGGGCGTGTTCTCGCGGCGCACGTCCGCCAGGGCCGCATTTATGCCGGCGTAGGACGCGTTGGATTTCGGGGCCGCGGCCAGATAGGTCGTCGCCTGGGCCAGCGGGATGCGTCCTTCCGGCATCCCGATGAGCCTGACGGCTTCGGCGGCGGAGACGGCGAGCGGTAGGCCGTGCGGGTCGGCGTTGCCTATGTCTTCTGAAGCCAGGATCACAAGCCGCCTGGCGACGAACACGGGATCCTCCCCCGCCTCCAGCATCCTCGCCAGGTAGTGGAGCGCCGCGTCGGGGTCGCCGCCGCGCACGCTCTTTATGAAAGCGCTGATGACGTCGTAATGCTCCTCCCGCCCGTACCTGAGCGCCCTCTGCCCCACCGCCCGCTCCACGTCAGCGACCCCGACCTGCTTCGTGCCCGCGGACGCAACCTCCAGGGCATTGAGCATCCGCCGTCCGTCACCGCCGGCGAGGCGTAGAAGGTACTCGCGCGCCTCATCGGAGACGTCGATCCCGAGTTCTTCGGCGCCCCTGGCGAGCAGGAAGGCGAGATCCTGCTCCGACAAAGACCGCAGACTTAGGACGCGCGAGCGGGAGAGTAGCGGTGCCGTGACTTCGAAGGACGGGTTCTCGGTCGTGGCCCCGATAAAGTCCACGAGCCCTTCTTCGAGCGCGGGGAGCAGGGCGTCCTGCTGATTCTTGTTGAAGCGGTGTACCTCGTCCACGAAAACGAGCGTCCCGCGCCCCTCGTACTTGAGGCGCTCTCGGGCGCCATCGAGGGCTGCCCGCAGGTCCTTCACGCCGCTCGTCACCGCGCTCAGGGGTACGAATTCCTCTTCGACCGTGCTCGCCAGCACGCGGGCCAGCGTCGTCTTCCCGGTACCAGGCGGCCCCCACAGGATGATAGAGCCGATCCTGCCTCGCTCCACGACCGAGCGCAGTGGTCCGCCCTCGCCGGTCAGTTGCGGCTGGCCGACGACTTGGTCGAGTGTCGTGGGACGGAGCCGTTCGGCGAGCGGGGCGCGGCCGGCCAGGTTCTCCAGGCCTGATTCGTCGAAGAGATCCACTCGCCAATTATATCCTTCGTTCCGTCGAATCCCTCGATGACACTTTTCGCGCTCGTCCATAAACTCCTGTTTCGTAACGCTTGCCGTAACGACTGGGAGACGGTAGTGCTGTAGAGTGGGGTTGTGATTGACGCGGCAAGGAAACTAGGCCGGGGACGGCGCGCGTTGCTGTGGCTCCGGTCCTCCGGATGCTGCCAGGATAGGCGAGTACGCGCGTCCATGAGAACGTTACGAGATACGCTGGTCCGCGGGGCGGAGGTGTCCGCATGAGCGTCACGGCCGTGCGGATCATCACGTGGATAGCGTTACCGTTGGTTGTCGCGTTGACGCTGGGGGGGATCTACCTCTCCGTACTGAACCGTGCTGTGGACGAACCCGGGGCTGCCGGGGTCGTCGTATCCACACTACCCGATCTCATGGCGCTCGGGGTGCTCGCACTGGGGCTCCTCGTAGCCCACCGCCGTCCGGAGAACCCGGTGGGCTGGATCATAGCGGGCACCGTTGTGACGGCAGGGGTGTCGGATTTCGCGGAGAGCTACGCCGTGTACACTCTCCATACCAATCCAGAATCCCTGCCGGGTGGCGAGACCATGGCCTGGCTGTCGAACTGGATCTTTATCCCCGTGCTCTTTGCCGCCCCGGCCATGCTGTTCCTGCTCTTTCCGGACGGCAAGCTCGTGAGCCGCCGCTGGAGGCCGGTGTTCTGGATCGTCATCCTGACGACCCTCGCGGCGATGACGACCTCGATCTTCCAACCTGTGCTGAACGACCCGCCCTTCGAGAGTGTGGTCAACCCGCTGGGCTTTGCTCCGCCCCAGGCGCTCCTCGCACCGCTCTCCTACATCGGATGGCCGGGGATGGCCGCGAGTTTTCTGGTGGCGGCCTTAGCGATGATCCTGCGCCTGCGCCGATCGCGTGGCGTGGAGAGGCAGCAACTCAAGTGGCTCGCCGCGGCCGCGGCGGTTCTGCCCCTCGCTAGCGTGTCCGGGGTCGTACTCTACTATCTGGGATACCATTCGATCGCAGGATTCCTGGCCGTCTTCTCCATCGTTCCCATATTTCTTGCGGCGGGCTACGCCATCCTGCGTTACCGCCTCTACGACATAGACCTCATAATCAACCGTACCCTCGTCTACGGTTCGCTCACGGCAACCCTGGTCGCGGGCTACGTCGGCACCGTCGTCTTGTTACAGCGGGCACTTATCTTCTTCACCGGCCAGGAGTCCACCCTCGCGGTGGTGGCTTCGACCCTCGTGATCGCCGCCCTCTTCAATCCGCTGAGGCGGCGCTTCCAGGCCTTTATAGACCGGCTCTTCTATCGCAGGAAATACGACGCCAGAACGACCCTGGAAGCATATTCCATGAAGTTGCGCGATGAGACCGACCTGGAACGGTTGAACGCCGAGTTGCTATCGTCCGTGCGTGAGACCGTGCAGCCTGAACACGTTTCGTTGTGGCTCCGTCCCCGAGAAGATCGGGTACAGCGGTGAGCGCGCGCAGGGCAGCGCTTCTGGCATGGTCGTTGGCCGGCCTCTCTGTGGCCTTATTCGTAGTCAGCGTCGTGCTGTTCGCGCTCGCGCGTTCGGCGGAAGTGCCAACGAGCTGGGACGTCAATTTCTCAGTTATCGGCCAGGCGGCAGGAGCTTCCTTCCTGATCTTCCCGCTGGTCGGCGCCTTGATCGCCGCAAGACGACCCCGCAACCCCATAGGTTGGATCATCCTGGCGGACGGCCTTCTGTGGATGCTAAGCGGGATGATGGATTACTACACCGTCTACGGCGTGGCCGATCGCGGCTCTGTCCCGTTCCCGGTGGTCGTAGCAGGGATAAACAACTGGCTCTGGGTACCCGCCGTGGGGCTACTGGGGACTTACGTGTTCCTGCTGTTCCCCGACGGAAGGCTCCCGTCCAGGAGGTGGCGCTACCTGGCCTTTTTCTCCGGGGCGGTGATCCTATGGGTAAGCGTCAGCACCGCACTCGCTCCCGGGCCGCTGCAGAACCTCGGGGGGATGCAAAACCCGTTCGGGTTGATCCAACCCGGGATGATGCCCGTGTTCTGGGCCACCCTTCTATTGCTGCCGCTTTGCATGGTCGCCTGCGTTCTCAGCCTGGTTTTACGTTACAGGCGTGCGAGGGGCGAGGGGCGCCAGCAGATCAAGTGGATAGCCTTCGCCGCCTCGGTGGTGGGCCTGCTTTACCTGATTGCCATGATGACTTCGCTCGTCTTTCCATCGGAGGCCTGGTTCCAACCGGGCTCGCCGTTGTGGTTGGATCTCCTGGCATACGCGGCACTTTTTAGCTTCACGCTGGTACCGATCGCGGTGGGCGTCGCGGTGCTTCGCTACCGCCTCTACGACATAGACGTGATCATCAACCGC
>JBKPNW010000132.1:0-4567 GCA_046732815.1 Actinomycetota bacterium | reverse complement strand
GCCCGCCCCACCGGGGACAGTCATGGTCTCACCGCCCGAGGTCCCGCGCAACGCTAGAGCGTAGCCAGGGCGCAAAGCGAAGGCCGCGCCAGGGAGTAGACACACCCAGCGCGGCTAAGAGCTTGCGCGGATAGGAGGGTGGCGAATGCATAAATGGGCGACGAGGAGTCGATTTGATCGTTCGGAGAATTGAGGAATATGAAATGTAGCGAGCCTATCCGCGCAGCCTCTAAGAGCAGTATAAAGGCCGGGACCCCGTTGAGCCCCGGCCCGTTCGGTAAGGAGCCCCCATGCGGTAGGCCGCCTCCGATGGGTACCTTATGAGGGAGTTAGGGAAGGCCAGATAATATCCTTCTAGGCAGCCTATCTTAGCCAGGGGGTACTCAAGGGTGTTGGACCGCGGCTCTGCGCTGAACTTCTTTGAACTTCGTAAAGCGGACGTTGCCTCGGTGGGCGTTTTGGCGATCGTAGCAACGGGTACATCAGGGGCATCATCCTTGGGGGAAGGAGGACACAAAGATGTACTGGTACAACCCAACGACTCGCACCTCCGAGAGGGCACAAGAAGCACCCTCAACTGACGAGCAGGCCATACGCATGCTCGATGGGCACCCGGCCTCCGCGACGTTGGTGAGCGAGTATGCAAAGCTGCGCCGCTCGGGCACGCCGATCGAGAGCGCCCTGGTGTTGGTGGGCCACGAGGAGCGCTTAAGGCGCCTCGATCGCATGCCGGTGCGGCTGGCGGAGCGCGAGGAGCGTCAGAGCAGGGGGAGGAGGGCGAGGCCGAGTTCTGAAGGGTACGAGCTCCTTTTGACGCAGCGCCTTCGGGAGGAGGACAGGGTTCGCCAAAACAGTAGCGCTCTTAGATGAGGGTAGGACGCGAAATCGTTGCCTGAGGACATCTTAGGAGGAGTAGTAGAGCATGCAAAAGGAGCAGACCGTCTCTGAGATGGCACGGGAAGTCATTACGCGCCAGGCGGAGACCCTGGCCCGTAGGAGCGGACGGTCCTTCGAAGAAGCCAGCCAAGCCGTCTCGGACACCGAAGCCGGCCGACGGCTTAGGGATCTGGCAAACGGCGAGCATCGCCACGAGAAGGCCCGGGAGTGGCAGGCGGGCGTGTTTTGGGAGCGGGCCGAGGAACGGTTGATGCACCTCTATAGCTCGGAGGCGCGAGAGCGCCTCGCGGCCGAAGGCCACTGCGGGTGGCTGGAGGGCTACCTGCAGAGGCTTGAAGGCAAGGAGGAGCGAGCACGCTAGAGAACGCGCTCCTCGAAGAGTAACCCGCCGACCCGGGGGGTGACATTCCCGGGAGTAAGGCTCCGACGCCTTTTCGTGCTTGCGAAGGGCGCCGTCGTCGCGCGCCTACGTTGGTACGTCGAGGCTAAGTGGCTGCTCAAAGAACCCTCTGACCGAACATCTGAGAACGCCGTACATACGAAGTTCGCAGAAAACCACCTTCGACAAGGTTCGGTGAACAAGAAGCTGCCGACCTACTCTCTAGGGCAGTTGATCTAAGAATTCTCCGAGCGGGACGACCGGTGCAGCTTCCCCTGCTAGCGAGGGGTTTATCGCCACATACCTTACGCCGAATCGCTCGGCTATTCGCTCAAGATCTTGGCGAGAGTTGAGCCCCTCCGTGATGATGGGGTGCGAGCCCCCTCGCCGCGCGCCAAGCGAGTGCATGTAGGCCGTCGCCTCGTGGTCGGTCTCGAACACGCAAAGAGCCTCGGCTCCCTCGGCGGTGGGCGCGAAAATCGGCGAAACTTCGTCCCATCCGGCGGACAAGACCCCTTGGGGTTCGGGCGGGCGTGCGGAGGGGTCGAGGCTGAAGGCGACCCACCACTGTGCTGCGTGTTTTTTCTCGTCCACCACATCCCCTGAGGAGTCGCTCATTAGGGCACCGCTAATGATGCCATCCGAGGCGAGCTAGCGCGAAGTTCCTAGAACGCCGTAAAGCGGAAGTGAGCCGGAGGACAGACGAAATCCTCAGATTCTTGCATACTATGCGATATTATCCATGCGAGGTTGGCTCCTTAGCGCCTCGGCGAACCGTCCGAAGGGTGCGCTACCCGCCGTTTTGGAGCGTTAGTCGCCGAAGTGGGGGACATGCAGGTGGCTGGCGGCCTCCCGCATGGCACGCTCCCCGCGCCTGTCGTAGCGGGCCGTGGTCGCCGGGTCGGAGTGCCCCGCGAGCTTCTGGACGGTGGAGAGGTCGCCTATGGCGTCCAGGAGGTCCCCGACGAAGGTCTTCCTGAAATCGTGGGGAGAGACCTCCTTTATCCTGGCCTCCCTGTGGCGCCGCTTGACCATCTTGTAGATCGCCTGGTCGGAAAGCGATGCCTTCTTCTCGCCGTGGGGGTCGAGATGCTGGACCTTCCCGTCCTTCCTGACGGGCAAGAAGAGGGGCTCGTCGGGATCGCCTTCGCCCCTAAGCTCGAGCCAACTCGCGAGCAGGATGTCGGCGCCGCCCTCGGCGTAGACTCGCCTCTCCTTGTTTCCCTTGCCCCGGATGCGCACTGTCCTCTCCTCGGGGTCGTAGTCGGAGAGCTTGAGGGAGGCGAGTTCGGTCCTCCTCAGGCCCCCGACGTATAGGAGCGCCAGCATCGCCGCGTCCCTGACGCCGCGGGCGCGCATCCTCGGGTCGTTGGCCTCGGCGGCACAAACCTCGAACAGCGAGCGCAGCTCCCCCCGAGGTATCGAGCGCCCCGGCGGCAGGCGCGTTCCGCGCACCGGCTCGACGTCGGAGGCCCTGTCGCGCTCGTCGGCCGTCATGAGCCCTAAGCGCCAGCAACTCTTCAGCACGCCCTTCATGGCCGAGAGCATCTTGTTGGCCGTGGCCGGGGCGTAGGCCTCGGCGAGCTTGCCGCGGATCGCCTCGGCGTGTTGATAGCGCAAGAGCCACCAGGGGAAATCAAGGGCGCCGACCTCGCCTGAGGAGGCCAGGCCCGCGATGGTCTCAAGCGATGCGCGCATCGTGCGTCTGGAGCCGGGCGAGAGTCTCGCCAGGTAGGCCAAGACCGGATTCTCGTCCCGCGGACGTCCCACGGCCGGTATCGCGGCCGGCGCGACGATGGCCGGCGCGTGCGCCGGCGGCCCGCCACTAACGGGCGCATCTCGGCCCGTGGCAGGCTCCGTCGTCGCGGTGTGCTCTCGCTCTGCCACCCTACGCCCTCCCGCCTCTTTCGGTTCCGAGAACTGCCCTTCTCATAACCTAAATTATGCGAGAGATGGGGGTTCGGATCAAGCGATCGGCCCCGCTCGACGCACGGGCGGGCGTCGCGGCCGGTGGCGACCTCAAGACGCGAGCCGGCCGGGAGATTTTGCGGGAAGAGGATTCTGAGCGTTAGGCATCGCAGCGCCGTTAAGGGACGTACTATCGGATAATTGATCTTCTCTTTCAGCATCCGAAAGGCCGACAGAGAGGAAAGTTTAATACCGTCGACGGCGGGTAGCATACGAATTGAGGGATACTAATTGAGGGATGTCAAGGGACGATAGCGTTTGCTTGGGGGTGTGCTGCTGTGGACGATGCGATCATCCTGTTCGTGGATGACAAGCCCTTGAACGCCGACGTATTCGCACAGGCCCTGCGCATGTTCGGCTACTCAAACGAAGTAGTTACGGCGGGCGACGGAATCGAGGCACTTGACTACTTGTTCGCTAGGAGCGATCACGTTGGCCGTGACACTAGCATGAAGCCCCGATTGATCCTGCTGGACTTGAGCATGCCGCGCATGGACGGGCTGGAAACCCTGCGGCGTCTGCGCGAAGACGAACGAACGAAGCTACTGCCAATTGTGATGCTTACCGCAACAGACAATTCACAGGATAAGGCGGAAGCTTACCGCCTGGGCATCAACGGGTACGTAGACAAGATTTCGGATTTGCCATTCCCCGAAGTGGTGAAGCGGATCGCCGACTACTGGCTGGGTCTGAACGAACCTGCCCCGACAGGCGCATAGGACGAAGCCGCGCCTGCGCTCAAATATCGACATGGCCTCAGTCAGCGTTCGCTACATCGTCGACGACGTCGATGCGGCTATCGAGTTCTACACCCGGCACCTCGGCTTCTCCCTCGAGTTGCATCCGGCCGCCAGCTTCGCCATCCTCTCGCGAGGCGACCTGCCCCTTCTATTGAGCGCGCCAAGCGGGCCCGGAGGAGCCTCTCAGCCCATGCCCGACGGACGCAGGCCCGAACCCGGCGGCTGGAACCGCATCCAACTCCAATGCGACGACCTCGACGGGCTAGTGGAGAGCCTACGCAGCGCAGGAGCACGCTTTCGCAACGACATCGTGAGCGGGATCGGCGGCAAGCAGATCCTGCTCGAAGACCCCGCCGGCAACCCCATCGAACTGTTCGAGCGCCTACGCGCGTAAAAGCTCGGCGCCGTCGGGCATACTCGCGCCGGCCGACGAACTGAACTTCTGAGAAATATCCTAGCCCGACATTGGGTGAATAGAGGTTGCGTAACCTCAAGCCGACGGCGACTATGGGGGTGATGACGCGCTTGAGGATAGCGGACCTCTTCGCTGACGCGCCGGTCGATCCCGAAGCGCACCTGGACG
>JBKPNW010000131.1:0-2561 GCA_046732815.1 Actinomycetota bacterium | reverse complement strand
TGATTGGGCTCTTCCCATTCCTCTTGTTCTTCGCCCTCATAGTCTTCAACAACGCCATAATGGGAGGCGTGCTGGGACCCATACTCCTGCTCGCCCTCTATCCCAGGGTAAAGCGGTGGGGGCTACTGTGGACCGAGATCGTGGTACCCGAGGACGCCTCGTCCTCCCGGCTACAGAGGCCGGGGGCCATCCTGGTATGGGTCGGGGCCATCGGAGGGACCATCGTCGGCCTGATCCTCGGCTTCGTCCAGCGGGCTCCCGGCAACCTGGGCGTCGGGCTCGGGCTGATCCCGTTCCTCCTGCTCATCCTCGTCGGCGGCTTCATGCTCGGTGTACGCGAGCAGGTAGAGTCCGTCGAGGAGTCGATGGCCGCCGAAGCAGAGGAATCAGGGGCTTAGCGGGATATGCAGGGAGAATCCGTCGTCAGGGACCCCGGCCTCGCACCGGGGGGACACAAGAAGATCGACTGGGCCGCGGAGCACTCGCCGGTCCTCAACATCGTCCGCGACAAATACTTGAAGGACGGCACCTTCGATGGCCTCGGCGTCGGGGTCGCCCTCCCTATAGAAGCCAAGACCGCCTACCTTACGGTCGTGCTCGCCGAGGTGGGGGCCGACGTCGCCGTGGCGAGCCCTGGCCCCTTCTTCGTGCAGGACGATGTGGCCGCCGCCCTCGCCGAACGCGGCGTGACGGTCTACGCCTCCTCCGAGAACGACCCCGAAGACGCTGATAGGGAGCTGGAGCGGGTTCTCGACCGGACGGCGGGCGAAAGGGAGGCCGTCTTTATAGACGATAGGGCCGGGCTCGTGCGCCTGGCGCACACGACGCGGCGAGGCCTGCTGGGGAACATCCGCGGGGCTTCGGAGGAGACTACGAGCGGGGTGGCGAAGTTCAGGGCCATGGAGCGGGAGGGGGTTCTCGAGTTCCCGGTTATCGCGGCTAATGACGCCAGGTGCAAGTACCTCTTCGACAACCGCTACGGGACGGGCCAGTCCACGCTCACGGCGATCATGCAGAACACCAACCTCATGGTCGGCGGCAAACGCGTCGTCGTGCTCGGTTACGGATGGTGCGGCAAGGGCATCGCGCGCTACGCCGCCGGGCTCGGCGCCCGCGTCTTTGTCTGCGAGGTCGACCCCGTACGCGGTCTCGAAGCCTACGCCGACGGCTTCGACGTCCTGCCGGCACTCGACGCCGCCGAGGTCGGAGAACTCTTCATCACGGCGACGGGGAGCACGGACGTGCTGACGGCCGCGCACTTCGAGCGGATGCGCGACGGGGCCATCCTGGCCAACGCCGGAGGGGTGGACGTGGAGATCGACGTGGACGGCCTCGCGGCCGCATCTACGGGCGCCCGCGAGGTCCGCCGCAACGTCGAGGAGTTCACCACCGCCGACGGGCGTAGATTGCACCTCGTCGGGCGCGGCATGGTAGTCAACCTGACGGCGGGCGACGGGCACCCGGTGGAGATCATGGACCTCACCTTCGCCATCCAGGCCCTCTGCGCCCACCGCCTCGCGAACGAGCACGCCTCGATGGAGAACAGGGTGCACCTCCTCCCCAAAGACATAGACGACGAAGTAGCCGCGACGAAGCTCGACGCCGTCAGCATGGGCGTCGACACTCTAACGCCGGAACAGGAAGAGTTCCTCTCCGCCTGGCGCGAGTGAAGAGCAGATTGAGCGCTCCGCGCCCAACCCGCGCATTTCAGCTGGTCAGCATTTCAGCAAGAGCAAAAAAGCTGACCAGCTGAAGTGCTGACCAGCGAAGGCGAAGCCTGAGCGTGTTGACATGCGCGGTCTCCGGAAGGGACCTTCCGGAGACCGCTGTCACCATACGGCTTGCTAGATGTATTAAACTAGAGAGCAAAGAGATCTTACATTTACGAGGGGTGTTTCGGATGGCTGAGAGAGCGTATGATGTCGTGATAATCGGGTCGGGTCCTGCGGGGTACACGGCGGCCCTGTATGCCGCGCGGGCGAGCCTGAACGTGCTCGTCTTCCAGGGTTTCGAGAGCGGTGGGCAGCTCATGCTGACCTCTGATGTGGAGAACTATCCCGGATACAGGGACGGCATCATGGGCCCCGAGATGATGGACGATTTCGAGGCCCAGGCCGCGCGTTTCGGGGCCGAGATGCGCCCCGAGAACATCGAGCGGGTGGACTTCTCGGAGCGCCCGTTCAAGTTGTGGGCCGAGGATGAGGATGAGCCGACGTTGGCGAATGCCGTCGTGATCGCCACCGGCGCCAAGGCCAAGTGGCTGGGGCTCGAGAGCGAGCGGCAGTTGATGGGCAAGGGCGTCAGCGGCTGCGCCACCTGCGACGCCTTCTTCTACCGGGGCAAGAAGGTCGCCGTGGTCGGCGGGGGAGACACCGCGATGGAGGAGGCCGGCGTCCTCGCCAAGTTCGCCGACGGGGTCTTTCTGATCCACCGCCGCGACGAGTTCAGGGCGTCCAAGATCATGCTCGAGAGGGCGCGCAAGAACCCCAAGATCACGTTCATAACGGACACGGTGGTGGAGCTGTCTCTTATACACATCTCCGAGCCCACGAGACCACCTA
>JBKPNW010000130.1:0-3316 GCA_046732815.1 Actinomycetota bacterium | reverse complement strand
GTGTACGCGTCTTAGGTTCCCGGCACTCGTTCAACGACATTGCCGACTCCTCGGAGCTCATAACGCTCGAGGCCATGCCCATGGATGTTGTCGTCGACCATGCAGCAGACACGGTCTCCTTCAACGCTGCTCTGAAGTACGGCGAGCTAGTACAGGCGTTGAACGAAGAAGGTGTGGCCCTGCACAACCTAGCCTCTCTTCCACACATCTCTGTTGCAGGCGCCGTGGCGACGGCGACGCACGGCTCGGGCCAGACGAACGGCAACCTCGCGACCGCCGTCGCTGGCCTCGAGCTCGTGACGTCCGGTGGTGAGATCCTCGAGGCCTTCAGAGGCGAGCCCGATTTCGACGGCCTCGCGGTCGGGCTTGGCGCGCTCGGTGCGGTCACCCGGATCACCCTGGATGTGGAGCCAGCCTACGAGGTGCGACAGCGGGTCTTCGAAGGCCTAAGCTGGGAGGCTCTCTTCGAGCACTTCGACGAGATCATCACGTGCGGCTACAGCGTCAGCGTCTTTACCCGCTGGGGTGAGACCACCGACCAGGTTTGGGTCAAGAGCCGGGTGGGGGATGAGCCCGAGCAGGTAGAGAGTGACCTCTTCGGCGCGGCAGCGGCAGTAGTAGACCGGCACCCGATCCTCGGATTCGACGCGAGCGCTTGTACGCCGCAGTTGGGCAGGCCTGGTCCCTGGGCCAACCGCTTACCCCATTTCCGCATGGGCTTTACGCCGAGCAGTGGCCAGGAGCTACAGTCAGAGTACCTGTTCCCGCGCCGGTACGCTGTGGAGGCCATAGAGGCTGTGCGCAGCCTCGCAGAGAAGATCCGACCGATCTTGCAGGTGTCCGAGATCCGCGCGGTGGCCGCAGATCAGCTATGGATGAGCATGAACTACGGACAAAACTCCGTCGGCATACACTTCACCTGGAAGCCCGAGCGAGAGGCGGTTGAGGACATGCTCGTCCAACTCGAGACCGCGCTTGGCCCATTCGAGGCACGTCCGCACTGGGGCAAGCTCTTCGATGCGAAGGCGGCGGCAATCGCTCCGCTATACGAGCGCCTGCCCGACTTCGTCCGTCTGGTCGAGCGGCTCGACCCGCGCGGAGCGTTCTGCAATTCGTGGCTGAGAGCCCGTGTGCTTGGTGAGGCCTGATGCGCAACTAGGAAGACTGATGTGAGAAGCCATCTCTCCGATCCGGGCAGTTCCCAAGATGACCGCTAAGCGCTCGGTCCTCGCCACGCTCACTGCCCTTAAGCTAGCGAGACCCCACGAGTTGCGGCAGCAAGCGGCGCACAGTTTGCACAATGCTCCTTCTCTATTTCATCCCGGATTCATCGAGAATTCATCGCCTCCTGCTCTAATGCTTTGCCAGTCGGAGAAGAACGACAGCGAAGGGAGCGCCAGATGTTCGAGCGACGCGACGTTTGGGTGCTGGGCAGCGAGGCGGATCCTTGGGATCCGATATTAAGGTGGTATGCCCGAGCCATATCTGAGCTGAAGGGTAGGCCTCTGACGAACCCCACCAGTTGGCGTTACCTCGCCGCGATCCACGGCACCCGCATTGCGCAAAGCGATTGGCCTCAGGGGGCGACCTGGAGGGAGTGCCAGCACAGTAGCTGGTTTTTCCTCCCCTGGCACCGTATCTACCTGCACTACTTCGAGCGCATCGTGCGCCGAACGATCGTAAATCTTGGCGGCCCAGACGATTGGGCCCTCCCATACTGGGACTACAGCGACTCCCGGAGGCCCGAGGTACGCAAGCTACCCCCCGCGTTCAGAGCGACGCAGATGCCTTCTGGCGGTCCCAACCCGCTGTTCGTGAGCGAGAGAAGCCAGCAGAATCCTGACATCAACGGCGGGGGAAAGTTGGACGCCACAGACGTGGCAACCGGCGCTGCGATGGCGGAGCAGTCCTTCACCGGCCCTCAGGACGATGGTATCGCGGGGTTTGGGGGGCCCGTCACCGGGTGGAATCATACTTCAGGGCCAGTGGTGGGCAGCCTTGAGAACACACCCCACGGCGACGTCCACATGGGTGTTGGTGGTGTCAACCCATTCGGGTTGATGAGCAGTTTTGCAACGGCTGCACTAGATCCGATATTCTGGTTGCACCACGCCAACATCGACCGGCTGTGGGAGGCCTGGTTGGGTCAGCACAACCCTGACCGTCGGAATCCCACTCGGGCACAGTGGAACGACATGAGTTTCACAGTCGGTCAAGGGGCACAAGCGGTGACACTCACGGTACGTGAGGTGCTCGATACCACCAAGCCACCTTTGAACTACACCTACTCGAACGTGTCAGTGCCGGCGCTGGCTCCTGGGGCGGTTCTCGCCGCGAGATCTGAGGTGGAGTCCGTGTTCGGAGAGGAGGGCCCAGTGCCCGAAGACGAAGACCTTGTCCCCGAGATGGTTGGCGCCAGCGAGGATAGGGTGTCGCTAGCGGCCGAGCCCACAGAAGTCGAAATCGCTGTCGAAACGCCGTCAGGACCTGCGCTCAGGGAGGGGGCCGAAGGAACGCAGCCCCGCAAGGTGTACTTGAAGGTCGAGAACGTGCGTGGCAAAGAGCTTGTGGCTCCGAAGTACCTTGTCTATGTCAACTTACCCCCAGGAGCGGACCCGGCTGAATACGATGACCGTCGCGCCGGGCAGGTCTCGATGTTCGGTGTCCTGGAAGCCTCCGAGAGCGATGAGGAACACAGCGGGAGCGGATTGACGTTTTCCTTCGACATCACAGGTCTCGTTCAGAGGTTGCAGGAGGCAGGGGACTGGGATCCGCAGCGCCTGCGCGTGACGTTCGCCCCCGCGAGGGTTGGCGCGGATCAGGCTGGGGACGTGAGTGCGGGCCGGGTCAGCCTATATTACGCCTGAGTCCCGAAATGTCGACAGCAGTCCAAACCGTCGATAACGGCATCCGCGACAAGCTGCGCCGGCTCGTCTGGCGCAATCCCGAGTGGTGGGTCGTGGTAGTTGCGGCGGTGGCATGGTTGTTGATGGCGGGTATTTCCCATACGTCCCATACGCACGTGAGCCACGCCGGGATCACCACGGGCACAGACCACGTACAGCACACTCTTAGTGTGCTCGCCATGGTGATCGCGATGATGGTGCCCCTCACCATCACGAACGTCCGCCACGTAGCACAATCCAGCTTGTGGCGGCGCCGGAACCGGGCGATCGCCGGGTTTTTGGTTGGCTATATCGCCGTTTGGCTCGTGGTACAGACCATCATCGTCGAAACCTGGGGACTTTTGGCTCCGCTCGTTGGGTGGGCGACGGCTGGCGTCGTTGCCATGGTCGCAGCGGCCATATGGGAGATC
>JBKPNW010000129.1:0-18775 GCA_046732815.1 Actinomycetota bacterium | reverse complement strand
GGTGCCAAAGTTCCCTCATCAGTAGATGGACGCTCGCTCAGACCGCTCTTGAGCACCAACCCACCGGCCTCGTGGAGGAGCGCCTTCCTCATCGAGCATAGGCGTTCTGCTGAGGAGACCCCAAACGTGCGAGCCATTCCCAACTATAATGCGGTGAGAACTTCCAGGTACCTTTACGTCGAATACCTAACAACCGGCGAGAAGGAGCTCTATTACCTCAAAACTGACCCCTACGAGCTGACGAATATCTACGAGAGGGCTTCCCCGACGCTACTAAGCAACCTCAAGAGCAGGTTGGACGCGCTGAGCACTTGCGCGGGTGCGGAGTGCAAGAGGGCCGAGGATGAAAGATAGTCGCCTCTGTCCACACCCGAGCTTAGCGGCCAGGGCCGCGCACAATCATCCAGGTACGTTCCCCAGCAACTCGAGCCGGTGGTCGAGCCGGCTCGGTAACAGATCCAACCGCTGGTAGGGATGATCGAGCGAGCCGAGGAGCAAGCAGGACGCAAGTTACTCTTCTTCGGGATGGCTATTGCGCTGTTGAAAGGAGCACCGGCGGTGCAATCAGAGCTCCCTCTTTTTGCATTGTTTGCAGGTATTTCTTAAGTGGCGGGACCCGGATTCGAACCGGGGACACCATGATTTTCAGTCATGTGCTCTACCAACTGAGCTATCCCGCCAGAGGATAGGCAGGGAACGATTCTACGGCACCAGGTGGAGGCTATCAAGAGTCCGGCCGGTATCATCCCCGGCCGGATTCTTGCGGTCTTTGCGGCCATGCGGTCTCGGCGAAGCGGTCGAGCTCGAAGGCTGACTCGAGCGTCTCTTTGGGGAGAGCGCCGACGACGGCTTTGGGCTGCTCGCCGGGCTCGAAGAACGCTATGGTCGGGATGCTCGAGACCCCGAAGGCACCGGCGAGAGAGGTTTCGGCGTCTACGTCGACCTTCGTAACCTTAACCGCACCGTCGTACTCGGCGGCGATCTGGTCCATTACCGGGGCAACCTGCCTGCATGGCCCGCACCACGCCGCCCAGAAGTCCACCAGTACAGGGACCTCTGAGTTCAGAACTTCCTCTTCGAAGGTGTCAGCCGTTACTGCTATGGGCTCCGACATACCTCGCCTCCTCATGGTTCTTATCTGTTCCTTAGTATATTTTGGTGTCAAGGCGTGTCGTCCAGCGACGAGGAGCGTGTTGTATCGGATCGCGGGGGAACCTAATGTTACCGGAAGAGGCGGGAGCGACGGGACTCGAACCCGCGGCCTCCGGCGTGACAGGCCGGCGTTCTAACCAACTGAACTACGCCCCCGCGCAGGGCATGGTTGAGTTTATCAAAAGGGGTCTGTCTTTTCTAACGGATGTATGCGTTGTACCAGGTCCGGACACATGCCACCGGTACGAGCGTATTAAAACTCGTGGATTCCCGCATTCGCGGGAATGAGGTGCAGCGGAGGGCCCTCCAAATGTGTGTCCGCAGCCCGAGGGCGGTGTCCCTCTGAGTGTCCGGGGTTCGAAGGCGGTGTCTCTGTAACGGGCTCGTCGTCACGGTTTGGTGGAGTACGGAACGGGGTACCTTTGTGTGGCTTCCGACTCGGGAGTCAGGCCACTACACACGAAGGAGTTGTACTAGTTTGAGCGCGGTACCGGGCATAACTCTCAACGACGGCAACACCATCCCGCAACTCGGTTTCGGGGTCTTCCAGATCGAGCCGAACGAGACCGCGGAGGCGGTCAGAGAGGCCCTCGATATCGGCTACAGGCATATCGACACGGCGGAGATGTATGGCAACGAGAGGGAGGTCGGCGAGGGCATTCGCGCCTCGGGCCTCGACCGGGGCGACGTCTTCGTCACGAGCAAGCTCGACAACTCATTGCACGAGCCGGATGATGCCCGTAAAGCATTCGACGGGACGCTCTCGGATCTCGGCTTCGACTACGTGGACTTGTTCCTGATCCACTGGCCCCTGCCGACCCTCTACGACGGCGATTTCGTTTCCACCTGGCAGACGCTCGAGGAGTTCCACAGCGACGGTCGCGCTCGCTCCATCGGCGTATCGAACTTCCAGGTCGACCACCTGGAACGGCTGGCCGCGGAGACCGACACGGTGCCGGCGGTCAACCAGATCGAAGTGCACCCCTATTTCACCAACGAGGCCGTACGTGCGTACGGTCAGGAACACGACATCGTTACCGAAGCGTGGTCGCCGATCGCGCAGGGCGGCGTGCTCGAAGACCCGACGATCACCAGGATCGCCGAGAACGTCGGTAAGACGCCGGCTCAGGTAGTCTTGCGGTGGCACATCCAGCGCCGCGACATCGTTTTCCCCAAGTCGGTGACACCATCGCGCATGCAGGAGAACTTCGAGCTCTTCGACTTCGAGCTATCGCAGGACGATATGGAAGAGATCTCCGGGCTCGACCAGGGCGAGGGTGGACGCACCGGTCCACACCCAGACACATTCGCCCGCGCGTAACGCTTTGCAGGAGCAAAGCGAGCATTTCAGCAAGCTCAGGCTTCGCCTTCGCTTGTCAGCTTTTTGCTGAAATGCTGACTCACCGACGAGCGCAGGTTGCGGAAGGGTTGGACCTTTCCGCAACCCGCAGTGAGACGGTTATGCGTTCCGACGGGTCGCCGATCTCATGAGTAGGTAAGTGCCGCTGGCGAAGAAGAGGCCTGCAATCGCGAGGGCTAATAGCGGTATGCCGCCCGTGTTGGGCAGTGGCTTCTTTGATTTAGTGTCGGGGATCACGTCTTTCTTGGAACCCGTGTCACCGGCATTCGTGTTGACGCTATTCGCGCCACCGTCATCCATGTTGGCAGCACCATCGGTGTTGTCGGCAGCCGCGCCACCATTCAGGGCATGACACCCTTCTCCACCGACGCCCGTAGAACTTACTATCGGGAAGGTATCGTTGGGGCCCCTCTTGAACTCGTCGTTCTCCGGGTCTACGGGTATCGGTACGATACGCTTGTCGGGGTTGTCTCTCGCGCGCTCGGGGAACGTCTCTCCCAGGGTCTCCCTGCCGTTCGCGACGATAGTGCCATCTTCTTGCAACGTGATGTCTGCGTTATCTCCGTCCCTGATGCGGAAAGGCACGCCACGATCGCTCATGGTTATGGTCAGGTCGGCGCCCTGCCCCGTAAGCTTGCAGTTTTCGGTCTTTATGATGATCTGGTCTATCCCGGTGACTGTGGTGCCGTCGGGAAGTATGTCGATAACGTCTCCGGGAACGAGGATGTCTTTGCCGATAGCGGTCCCCCCCTCCAGGGGACCCTTCTCCCGGTCTTGCGGCTCGGGCTCCGGGGTTGCCGAGCTGTCCGCTGACGAACTGGCATCCGGGGTGGAGGTGGCATTCGGTGATGAAGTGTTATCCGGTGATGAACTATTCTCCACCGGTGGCGAAGTGCCATCCGACGGGCCACTCGCTTCGCAGGAGATGTCCGTGGAGGTGACGATTACGAGTCCTGCGGTGCCGAGGTCATCGTCGCTGCCGCCCCTCTCGTTGAGGGGCACTATGTTCGCGCCCTGACCGCCGTCTTTGCTCACCGCCTTCAGTTCGCCATCGACCTCGCTTATCACGATGTTTACGCCGTCGATGAAGTCGGCCTGGGTGCCGTCCTCGTCCTGGAGTACGAAGGAGGCACCTTCCTTGAGGGTGCAATCCGTCCTGGGAATCGTGATGGCCTCGACTTGCTGGTCCTGGTCAGCGTCGAGGACCTCTACCTCGGTGCCCGCCAACGGACCCGGCTGCTCCGACGCTGCTTGCGCTTGCGTGGTCTGATCGCCATTTGCAAACTCGAGAGGTTGTCCGGAATCCGTGGACGCGCTTTGGTCCGTCGTCTCCTGCGCCCCGGCCGCAAGCGCGAAGACAAACGTGAAGACGAACGCAGCGACTACGAGACCTATGAGAGTTCTGCTTTGCACACCCCACCCCCTATACCTGCTCCGGACAGTAGTATTCTACACAGGTAAGCGACTTCTACGCTACCCTCAGAGGGTCGACTCGAGAAAAGTAGCGCGGTAGATACGAGGACCGCAAAGAAGGTTAGTTGTGTGCTTGTTTTTGCGAGGCCTTCTCCGAGCGCAACCACAAGGAGACGTGGGCCGGTTGCATCGTCTCCCTTACCACCCCCACCAGGTCGTCGCTTAGTGAGGCGAGATCTGTTTCGTTACGCAACTGGACCGAAAGTGCTTCCAGAGTCTTCCTGGCGTCGTACTTTCTACGGTAGAAGCGCCGGTCGATAAAGCCCTGGATGCGCCGCCTCAAGGGACTGAACAGGGCAGCGATCACGAGGGTGGATGCTACGATCGCGAGCTGGGGTTGATGCTCCTCGCCGGTGAGCGCGCGGAAGATCACCTCGCTCATCGCCACGCCCCCGAAATACACCAACCCGAGCAAGGCGGTCAGCGTTCCGTAGACGAGGGTACGGTTGATGATGTGGTCTATCTCGTAGAGGCGGTACCTGGAGATGGCGATACCCACCGAGGTCGAGATGCCCCCGAGGCCGACCATGACGAAGACGAAACCCATCCGCCGGACCCACTCCACACCGGCTGCCTCACCGACCACATACGTAAGGATGGCCCCGCTGGCCGTCACCGTTATGGCGAAGGCGAACCATTTGATCTGCTGGCGCTCCACCCACGACGAGGCGTGACGCAGCCGCACGAACAGGGAGGCCCCTGCCACGATCCCGAGCGCGAAAATGAGCAATTCGGTCAGCGTGACCACGCCGGCGACGCCCTCGATCCCGAACGGGTTGTCTATGGGGCCGAGCCCGCGGGTCGCACCGCGCGAGAACGCCACCGCAATCGTGCCCACCGCCACGACGAAAGCGGTGAACCAGGCAACCCACCGCCAGCGGCTACTCGGAAGCCGGCCGTTGGGGAAGAACAGGGCCAGGTACACGAAGAGGCTAAAGTAAGGGACCCGGATCCAGGAAGTGATCCAGGCCAGGAGTCCGCCAAAAGGGAACGAGCCGGGCTCTGCAAGCAAGGCGTAAATGGCGTATTCGGCGCAGAAGTGGCGTATCCCGGCGGCGAGGCCCAGCGCGCAGAAGATCCAGCCCGTGGGGTTCTCCGGCCGGCGGGAGGCGATCAAGGCTCCAACCGTCGAACAACTGACCGAGATCATGGTGCTCTCGACCCAGTAATCGAAGATGTCGACGTCGGGATGGGCCGCGTTCAGGACCAGGAGCAAGAGGCTGACCGCCGTCAACGTCGAAGAGAGCGCCCACATACTCCAGGCAAGCCGGCCCGCGCCGCGAGGGCTCATCCGGGATCCCAGCCTATCGGACGGTGCTCTCACGACCCCGCGAACTCCTCCCCCGACGCGACGACCAGTCCGTAGACAAGTAGACCGCGCCGGACGACCCGGTACTGGTCTAGCGCCGAACGGCGGTTGGCCAGTTGAACGTCCGTAAAGAGCCCGAGCGCCCTTCTGGCTACACCCAAGGGGTACAAAACACGCATCAAGCGGTGCATGCGCCGCGACGACGGCCGGACGTGCACGCTGACATCCTCGAACTGTACATGGCTGAAACCGCTCTCCTCGGCGGCGACGGTAAACTCATCTGGGGTCATCAGGTCGGGTACCGCCCAGGCGGACAACCAGCCGTGCAGCAACCCCTCATCCTCCGGGCCGAACGGTCGCCGCTGGCGAAACGCGTCGGCGATGACCAGCCGGCCGCCAGGCTTGAGCAGCCGGCGGGCCTCGGCCAGGAACTCTCGTTTGTCCGGCACGTGGCAGACGCTCTCGATGGCCCAGACCACGTCGAAGCTTTCGTCGGGGAAGTTAGTTCTCGTCATATCCTGAAGCTCAAACGTGACCAGGTCGGCCACGTTGCGTCTGCGAGCGTAGCGGCGTCCGCGCTCGACATCGCCGGGCACCACATTGACACCGACCACGCGGGCGCCGAGTTCCCTGGCCAGCCAGATGGCGCTACCACCAACGCCGCAACCGGCGTCGAGCACGCGGTCGTCGCCGTGGACTCCGCCCCTGGTGGCCAGTTCCCGGTTCATGTTTACGAGCGCCTCGGCATGATCGCGCGTGTTTTCGTCGTAGAACCCGAAGTGCATCGCCAGCGCGGTCGAGGTCATCCACCACAGCCGGTAGTCCCGTTTGGTATCTTCGAAGTACGCAACGAGCCTGCGGATGTGGTCCGCGTGATCCAGGGGCTCAGCCGCTTTGTTCTCCGCCGCCATCAGACGCACTCCCGGCTAATGTTCTCGATCGACGCTGAGTACTAGCAAGTCCCCGATCCACACCGGCACTGTTCTCATGTCCTCGCCACTCTACAACACTACCGTCTCCCAAACGTTACGACAGGCGTTACGAGAGTCGGCTTTTCGGCTGGTAAGTTACTCCAAAGTCTGCTCGCCCTTCGCGGCCGTCTCTGGGCGCAACCACAGCGAGAGGTGGGACGGCTGCATCTGCGAGACCCACGAGTAGAAGAGCCAGGATCTTCTCACTGATCGGGCGCTCGATCACGCCGTTTTTCAGGCGGCTACGGTCAAGCCGGCTTCCTCGATGACACCCGCGAGCTGCCCAGTCTCCAATATGCCTTCGTCGTAGGAGACCTCGACGATTCCCCGTCTGATGCCGGCATCAGAGTGCGCAACTCCAGGAAGGCTGTCGCTAGACCTTCATCCGGCGCAGCCGGAGGGCGTTGCTCACGACCGTGACCGACGAGAGTGCCATCGCCACCGCTGCCAGGACCGGGTTGAGGAAACCGTACTCCCCTAGCACCGGGCTCAAGACCCAGGGCACGCTGCCGCCCGCGAAGAGCGGGTAGAGGATACCCGCGGCCACCGGGATCAGGGCCACGTTGTAGGCGAACGCCCAGAACAGGTTCTGTTTTATGTTCCTCACCGTGGCCTTCGAGAGCTCTATCGCCCGCGCCACCCCGCGCACGTCGCCGGAGATCAGCGTCAGATCCGCCGCCTCCAAAGCAATGTCGGTGCCCGTGCCAATGGCTATGCCGACGTCGGCCTGCGCCAGCGCCGGGGCATCGTTGATGCCGTCCCCGACCATGCCTACGCGCTTGCCCCCGGCCTGCAACTTCTTGACCTCGGCGGCCTTGTCCTCGGGTCTGACCTCCGCCACAACGCGATCTATGCCGAGCTCCCGCGCGACAGCTTCGGCGGTGCGACGGTTATCGCCGGTCAGCATGGCGACCTCGAGTCCCAGAGAGTGCAACCGCCCGACTGCTTCTCTGGACTCGTCGCGCACCACGTCCGCGACCCCGATGAGGCCCGCCGCCTCGCCGTCCACCGCGACGAAGATCGGGGTCTTGCCTTCGCGCGCCAGGTTCTCGCTTCCCGCGACGAGACCATCCTCGGGGACACTCGCCTCGGAGAGAAAGCGGCGGCTGCCGACGAGGACTTCCCGGCCTTCGACGCGGGCGCGTATCCCGCCGCCCGAGATGGCCTCGAACGCCTCGGCCTCGACCGGCGGGAGGCCGCGGTCCCTGGCGCCGCGGACTATGGCTTCGCCCAGGGGGTGCTCGCTGCCCGACTCAGCCGATGCGATGAGCCTCAGGAGTTCCTCTTCTGGAATACCGTTCGTCGGTACTATTTCGGTCAGTTCGGGTTCGCCCCTGGTAAGGGTGCCGGTCTTGTCCAGCACCACCGTGTCGAGCCTGTGGGCCCCTTCGAGCGCCTCGCCGCCCTTGATCAGGATCCCAGACTCGGCGCCTTTGCCGGTGCCGACCATGATCGAAGTCGGCGTCGCCAGGCCCATCGCGCACGGGCAGGCGATGATCAGGACGGCAACCGTGTTCAATAGCGCGAACGTAAACGCCGGTTCGGGCCCGAAAAGGAGCCAGATCACGAACGTCACCGCGCCCACGCCGAGGACCGCGGGCACGAACACAGCGCTGATCCTGTCGGCGAGGCGCTGGATGGGTGCCCTGGACCCCTGAGCCTCTTCGACCATCCGCATGATCTGGTGTAGGGCGGTATCCTCGCCGACCTTGGTCGCCGCGAATCGGAACGACCCGGAAGTGTTCATGGTCGCCCCGATCACCTCGTCGCCCTCGCGCCTGGTAACGGGCATGGACTCGCCCGTGATCATGGACTCATCCACCACCGATTCGCCAGCGATGATCCGGCCGTCGACGGGTATCTTCTCGCCCGGCCTGACGACCACGATATCCCCGACCTGCACGTGCTCGATTGCCACGTCGCCTTCCTCCCCATCCCGCACGACGCGCGCTGTCCTGGCTTGCAGCCCGGCGAGCTTCTTTATCGCCTCGTTGGTACGGCCCCTGGCCCGCGCCTCCAGAAGACGCCCCAGGAGGATCAGGGTGATAATGAGGGCCGAAGTGTCGAAGTACACGTCGGCTCTGCCGGCCGCGAAGAGCCCCGGCGCAAGGGTGGCGACCGCGCTGTAGAGGTAGGCTGCGCTGGTGCCCATGACCACCAGCGTATTCATGTTGGCCTGCCCATGCTTGAGAGCCCCCCACGCCCCGCGGTAGAACCGCCGCCCGGCCCAGAACTGTACCGGCGTGGCCAGCGCAAGAAGCAGAACCTTGAGCCACACCATCGGGATCGGCGGCTCGAGGCCGAGCATCATCGGCAGGCTGCCAACGAGTATGAACGCCGTGAGCACCGCCGCGAGCAGGAAATCGTCCCTGAGCTCCCTGTACTCGTGCCCGCGGAACTCCTCCGCCGAAGACCGCTCCTCCCTGACCACCCCGTAGCCAGCCCCCTCGACGGCCTTCTCCAGGTCCCGCGGCTCCACCTCACCCGCTAGATAGGTGACCGTGGCCCTCTCATTGGCAAGATTTGCGTACGCTTCCAGGACACCAGGCACCTCACCGAGTGCCCGCTCGACCCGCCCCGCGCAGCCCGCGCACGTCATGTCCGTCACGCCAAAGGTCGTCTCGCGCACGTCGGCGTCGTAGCCCGCCCCCCGAATGGCCCCGATTATCTCGACCAGACGCGCGGCCGACGGGTCGTAGACTAAGATCGCCTTCTCGGCGGCGAAGTTCACGCTAGCCTCTGCGACCCCCTCCTTCTCGGAGAGCGCCCGTTCGACCCGTCGCACGCAGGATGCACAGCTCATCCCGATGATCGGGACCGTGACCTGCGCAAACTTCTTCGCGTTGGTAGTCTCCACACCAGGCTCCTGGCCTTCTCGTCCGTATCTACCGTATACTATACCCCCCTACCCTATAATTCAAACGTGAGAGTAGCCTCATCTTGTTTGCCTGGAGACCTTGACACAGAAGAAGTGCAAAGGCTCCTGGCGGGACCTGAGCCGGCACTATTGAGGGGTGAGACTCGTGAGCTTGTGCGGCTCCCGATCGCGCGGAGGGGGCACCAGTTACAGGATCTCCGATCGAGCTCGCGGATTGGTTGTTGGTCGGTGGCGTTGTTAAACTGCCTCGACCGAGCAGGAAAAGTAAGAGGACCGTTCGAATGCACCATGGAGGCGCCCGCGCACAAGAGATCGGCTGCCAAGACTACCGAATTCACCGTGCCCCGATGAGCGGCACCCCTTGATGATGGATCTGAGCGGTGGGTCGCTAGTGATGCTTTCCTTCGCCGGTTTCGTAGCCGGAGCCATCAACGCGGCTGCGGGGGGCGGTTCGCTCATCACATTTCCGGCGCTGATCGCCGCCGGGTACCCGCCGCTGATCGCCAATGTCACCAACAACGTAGCCGTCTCTCCCGGCTACGTCACTGGTGCCTGGGGTTATCGCGAGGAGCTTCGCGGACAGCGCCAGCGGATCGTGCCGCTGGCGCTGGTCAGCACGTTCGGCAGCCTCGTGGGCGTAGGGCTGATCCTGGTCAGCTCGCAGCGGGCCTTCGAGGGCATCGTGCCGTTCCTCGTACTCGCCGCCTGCGGGCTGTTGGCAGCCCAGCCCGCGATCGGACGCAGGATCGGAGATCGCACCGGGGAGGGAGGACGCCCCGGCGTCGGCGCGCTGGTGGGCCAGACGCTGGCTGCCGTCTACGGCGGCTACTTCGGCGCCGCCCTGGGCGTGGCCGTACTGGCCCTCCTCGGCACTTTCTTCGACGACACGCTGCAGCGTCTGAACGCGCTCAAGGCGTTGCTCCAGCTCGTGATCGGCGGCGCGGCGGCGCTCGGTTTCGCCCTGCTGACGCCCGTGGCGTGGGGCGCAGCGGCCATCGTCGGACCCGCATCGCTCGCGGGAGGTTTGGTCGGAGCACGCCTTGCCAAGCGGGTGAGCGACCGGGTACTGCGCGGCGGAATAGTGGCCTACGGGGTCGTCGCCGCCATCTGGCTCTTCCTGCGGTAGAGCCACTCGGTGGTCAGGTCTTGCGCAAGAGTTCGCCCGCGTGTCGCAGACAAGCTTCGGTTTCTGTATCGATGCGTCTTACCAGTTCTCCGGCGGGGGCAACGTCAGAGATCAGGTCCACTCCCTCCCCGGCCCAGATCATCGCCGTATCGAAATCCCCGTCCCTGACTGCGGCTCGGAATCTAGGGTTTTCCTCATCCAGCGCCAGGCTGAGATCGTCTTCCCTTCCGTCCCAGCGTTCCATAAACCGATTACGTATGGCGCGTCCGGTGTAAGGCTGAGGCCATGCATGCCGACGCACGACATCGAAGACCCGCGTTCGCTCGGTGTCGCGGCCCTGGGCGGCCACGATGCGCTCCTTGGCGCCACCGTGACCCAACGCTTCGATGGCTGCATAGAAGCGTGTACCTATCAGTGCTCCCTGGGCGCCGAGCATGAGCGCCGCTGCCAGGCATCGCCCGTCAGCGATACCACCTGCCGCCAACACAGGCGTCGGCGCCACCGCGTCGACCACCGCGGGCACCAGCGGCAACGTCGATCGCTCCGCGCCGTGTCCGCCGGCCTCCGTACCCTGCGCGACGATCATGTCCGCGCCCGCCGCCTTGGCGGCCTTCCCGTCTTCGATGTCCTGCACCTGGCAGATCAGCGTACACCCCGCCTCCTTGATGGCAGGGACAAACGGCCGTGGGTCACCAAAAGAGAGCATGAAAACGTGCGGCTCGTAGCTTAGGGCGAGTTCGACGGCTTCTCGTGTGGCGTGCCAGGTGATCAGGCCAACGCCCCACGGACGCGTTGTCCCGCTCCTCGCTTTGGAGAGCTCGGTGCGCAACCAGTCGGACTCGCCGTAACCGCCGCCGACCAGTCCCAACGCACCGGCGTTGGAGACCGCCGCGGCCAGACGACCCCCGGCGACGTTACCCATGGGGGCCGAGACTATCGGGTATTCCAGGCCGAACTTCACCGTCAGTGCGGTCCTAATGCTCACGGCCTTCCCTCCTTTGCGAGTTCGCGCAGCTCTCGGCCACTTCTAGCCTTCTACACCAGTAATACACCCGAGGCGTGCGGAGGTCGTTATTGACTCCGCCGCTCCCTGCGCTGTCTGATTCATAGCCCGATTGGGAATGGGCCTCTGAGCCAGAGCATCCACAGCCTATCCCGTTGCCTCGATCCGTTTGCTGGCATAACTCTGTAGCAGAGAGTCCCCACAGCCCCCGGTTTGCCTCCCTCGCTTCCCTCTGTGCTCGAAGGAAGCGCTCCTAATACCTCACGTTGGGCGGGAACGTGCCTCGAAGATGTGGGCCTGGAGGCCCGATAGAGGAACGCGACCAGGCTCACCGCAAACGCGAGCAGGGCAAGGATCGCCAGCGATGATGCCGCTACCGACGCGACCCCGGTCAAGCCCGCTCGCGCTTTCGGGCCGTCTCTGGGCGCAGCCACAAAGAGACGTGGGCGGGCTGCATCGTCTCTCAGTTCATCAGCCACTGGTTGAATCTTTGCTCCACCGCTTCGCGGTTGTTATCCCACCATTCAGCGTTAAATGTAACACCCACCTCTCGGTGTGCCGTCGGTAGTTGAGAAGTCACTTGTGGATCTAGGTTGGGGATAGATCTCTTGTTTATCGGTGCATACGGGATGAATTCGGAGAGCCTATGGTTGTTCTTTGCGGATACGCAGTAGGCGATCAGTTCCATCGCCTGCTCTTTCTTGGCCGTTCCCTTCGGAACTACCAGGTAGTCGGCGGTCTGCAGGTTCTGATTCCACTGGATCTTGACCGGGGTTCCCGCGTCGATCTCTTTCTGTACTCGCCCATTCCAAGCCGAGGCAAGCGCTACCTCACCATCAGCGAGTTGCTGTTGTAACTGGCCACCGGTCTCCCACCAAAGGATTTGATCCCTGATAGTGTCGAGTTTGCCTAGCGCCCGATCCACATCGAGAGGGTAAAGGTTCTCCGGCGGTACGTCGTCGCCCAGCAACGCTACCTCCAGGGTTTCCCATGGGCTCTTACGGAAGCCACGCTGTCCGGGGAACCTCCGAGTGTCGAAGAGGTCAGCCCAGGCGCTCGGTGTGCCATCGATTTGCTCGGTGTTGTAGGCTAGGGTGTTCGCGTAGAGCATGCAGGCTATGCGGTACTCACTGGCGTATCCTTCCAGGATAGGCCCTTTGTCGATAACGGAGTAATCGAGCGGCTCCAGTAGCTCTGCTGTACTCTGGAGCCCGAAGTCGTTGCTGACGTTTACCACATCCCAGACCACTTTGTTGTTCTCTACCATAGATTGGATTTTGGCGTAGTCGGTGGGCGAGTCTTGGCGAATTGTGGTACCGGTCTCGTTGGAATAGGGATTGATCCAAGCCTTTGTCTGCGCCCTCTGGTAAGAGCTGCCAGAGCTTGTGAAGGCCAATTCTTCGGAGGCAGAGCCGCCACCTTCGCCACCAGAACCGCCACCTTGGCACCCGAAGCTGCCGAGGAGCGTCGCCCCGGCCAGCCCAAGCCCGCTCACCTTGAGGAACTCATTGCGAGTCAGCATCTTGCTAGTGAGTGTCTCCGAGTTCTTCATCGTTGTTGCCCTTCTTCGCTCTAGGTTTTCGGCACCTCGTCTGTGAGTTGCTCCGTGTTTGCTTAATTCTGCCCTATTCACCGACCTTCCGAGTATGGGGCTTTCTCCTAGGTACTATGGTGAACAAGGCCGCTAGTCTGCCTGCTCACCCTTCGTAGCCGCCTCGGCACGGAGCCACAAAGAGGCGTGGGCTGGTTGCATCGTCTCCCTTACCACACCTACCAGGTCGTCGCTTAATGCATCTAGGTCCGTCTCGTCGCGAAGCCTGGCCGAGAAGGCTTCGAGGGTCTTCCTCGCGTCGTACTTGCTGCGGTAGAAGCGACGGTCTATGAAGAACTGGATGCGGCGTCTTAACGGAATGAAAAGGGCCGCGATAATCAGCGTGGATGCCACCACTGCTAACTGCGACCCTTCCCCAGTTAGCGACCGGAAGGCGTTCTGTAGGAATACTATCCCACCTAGATACACGGCGACCAGCAAAGCCGTGAGGGGAGCGTAGACGAGGGTGCGATTGATGAGGATGTCTATCTGATAGAGCCGGTAGCGGAAGATCGCTATGCTCATCGCCACAGGGCTGCTCACGACACCCACTGTTGTGAGGACCAAGCCCACCCACCACACCCAACTCACGCCCACCGCCGGGTAGACGGTGTTCTTGAGTATGACCCCGCTTATTGCCACCGCGGTAGCGTAGGCGAACCACTTGATCTGCTGGCGCTCTATTCTCCCCCCGTGACGCAGCCGCGCCAGCATCGAAGAGGCCCCCACGACCACGAGCGCGTACATGAACGCCTCGACCGCTTTGGAAGCGTTCGGTAGTCCCTCGATCCCGAGCGGATTGCGGAGGGCGCTAGAGAGGATCAGACCGGGAGATAACGCTCCCAAGATCGCTGCCGGTAAGAGCACGAGAGCGGTGAACCGGGCGAACCACCGCCAGCGAGCACTTGGTAGCCTGCCGTTGGGGAACAGCAAATCCAAGAACACGATGAGGCCGAGGCCTCCTACCCACACCCACGAAGTTAGCCAGGCAAACGCCTCACCTGCCGGAAGCGATCCTGACGGTGCTAGCAAGGCGTACGCAGCGTACTCGGCGCTGAAGTGGGATACCCCGAAAATGAGCCCTATCGCGCAGAACAGCCATCCTATAGGGCTCTCGGGCAGGCGGCTGGCAACGATGGCACCGACTGTAGAGTAGCCTACTGCGACCATCGAGGTTTCCAGCCAGTAATAGTAGATGGGAGTATCGGAGCGGAGAAGTAAGACTATGAGGAGAACAGTTAGGGCCGTAAGCACTACGCACATTGCCCACACCGACCATGCGAGCAATGCTGCGGCGCGGTGACTCATCCTGCC
Organism: Actinomycetota bacterium; assembly: GCA_046732815.1. GTDB lineage: Bacteria > Actinomycetota > Rubrobacteria > Rubrobacterales > Rubrobacteraceae > Rubrobacter_D. The sequence goes on along the minus strand of JBKPNW010000129.1, from coordinate 4,598 downwards.
GTTTCCTCGGTTCTGGTGTCCTGTCCCTTCCGTCACGACGCCACTCTACAGCACCAGCGTCTCCAAAGCGTTACGACAGACGTTACGAAGCTCGTTTTTTGAGTCCAGGGAAAGCTTGACATTCATCTACACAGGCGACAAGCGATGTATGCTTGTCGCCTGTGGGATCGAGCGCGGGTTTTTCGCGGGGGTGTGCGCACTCGGCAATGCAACCGCCGATTTCCGCGACCTACCCCTACCCCTCGATACGCGAATCGGCACTGTGAGATGCGCTCTGAACCTTCGGAGAGCACTACAGATGGTTAACGCGTCTCTTCACCCTTCAGAGCAGTCTCGGGTCGCAGCCACAAGGAGACGTGGGCGGGCTGCATTGTCTCTGTTACCACTCCCACCAGGTCGCCTCTTAACGCCTCCAGGTCCGTTTCGTCGCGCAACTTCATCGAGAGCCCTTGAAGGGTCTTCGCAGCGTCGTACTTCCTCCTGTAAAAGCTGCGGTCTATGGTAGAAAGAAGGAGGGCCGGGGTGTGGTGCCCCAGCCCCAAGTTGTGGTTCTCGCTACTTCTCGTAGACGTTCTCCTCTATGATTGAGCGCAGCTGCTCGTCAGTGAACCCTTGCTCGGGGTGAACCTCGTCGGCGTGCTCGCGGGTTACTCTCAATAGTTCTTCGTCGTTGTCGGCTTCAAGATGATGACCCTCTAACGGACACTCCATCGCTCGCATCTCTACATTCACCTCCCTTCCCTACGCTCCCCACCGAGGTATTCACGCCTATTGTAGCAAAAGATGCGTTGGTGGCGCTACCTGCGAGAATCCCTCACGAAGAACGCAAGCGATATATGCTTGCGCTCACGAAACCACAGGCGGATTTCTCGCGAATGTGTGCAGGTAAGAGGATCGGCCACCTTTTTTTCGCGACCCACCCCCGCGCTTTGTATTGGAACCAAGTTCGCGTCGCTAAGTGCTCCAATCACCCACGGAAACGTTCAGTATGACTGGGTTTGCCCCGTCTCCACGGACTGATTGCCTTTAAGCCAAGGCACCTCCTCTCAGTTTAGCCTCTTCGTATTCCGAAGGGCCGAGGTGCCCGAGCGCGGAGTGGTGTCTGCGTTTGGTGTTGTAGGAACCCTCGACGTACTCTGCAGAAAAGCCGTCCTTGCAGTCTGCCGACTCGGCCACGAGTGACGGTGAATCGGCTCCCGCTTCAAGGTAGAGACGAAGCTCTCGGCCATCGAGTTGTCGTAGGCCTCCGCTACCGATCCCATCGAAGGGAGCAGCCCAGCCTCCTTGAGCCGCCCGCCGAACTCCACCGAGGTCCACTGACTGCTACGATGGGAGTGATGGATCAGCCCCGGTTGTGGTCGGCGGGTGTAGATCGCCATGTTCAACGCATCGAGCACGAGCTCGGTCCTCGGGTTGTTCGCCATGGACCAGCCGAGGACCTTCCTGGAGTAGGCGCCCAGGACGAACGAGAGGTTGAGCCATCCCTCCCGGGTCCTGAGGTGGGTGATACCCGCAACCCACAGCCGATCCGGAGCCTCCAGAGCGAAGTCGCGTTTCACGAGATCCGGTGCAGGAGGGGTAGTGCGTTGGGTGGGCGAGCGGAGGGTGGTGCGAGCCCTCCTCCTGCGGCCACCACACCCGAACAGCCCGGCTTGGCGCACCAGTCTCGCTACCCGCTTTTTAGCGCATCTGACGCGCAGGGTCCTCGGCTCGAAGTGGATCCTTGGAGCACCGTAAGTCTCCCTGCTATCCCTGTGGATACGAACGATCCTCTCCAAGAGGAGGGCCTCTGCCCGGGCCCGAGCCGATGGAACCGACGAGCGCGGGTGAGCGCCTCTCCTATGAGCCGCCGTGCCAGGGACCGGGAACGAGCACGCATGTGGGCATGGTCGTGCCTCCTTAATAGCGGCGACGATCAAAAAGGGATCCTGTTGATGAGTGGCTACAATACTACTGCGTCCCAGGAGATCGGAGAACGTCTCCAAGCGCCTGAGCATTAGACAAAGGAGGGCTGCTAATGGCAGGCTTCGTGCAATGCATATTCCTTGCTCCGGAAGGAGGTGCAGAGATGAAGAGTGTTCAGGGTGCCACCGCTCTCGAAGGTTGCGGTTTGGAGGGTGACCGCTACTGTGCCGGGACCGGACACTGGTCCCGCTTCGGCAGGGTCTGCGAAGTAACTTTCATCGCCGCAGAAGACCTCCACAACATCGAGCGAGAGACCGGCGTAGGGGTGAAGAAAGGCGAGCACCGGCGCAATATCGTTACCAGAGGGATTGATCTGAAGGCCTTGCGACGTGGCGAGTGGTTCCGCGTCGGGGAGGTTGCGTTCGAGTATAGGGGGCCGCGCTCGGTATGCCGCTACATAGAACGTCTGACCGAACCGGGTATGACACAGGCCCTAAAGGGTCGTGGTGGTATCTGCGCGAGCGTTATCGGAAACGGCACGGTCCGGGTGGGCGACGAGATTGAGGTCGATCCGGTACCGCCCACGATAGTGAGCGAGCAGGACGAGGGCACAGCGTCGTGACAGTAGAGATCTAGCTTGAGGAGGCGACGATAGATCGCGGATTGAGTATGGACTTGATAGCCTACGCCCTACATACCGCGTAGAGCTCTTAGAAGCGCCTCGAACTTGCTACGACAGTCTGCGCACTTGTCGAGGTGATCGCCAACCAGCGGCATCGCAACACTCGCCTCTGCTCCGGAGATCTCCGTCTCCGCAAAACTATCCAATTGCTCAAAACACTCGTCGCAGCCGATCTCGGTCTCGTGAGTCCCGGCTATGACTCTCACCAGGTTTATGACATCAGCACGCTTCAGCATCGCAAAACTCCACTTCACTTCTAACTGCTAGACCCGCCATACCCTCCGGATCTTACCCTTCGTCGAATACTGCTAGCACTTCTCTTGCTGAGAGGCCTGCGGCCTCCATCTGCCTCTTCAGCTTTTTGCGGGCATCGTGCAGCAGCTTGTAGAGGGCGTTCTGATTGGTGCCCATGCGCCTGGCGACCTCCGAGATGGGCATCTCCTCCAGTATCACCGCCACCACCGCCTCTCGCTGCCTCTCTGTCAGTTCTTCGTCGATCATGCGGCGCAACTCTCCCAGTACCGTGTTCTGCAACGCCAGTTGTTCGGAGGTTAGATGAGGGTCGGCTGGCCCGCGGTCCGCCCCCTCACGCCGGGCGAACAGGTCCTGCAGTGAAACGTCGCGCCACCGCCTGCGCCTTAGCTCGGTGAGGGCAACGTTCATGGCTATCTTCTGCGCCCAGGTGGTGAAACGACTCTCTCCCCTAAAGGAGTCCAGGTTGCCCGTTATCTTGAGCAGCGCCTCCTGGGCAAAGTCCTCGGCGTTGGCGTCTACGCCGCCCCCATAGTTTCCCAGGCCTACCCTTAATCCGCGTACGAGCAAGTCATATAGATCCGCAAGCGCCGCATCGGGGTTCGGTCCCCGCAGCTCTGCGAGCCATTGTTCGTTTGTACGTTCTCTCATGTAAGGACTTACGTACCCCGCTTTCTCTGCCCACCGTAGCACTGATCCCGTGGAGGAGCAGGTACGTCGGTGGGATCAGAACCGATTAGGACGACGCTCGGGGCTAGGGGTAAGAAATCGGTCCCTTGAGTGGTCTTATAGACGAGGGCCAGCAAGAACCCTTACGCAGGGAATGCGAGGAGGAGATGTCCTGGAGGCTCGTACAGCACGACGAGGCCCGAGAGAGCAAAGAGAGGAGGATTCGCGATAGCACGAGAGGCGGTAAGCACAATGCGGGATCAGGAGATACCAAACCCTATTGCAAGGTACTTGGGGCAGATTGGTCGTGGAAGACTTCTTACGCACGAGGAGGAGATAGATCTCGGCAGGAAGACAAGGGAAGGCGACAAGACGGCACGATCCAAGCTCATCGAGAAGAACCTGAGGCTCGTCATCCCGGTTGCAAAGAAGTACCGTGGGATGGGCTTGCCCTTCGGGGACCTCATCCAGGAGGGCAACATAGGTCTCATGCGAGCAGCGGACAAGTTCGACCCTGAGAAGGGCTTCCGCTTCTCCACCTACGCCACCTGGTGGATCAGGCAGGCCGTCCAGAGGGCGGTGGCCGACAAGGGCCGCACCATAAGGGTGCCAGTGCACATGGGCGAGAAGATAAGGAAGATGGCCCGGGTCTACAACGAGCTATCGACCGAGCTCGAGCGTGAGCCTACCGACGGAGAGGTTGCGGGGAGGATCGGCTGGGACATAGATCGGATCAAGGACGTGAAGAGTGCCATACCCGACGCCACCAGCCTCAACCAGCCGCTCTCTTCCGAAGAAGGCAGCTCGGAGGTGGGCGATCTTCTCGAGGACGAGCGCGAGTCGGGGATGATCGGCGAGGTGGTGAGGGAGCTAGAGACGCACCGCCTTATGGAGTCCGTCGAGCGGCTCCCCGAGCGCCAGGGCCGCGTCCTCGTCCGCCGCTACGGCCTCGACGGTGAGAAGCCAGCTACCCTCGCTGATCTGAGCGAGGAGCTTGCGGTCTCCCGCGAGAGGATCAGGCAGCTCCAGCGCGAGGCCGAGCAAGCGCTTAGGAATGAGTGGGACTCCGGACAGGAACTCTCGGCAGCCG
>JBKPNW010000128.1:0-6679 GCA_046732815.1 Actinomycetota bacterium | reverse complement strand
TTAGTTCGGGAACCCTCGTGTACCTTTTAGCGGTTTGCAAAAGGGACAACCATTTTGAAAACCGCTCTAGATTGCCTGCTTGAGGGCGTTGCCCGCGCTGAAGGCGGGAACCTTCTGGGCAGCGATCTTCATCTTCTGACCGGTCTGAGGGTTCCTGCCCTCCCTGGCCTTGCGCTCCTTAACAGAGAACTTCCCGAAGCCCGTGATCCGTACATCCTCGCCATTCTTGAGCGCCTCAGTCACGACCTGCTCGAAGGCCTCGAAGTACCTCTCGGCCTCGCTCTTGGGCACGTCGGACCTCTCTGCGATCCTCTCGATGAGCTCCTTCTTCTTCATAGTTGCTCCTTTCTGCGGTCATCCCCGCCTCTTGGCGGACCTGTTCTAGTTGCTTACTTCTCGTTATACGGCAGCCGAGGTCCCTTACCACCCCCTCGCTACCGTCGGATTTGGCGGAGCGGACGCTGTAGGGGGTGTGCTATGGGAGATGCACCCCATTTGGTACAGGTCTCTACCACTAGTCCGCGTCAACCTCACCGAGGACCGGATATCTGTGTCTTGGCGATATGGCGGGGAGAGTTACGGCGGAATGAATCGGTATGGTCTACGAACCTCGTAGATCATCCTCCCCCGTCAGCCTCGTCATGGCCGAGTGTAGACGCCCGTTGCTCGCCAATATCTCCCCTCCATCCAGGGTTAGCTCCTCGCCTCGGTAATCTGTGAGCTTGCCCCCGGCCTCCCGGATGATTAGGCTACCTGCCGCGAGATCCCACGGCCTAACATCCCGCATATAGTAGCCGTCCAACCTTCCCGCGGCCACGTAGCAAAGGTCAAGCGCAGCCGCGCCCAACCTTCTCATGCCCCTGCTTAGGGCCGAAAAGCGTCCGAAGAGCTCTAGGGTCTCGGGCATCCTCTCGCGATCGTAGGGAAAGTCGGTCGCGATTAGCGCCCGGATCGGCTCGTCGGTGTCCGACACGCTTATGGGTCGCCCGTTCAGTGTGGCGCCTCGGCCCCGCTCGGCGACGAAGGTCTCTTCCCTCATCGGGTCGTGTACCACCCCAAGGACCACCCCCTCGGCCGCCCTCTCGAGCGCTACGGAGACGCAGAAGATGGGCAGCCCGTGCGCGTAGTTGGTAGTGCCGTCGAGGGGGTCCACGATCCAGCGGGCGTCCCCTTCGCCCGAGTGCTCTCCCCCCTCCTCTGCCAGCATCCCGTGGGTAGGGAAGGTCCCCAACAGCTCCTCCCTTATCACGCGCTCTGCTTCCGCGTCCACCTCCGTGACGACATCCACCGCTCCCTTGTAGGTGATGGCGTGTTCTGTGCCGAAGCCCGCGCTTAGCACCTCGCCAGCCTTCCTCGCCGCTGAAAGCGCGGCCTCACGTTCGCTCGTCACTTTTGATCTCCTTGTGTAAGTGCAAGTCCGGTCCATGGTAACGTGCCTGAAGGAGGACGAACGCATGACAGGGAGGAAGTTCTAGAGGATCCCGAATACTCCCAGAACAGCCTTCAGTGTCCTTCGAGTGGCAAAGATCGTCCGGCGAAGGGGAAGGCCCCTGATGCTATACGCGTCCTTGAAATGGCTCCTCGCAAGTGGCGCAGGGACCTCCGACTGTTTCCGCCGCTCCTAAGGGAGAGGGTTGCAGCGGAAAGAAACGGCGGCTACTGGACGTGCTATCAATTGGAGAGCTGTCTACGAAGTCCGAGCCCACTACGGAGAGGAAGGAGGGGCGCGTGGAGGAAAAGAAACTACCCCAACGCCTCGTCCGCGACGCCGGAGTGTTCTACGTCTGTCACCGTCTATCCCGGATGGGCTGGAACGCGCAGCCCAGCATGCGTTACGCCGAGGGACCAAATATCGTTATCGACAGCAAAGATGGTGAGCGCACGTGGAGGGTGAAGGTAAGGAGCTCTAGCAAGCGCGCGCCGGTGCCGCTGGGCAAGGACCCCCACATTGACGCGGATTGGGTGATCGTCTGCACCAGAGCACGAACGGATAGCCCCAAGTGCTACGTGCTGACTCCAGACGAAGTCAGCAAGCTCGCACACCGCGATCAGCGTGGCGATAACCATTGGCTAGAGCCACCGCAGTACGACACGCAGGAGTTCGCGGAACGGTGGGACCGCATTGGTTATGGGCTCGCGTAGGCTCCAGCACGCCCTTTACCCTCCATCGACCCCACAGGTGCTCCCCCCAATCCAATCGCAACTCTAGGTTCCCCTCGTCACATGCATCAGCGTCGAAGCATCGCTAACACTCTTGTTCTGGCCGCTGTCAACGGCACCTTCTCAGAGATCTCTGCTGTCGAATCCTTGACAATATTTCGCACAACCGCTACCCTTACACTGTAAGATTACGCTGTAAGGCAGTAAGAAAGGGACGTAAGGATGGGTACACAGCACGATGATACATTACAAGAGCGGGTCGAAAAGCTCGAGGTTGCGGTTGAGGAACTTCGGCGTACGGTTCGGCACTCGGATCAGGCTCCGGTTGCGAGGAGTCTGGATCGTATGCAGGGTGAACAGCCGCAAGCGCCAAATGTGCATCCGGCGCTCGCAGAGGCATCCCCACAACCTGCACAAGAACAACCTCAAGGCATGCCTATGGAGCACCACGAGCCACCGGCTCAAACGTACCCTGAAATGACGTCTCCGCGGGCCGAGAAGCCAGCCCGCCGTTTCAGGTTCGACACGCTGCGAAGCGGCGAGTACTGGCTGAACAAGATAGGCATTGGCCTTCTTCTACTCGGTCTCATCTTCCTCTACAAGTATTCCGTGGATCAGGGATGGCTGGTTCCGCTCGTGCGCGTGGCATTCGGCCTGACACTCGGGACTGCCCTGTTGGCCATCGGTCTTCGCGTCTACCGAGGCCACAGGCATTTCAGCCAGGTGATGCTGGGGGGTAGCATCGCTGCATACTATACAACGGGGTTTGCGGCGTTCAACTTGTACGCATTAGTGTCCTACCCGGCGGCCTTTGCTTTCATGGTTTTGGTAACCGTTCTGGCGGTTGTCTTGGCTTTGCGTCACGACGAGGTAATCCTATCCGTTATTGGAATGGCTGGTGGTCTCGCGACGCCCTTCCTGCTTTACACGCGGGCCGAAAACCTGCCAGCCCTGGTGGGCTACACTTGCGTTATCCTCACGGGTATCGGGGCAATATACTTCTACCGAGGGTGGCGCTCGCTCCTCTTGACGGGCTTCGCCGGGGTATGGATCGTCTTCTTGGTAGGCGTTTTTAGCATGAACGTGTATCGAGGACCCGTTCAGGGCGACCAGTTGGCCCTGCAGCTAGGAGTCCTCTTCGGCTGGCTCTCGTTTTGGGCATTGCCCGTGTTCCGCGAATCACTCTTTACTACCGATCCAGAGAGATGGTCCTGGCCACCTCTCGGCGTATTCGAAGGTCTACGCCCTCTGGCCAGCCGACACGCCCATTTTCTCTCCGTCGCCACGCCCCTCGTCGCCCTTGGCCTTTCAACGCTTATTTGGCAATGGACGGATGCGAGTTGGGGGTGGATCACGCTTTCACTGGCCGCCGTCTACGGGCTTACTGCCTGGGCGTTGAGCAGCCGGGAGACGGGCCGCGGTCTCGCCTATGTTCAGACTCTCACGGCGATTCTGTTCCTGACCCTTGGACTCGCCCAGCTTCTGGACGGTAATGCATTGTTCCTGACGTTGGCGGTCGAGGCTACGGTGTTGCACGTGCTCTCTCGCAGGCTGTCCGACCGAACCTTCCTCTTGGGAGGGCACGTTCTATTCGCGGTGGTTGGATTGTGGCTCGTTGAGCGCTTGACAGTAAGCGTGGGTGCGCCAGGAGGACAAGCAATAATCGACACCTCGGCGATTACCGACCTAGCGGTTTTTGGCCTAGCGCTTGGAGCCTCCACCGTGCTGCGTTCCCAGGAAGCAGCCTTGGTGTACAGGATCTGTGTCCATGCAGCTTTTTTGGGATGGCTGTGGCGGGAGCTCTCCGTTCTGCCCGACGGCGGTGCATACGTCACCGTCGCCTGGGGCTTCTACACGGTCGCTCTACTCGTCGCTGGACTTCAGCTTGCCCGGAGTCGAATTGTGATCGTCGGGATGGGGACTCTGCTGTTGGTAGTCGCCAAACTGCTGCTGGTTGACCTGATAAATCTGGATGCGGCGTGGCGCATTCTGCTCTTCCTCGGATTCGGCGGCGTCTTCCTGATCCTTAGCTACTATCTGCAAGCCTTATGGCGAGCAAGTAGGAGGGAGAGTAGGTAGTAGGGAGAGTAGGTCAGCAGGTAGCTCATCTAAGTCGGTCGACAAATCGCTGGTGTTCTGACCAGCGCCGCTGTCGAGTTCTGACAATGCCGCCATGCGACCTACGAGCGGGATGTGCTGGAGGGCGAGCTAGTTGTGCTAGTACACTTCCCACGCCTTCAGCAAACCCGCATCGCGTAGCACGTCCTCGACCTTCTCGTGCGCTTCCTGTGGGACGGGCAACGCGGATCCGCGCACCGCTTGGCCATCTTCCCAGCGATATCTGATCAAGGCGATCCCCGTTCAGGCGTTGACCGCGAGCACCATCACAGCAACGCTTACCACGAGATTCAGCCATGACACCTTGACGGATAGCTCCTGCAAGCCACGCCGCCGCCGCGCGAAGCAGGCTGCCTCTCCGGCGCTCTCCGCCCCGAGCTCGGCCTCCGCCAGCCCCGCGAGGCGTCGGCCAAAGACCGCCCCGTGGGCGGCCACGAGTCCGCACAGCGCCAGGATCAAGGCGCACTCGGCGTACAGGAGAGCCCCAAAGCCGTCGAGGATCCCGTCTGCGACGGCGAAGATCGCTAGGAACGCCAGGTTCGCCGTTCCTACCCGCGCGTACCGGCGCCCGATCGCGGCCCTCACGCCCACGCGCTGGGCCTCGCCCCACTTCATAGCCTTCAACGCGGGCGAGACCACGAACGTCGTGAACAAGATGCCCCCGAGCCACGCGCCCGCCAGGAGGACGTGGATCGTATGGACGACCAGGACCAGCAAGAAACCTCCCATACTGTCACTATTTCGGTAGCAGTATGCTGGGGCTCCAACGGATCTTCAAGGGTTGAAGGGGCGCTTCGAATAGCGGGGAAAGGGCGGTGTCTGGAAGGAGAAGTCGGCGAGGTTCCGGGAACCGAGGTGTTCGAGGATAGCGTTTTGGCCCTCGACCCACGCTTAGCGCAGGGCGCAGAGTCTACCCTCGCCGCAGGGGCGCTGCTGCATGACGCAGTGGGCTATCTCGGACGGGCCCTCCACAGCCTGAACGGCGTCGCGCAGGGTCACCTCTTCTGGCGACCGAGCGAGGCGGGAGCCTCCGGCCCTTCCCTCGCTGCTCTCCACGAGATCGGCGCGCGATAGCTTGGCCATCACGCGGGCGAGCAGCCGGCGCGGCACCACGCCCCATCAAAGATCCTATCGGCCGTCAGTAGCGCGACGCGGGGAGCGTCGCGCGCCAGGTACACCAGCGCTCGCAGCGCGTAACGACCCTCGCTTGAAAGTTCGAGCTTCATAGGTCCCATCTCTCGGGAGCCATCCCCCAAGAGATACTCCGGCGCCTCGTCCCAACCCAGGTTAAAGCGTTCGCCCGTGCACCCTCCATACTCACACGTGTTATGTCATAGTTGCGAGACCGGCGATCGGGTCGGCGCGTCCACGAGGAGGAGAGCAAGATGTCGAGTAGGCAGTACCCGCGGTCCGAGAAGCTGAGGCGCGGAACGTTGCGGAGCGTCGGCCTCGGCAATGGGGTTGCCCGGCCGCACGGGGAGGGGGCGTTCGTGCGGGGCAGGCGAAACTCGGTCACCGCGCGCAGGGGCGAGGGTAGCTAATGCCCGTCAGCAGCGCGGTGGATCTCTCGGAGATCGCCTCGGTCGAGCGCGGGTCTGGAACGGTGTGGACCCAAGAAGGCAGCGAGGACCTGAACGCCAACCTGGTGCGCTTCGAAGCGGGAGACGGCGTCGACACCCACGCCAACTACGAGGTGGACGTCCTCCTCTTGGGCGTGTTGGGCTCTGGCACGGTCGTTGTCGACGGCGAAGAATTCGCCCTGGGACCCGGACGGCTAGTCTTCGTGCCCAAGGGGTGCCTGAGGGCGACTCGGAGCGCTCCCGGTGAATTCGCATACCTTACGGTCCACCGGCGGCGGGGACCGATAAGCGTTGTTCCGCCGCCATAAGGGACGGGGGTTGCGGCATCATCCTTCTTGCGACCGTTATACTGCGGGCAACGACACGATTAGTAGTTGGCTCACAGACCGGAGTAGTAGCCATACATGAACGAAATGTGGCGGGCGCGAGGCCGGGATAGCGGCCGAGCACCCGGCGATCGGTGCAACAGCTCTGGGTTTCCATGACCTCAGGCATACCTGCGCCACCCTCTCTCCTGAGAGACGGTGTCAACGTGAAGGTGGTCTCCGAGATGCTCGGCCACGCCTCCATAACCATCACCCTCAACATCTACGCCCACGTCCTGCCCGACATGCAGGACAGTGCCGCCACTGCGATGGAAGCAGCGCTCGGAGGCGTGCTGTAATTCCGCTCCGATCGGGTTGCAGATGGTTGCAGTAGAAGGGCTAGGATACGCTTCCCGGCCCTCTTCGTGTTCGAGTAAATCATGTCCCTTTGCAGGGATTTCTTTGGTGGGCCTGCCTGGACTCGAACCAGGGACCTCTTCCTTATCAGAGAAGCGC
>JBKPNW010000127.1:0-10150 GCA_046732815.1 Actinomycetota bacterium | reverse complement strand
ACCACACCACCTGCCCTTCGTTGTCCAGTATCAGCGAGCCACCCTGCCCTGCGTCGCCAGCCTCCGGGGCGACGAATACGTAACCGGGAGCGGTGTCATGCGCCTTCTTTTCCACCTGGACGACGGGCGGGCTGAGGTCGGGACGCGAGCGGAACGTCCAGAGGCTGTCCGGAGGCGCGTACGAAACTCCCGTCAACGGCGAGACCTTCGGCATGTGCTCAGACGATTCGCATCCGACCGTGTTCGCCAACGCGAAGTAAGCGGCGCCGGCGCCAGCCGCCTGGAGAAACCGTCGTCGCGTGAACCTAGAGCCCAACGCTGGAACCCCTCACAGGGGGTGCCCCGTCCATGAGGTCCTCGTAGCGCCTGACGCTCCGCGGGGCCATCCACAGCCCGTGGGTCTGTAAGGCGGCGTCGGACGCGTTCGGATATGTGGTGCTCACCGTCGTCAACGGGATCCTCCTGGGTAGGTTTATGCGAGGTCTCCAGTGTGCACCATGCGGGGTCCCGACGCACGCTCCCATGAGGATCACCGGTACACGCCCTACGAGGCCAGGGCGCCGTTTGGGGATGTACTGGTACTGGCTCGGAGGGTAAGATGCACCCGTACCTCGTGGAAAGGGGTCCTCCCAACGGTAGGAGAGGCTAGCCGTACGACGGTGGTCAGGGGCACCGTGAAAGCGTTGAAGGTGACGAGATCCGGGTACTGGATGGCGCTGCCGGCGCTGCTGGCGATCGTGGCCATCGTCGCCTACCCGCTGGCCTTCGCCACCTACTACAGCCTGAGAAGGGTCCTGCCGGGGCTGCCGGGTGAGTTCGTCGGGCTCGAGAACTACTCCAGGATGCTCGAGGATCCCCACTTCGCCGAGGCGCTGAGGATGACGCTGGTGTTCACCGCGACGAGCGGGGGCCTCTCTTTCCTGGCCGGGCTCGGACTCGCGCTCTTGCTCTCGAGACCGTTCCCGGGCCGGGGAGCGCTGGCGGCGGCCGCGTTCTTGCCGTGGGTCTTTCCGACCGTGGTAGTGGCGACCTTCGCACGTCTGGCGCTCTTTAGTGGGGTTGGCCCTGTGAGCAGGGCCGCGCAGACGTTCGGGTTGGGGAACGGTGGGCTGCTCTTGCTCGACGACAACGTGCTGCTCTCTGTGGCCGTGTTCGTCGACGCCTGGCGAACCGCGCCCTTCGTGGCGCTCTTGCTACTCGCCGGGCTCGGGACCATCCCCGTAGATGTCTACGAGGCCGCACGCGTCGACGGGGCCGGCGCGTTGCAGCGGTTCTTCAGCATAACTCTGCCGTTCCTGAGACCCGCGCTCCTGGTCGTCCTGCTCTTGAGGCTCCTCGATGCCTTCCGCGTCTTCGACCTCTTCATGGTGCTGGGGGATCAGAACCTCGATTCTCTCTCCACCTACGTCTACCAGGACGTGATGCTCAGCCAGATCCACTTCGGACTCGGCAACGCGGCGGCGGTCTTCATGTTTCTATGCGCCTTCCTCGCTTCCCTCTTTTTCGCCCTGGTATTGCGGGCTCGGGACTCGACCGGCCTCGCCCACTCAGGGCTCCAGAGGGATGCTCCGGGCGACAGAAGCGTATCAGGGAGATCCAGGGGCGCGCTCTTCGCGATGGGCGGGATGCTCGCGGTGTTGTTCCTCGCACCGCTGGGGTGGGTATTCTGGGTGAGCGTCGCCCGCGCTCCTGGGGCGGCAGGAGGAGCGGTCACGGGCCCGTCGCTGCTCTCCTTCCCCTTGGTCCTCCAGTCTACGGACCTCACGGCGGGGCTCGCCAATAGCGCCATCATAGCGGGGAGCACGGCCGTCCTGACGCTCGTGCTCGCCTGTCCTGCGGCATACGCCCTGGCCCGCTTCGGCCTGCCTTACGCGAACGGCATCCTCGGCATAATGCTCGCCGTCGCGTTCTTCCCGCCGGTCGCCCTGCTCGTGCCGCTCCTCGTCCAACTCAGGGAGAGCGGTCTGATCGGCACCCCGCTCGGAGCGATAGCTCCCGACACGGTCTTCTTCCTGCCGTTTGCGATCTGGCTGCTCGCGACCTTCTTCCGCGAGTTGCCCGCCGAGGTCGAGGACGCGGCGAAAGTCGACGGCGCCGGCCCGTTGCGGGTGCTCACCGCGGTCGTCATGCCGCTCGCCGCTCCCTCCCTGTTCGCCACGGGGGTGTTCGTCTTCGTGCTCGCCTGGAACGAGCTGATCTTCGCCTCGACCTTCACCCTCGGTGAGTACGTCAGACCCGTCACGGTGGTGCTCTCCGACCTCGTGGCCCAGGCGAGGTCGGGCTTTCCGGGGCTGCTCGCGGCCGGCTCGCTCGTCGCCGCCCTTCCGCCCGTGGTGCTGTTCTTGGCCTTCCGAACACGCATACTCGCAGGGCTTACCGGCGACACCTTCGGCAAGGACTCCCCAGGGACTTCGGCAAGGGTCGCCACATCGATGCCGCAAAGAATGCTGCTCTGGGCCGGAACGGCGGTCTTCCTCCTGGCCGGGGCCTGGGCCGCATCCCTCTTCGTGCGCCACGGCCTCGCCGCGCTCGCCTTTCCTTACCCTCTCAACTACGGTGAGGGTTCACTCCTCGACAAGGCGGTTAGGCTCGCAGATTTGCAGAACATCTATCCCGCCGATCTCTCGGCGCCGCCCTACGTGGTCTCCAACTACCCGCCCCTCTTCGTGTTGCTGCAGGCACCCTTTGTGTGGGCCTTTGGACCCGAGTCCCTGTACGGGCGCGTTATCTCGCTCGCCTCTACCATGGCGGTCGCGGGTCTGATCGCTGCGACGCTGCATACGATCACCAGGGACAGGACGTCCTCGGTTGCCGGCGGTCTCACCTTCCTGGCCGTGCCGTTCGTGTTGCACTGGTCCTCTCTCGACCGGGTGGACATGCTTGGCCTCGCCCTCTCCTGGGGTGGGCTCTACGCCGTCGTCCGGTGTCCCGACCGCCGCGGCGTGATCCTTGCCGCGCTCCTCTTCGTGGCGGCCATCTACACCCGCCAGACCTACGCCCTGGTCGCCCCGTTCGCGGCCTTCGTATGGCTCCTGGCAGGCGGGCACGGGCGCCGGGCGCTAGCGTTGGCCACGCTCTCGGGCAGCCTCAGCCTGTTGCTCCTTGGCGCCCTCAGCGCCCTCACGGGCGGTGGTTTCTTCTTCCACACCGTAACCGCCAACGTAAACGAGTTCAGGTGGGAGCAGGTGTCCTACCATCTCTACACACTTCAGAGCCTCATGCCGCTCCTGCTCGTCGGAGGGGTGGCTTTTGTGGTCCTGGGACTCCGTTCGAGGCCGGCTCTGTGGTGGCTGGCCGCTGCCTATCTCGTGGGTTCGGCCGCCGTCGCGCTCCTGATCGGCAAGATCGGCTCGGACGTCAACTACCTGCTCGAGCTCTCCGCCGCGCTCGCCCTCACGGCGGGGGCGATGATCTCTCGTTTCGCCTCGCGGCCTGGTGTTCGTGGTGCCCTGCTACTCGCACTGGCGGCGCAGGTGGCGATCATGATCCAGGCCTCCCAGTACTCTTACAGCGGGCTCCAGTCTGATGTGATCGCCCACAGGGCCGGGGTGATCCGGCTCCAGGAGATCGTGGATGACTCCAAAGGGCCCATACTGGCCGATGAGTACGCCGGCCTCCTGCCTCTGGAAGGGCGCAGTATCTACCTCCAACCCTTCGAGATGACCCAGCTGCAAAGAGACGGCAGGTGGGATCAGGGTCCGCTCCTCATGTCCATTAAGCGCCGAGAGTTCCCCGCTATCCTGATCTGGAACCCACCCTACGCGGCAGGCATCCAAAGGGAGCGGTGGACACGGAAGATGCTGCAAGCTATAGGGGAGAATTACGAGCCCGCACACAAATACGCCGGGACGTTGGTCTACCGTCCCAGGCCTGACAACGGCTCTCGCTGATCATCGACAATTCATCGAAAATTCATTCCTACATGGTCTAATAGCGGGCTCGCGAGAGCAGGGGAAGATAGAAGGGGAGAGCCAGGAAGCCCCGTTCCATCGCGGAGCGGTAAAGAACGGAGAGCTCGAAGGAGGCAGGTAGCACGCCCAGGCTGGCGTACCGTGCGAGAGGTTCTGTAGCATCGGGGCCGTGGTACGGAAAGCCGAAAGTAGCAGGGAGGTAGCCTTGAGGTCAAGCGTCGTGTTACTGCAGTTTACGTCAGCTGCGGGAACGCAGCAGGCAGGGGCACCTCTAGCCTGGACGCAGATTGCGCTCGTAGTCGTACTGTTGGCCGCCATCGGTGCCATCGCCTTCATGCTGATAAGGACGGGGATAGTGAGTGGCACGTTGTCCCGCGAGGAGCGGACGTGGCTGGACTACGGGAATCTGTATGTGGTGGCCCTTGGCATCGGGGCGGTCACGGTCGGGTTTCTCGTCATGTTGCTCTTCCTCGACCAATTCCCTGACAAGGCCCAGGCGCTCGGGTTTCTGACCGCGATGTTCGGGGCCGTCGTAGGACTGGTCGGAACCTACTTTGGCGTCAAGAGCAGCGCCGACGCGAGGGAGGGTACGGAGAAAGTGGCCCTGACTTCCGGCGCCACTACTACGGTGCCGACGGTTACGATCGCTCCCGCGATGGCGCCCGTGGGCGCGGCAACGCCGCTGGCCACGGGCGCCAGCCACACGGTTACCGCGACCGTGGTTAGCGTCGATGGATCCCCGGCCGCGCATATACCCGTGACTTTCAAGATCACCGCCGGGCCCGACGCCGGCGTAACGGGAACGAGCGTGGCTGACGATCACGGCCTGGCGACCTACACGTTCACCAACAACGGCACGGCCGGGACCGATACCATCGAAGCAGCGTCGCTGGGAGGGAGCGGCACGGCCACGGCGACCTTCACGTAAGCGCCACCCCCGGCGGCGACTTGCCCGGGCAAGGGTGATACCCTTACTGGATGAACGCGCGTGCTTTCGAGAACTTGCGACCCCTCGAGATATGAAGGCGGGCATACGCGAGATGCGCAAGGACGAGCCCGACGCGCTCGTCGCCGAGTTGCGGGTCGTTTCTTACCCGCACTTTTCTGAGGCCGGCCAGAAGGAGTTCTACGAGGAGCTGTATCGTTGGCACAGGGCCCACCCGCTCGGCGACCAGATGCACCGGTGGGTCGCCGAGACGGAGGAGGGTGGAGTGGTGGGTCACCTCAATGCTTTGCCCCAGTACTACCGTGTCGACGGGGAGCGGATCGTGGCCCACACTCCGGGAGATTACATGGTCCTTCCCGGTCACGGCTTTCATGCGATCGCCCTTATGCGCCGCTTTTTTCGGGCCACGGAGAACTTCGTCGCCTGCGACATGGTGCCCGCGGTGATCGGCGTCGAGACCAGGATGGGTGCCAGGGTCTCCGGCGAACTCGAATACGCGGCCAAGCTCCTTAACGTCTCCAGGCTACCCATGCCCCCCGTCCCCGGGCCCCTGAGGCGCGCCTTCAACCTCCCCGCGTACTACGCGCCGGCCAGGGGGTACGAACTCCCCGACGGCGGGCAGACCGTCGAGGAGGAGCAGGACGTGGTGACGCCGGTTCGACCCCGGGCGCCGATCCCCGGTCCGCTCAAGGCCGCACTGAACCGGTCCCTCGCCGCCCTAGACGGCGTGCTGAGCCGGGGTTACGGGACCGACCGGCAGGGAAAGAGCATCGAGGTGCACGAGGTCGAGTCTTTCGAGGAGTCGTTCGACGAACTCTTCGAGAAGGTCGCCGTGGTCATGCCCTGCGTGCCCGAGAAGGATGCGGCTTTCTTGAGGTGGCGCTACGGGCCCGGCTCCCCGCAGTACCCGGTGAGAGTTCTCGTCGTACGGGGCGGACACGGTCTCCTCGGCTACGCGGTCCTGAAGACGCTACACACCGGCGAGGATGGCTTCATCCTCGACCTGACGGTCCTTCCGGGGAACAACGAGGTCGCCCGCGCGCTCCTGCGCGAGTCGGTGCGCTATTTTAGGAAGAACGGCGCGCACATCATACGTTACCGTTACCTGCCGTCCGCGACCTCGCCCGACCGGGATGACCTCAGGCGAATGGGGTTCTTCCACCGCCGGGGCAGGCGCAACTGGCTGCTCATCAGGTTCGCCGACGAGAGGCTGCACGCGCTGGGGATGGACCCTGCCAACTGGTCCTACAATGTCGGCGACGGCGAGGCGACGTTCTGGATCCGCTAGACCTGGAAGGGAGATCTCCATGCTCGCTCAGGTAGTGCGACGTACGGGGCCTTTCTCGGTGAGGGAGGCCAGGGACGTATCCGCAGAGGAATGGGACTCGGCGGTCGAGAACACCCCGGGTGGCGGACACGTCTTGCAGAGCCACGCGTGGGGGGAGTTCAAGCGCGGGCACGGCTGGAGACCCGTGCGCCTTCTGTTAGAGCGCGACGGCGAGTTGGCCGGAACAGGACAGTTCCTGCTCTACGACACCATGCCCGTGCCCGGGCGTCTGATGTACTGCACCAAGGGGCCCTGGCTGCCGTGGGAGGACGAACTGGCCGTCAGGGCGTTCTTTGACGGGGCTCTGGAGATCGCCCGACAAGAGCGCGCGCACACGCTCAAGATAGAGCCCGAGGTGCTGGCGGATCGGGCGGAAGTCGGGGAACACTTGCGGGCGCTGGGCTTCCGTGACGCCCGCTACGACCTGAACTTCTCGACCACCATCACCATGGACCTCTCCCCGTCAGAAGAGGAGCTCCTCGACAGGATGAGCGGCAAGAGCAAGAAGGGCAAGACGACACGCTACAACATAAACCTGGCGAGGCGGAAGGGTGTCGAGGTCCGCGAGCCCGAAGACCTGGAGTGGGCCTTCGACACCCTTTTCGGCTGGATGCAGCACCTCGCTGAAGCAAAAGAGGGCTTCGCCAACAGGAGATCACGGGATTACCTGCGTACGATGATGCTCCGGATGCGCGAAGCCGGTCGGGGGCGCTTTTTCTTCGCCTTCCACGAGGGGACGCCTCTCTCCGGGGCCTTCATCCTCACCTTCGGTAAGAAGTTCTGGTTTATGAACGGCGCCTCGGGCACGGAGAAACGCAAGCTGCAAGGCACCTACCTGCTGCAGTGGGAGGTGATGCGCTGGGCCAAGAGCCAGGGCATCACCCACTGCGATTTCGTCGGCGCGCCGAAGCCGGAGGACCGCAACGAAGACGACCCTTACTACGGTGTGTACAGGTTCAAACTGGGCTTCGGCGGCGACGTCGTCCAGTACCTCGGCTGCATGGACCTGCCCGTAAGGCCCAGACGCGCCACCGCCTGGTATGAGTTCGAACCCCTCTACTACCGCGCCTATCTCAAACTCAAAGGCGACGTCTTCTACTAGGATCGTTCCGGTCCGGGCTCGCGCGTCTGTACCGCGCACTTCAGCGTCGCAGGCGACGCGCGGACCGGGGATTGGAGACGCTCATCTGACGTCGCCCGCGGCGCGATGTCGGAAGAGGACCGCCTTCGTGATTCCCGGCGGGCCCCGACCCGACGAGGAGATCATGGCGGACCGCTATCCTGAGCGCTGATGCCACCACCCCCAACTCGTCCCATCGCACCGAGGTCGTCCTCGGCGGCGTTGCGGATGCTCGTGGCCGTGGCGCCCCTGGCACTGAGCGCTGCTACGCGCGAGCCGTCGGCGCGTAACAACAGCAGTACTTCCGGGTCGCAGGTGTTGAGGCGGTAGCCCGACGGCGCCGACCCGACGACGTCGGCCGCATCTTCGCTCATCCGCCCGTTCCTGATCCGCCCGTCGTGCTGCGGCGAGGCCGGATCGTCCCAGGCGCACGCCCAATGCTTCCCACGCAGGTGATGTTCATAAGCGTCACATCCAGATACGTGATGTTTGTCTCCATACTCCCCCGTGCGAATGTGCTCGCCCGGTGCTGATGACGATGGCGCTGATGAGCGTGGGGAGCGTCCCCAATATGGAGCCTAGCCCCTGCGACAACGACTGCGTTACTGCCTGCATAACCTTCTCTCCCGTTCTCGTACGGTTCGTCGGCGCGCCGGGTGCCGTCCTCCCGGCGCGCTGGTTCGTTGCTTCTGCGTTACGGCCTGTCGCGTCCGGTCTTCGCACCCCAGAGGCCGCCCAAAGCGCCGGCCACAAACGGGACGAGCAGGGCCACGAGGCCCGATATCGAGAGGATCGTTCCCAGGTTCTGCGGCCGCCGGACGGCCAAGGTGGCGGTCTGCGCGGCGCTTTGCACGGGTCCGGGTAGGGTGACCCCGCCGAGCTGGTCTATGAGGCTGGCGCCGAGGACGGCCCCGACTATCGCCAGCACCAGCAACACGACCAGGTTCAAGAGCGCCACCAGCAGCCCGTGTTTGGCCCCAGAGCGGCTCGCCATCCTGCCGGCGACGTAACCGCCGATCAAGAAGGCGAGCAGGAGCGTGATCAGGACCCCTACCAGACCCGAGATGCCTCCGGTCGTGGTGCCCTGCCGGCCCAGCCCCACAACACCAAGGACGGCGCCGACGACCGCGCCGACGATGCCGCTCAAGATGAGGCTCGCGCCGAGCGCGGCGAGCCAGCCGAAGACGACGCTGGTCCAACTCGTCCTCAGCTCGCTCTCCCTGCGCTTGCGGTCCTCCTCGTATTCCCGACGCGCGTCCCCGACCCTGCGCGGATCGGACTCGACCTGACCGTCGCCGGAACGCACCTCGTTCTGCTCGACTCTCGGCGCGTCGGTGTTGCCCCTGTCTGCCATCTACTTACCTCCCTGTTCCCGAGTCAGACCTGGCTTTTCGATAAGAATTCGTCTCTTACGAAGGGTTCTCCTGCAACCGGAGACCCTTCGTAGCGAGGGGCGCGCCCGTTTCTCTGGCGCGCCCCCGAAAGTTCGGCTGCAGCACGGCCATCCTCTACAGCCCGGCGCCGCGGCCCCGCTCGGTGGCGTCCTCTACCTCGACCTCCTCGCGCCTTACGTTCTCCTCGACGACCTCGGTGTCCTGGACCGCGTCCTTGCGGATACGGATCTCCTCCTTGGCCACGGGACGCTTCTCCACGACGACTTCCTCCTCGGTGACGGGGATGGAGATCTCGTCCTCGCCGATCTGGGCCTCGGTTGCCTCGCCCTCGAGCGGCACCCGCTACACGGCCACCTCTTCGTGGCGGGTGGGGACCTCTATCTGCTCGCGATCGGTCCTCACGCGCTTACGGACTTTCACGGAACCCGCCTCGCGCTCGCGGGTGCCGGCTGCGAGCTCTTCTTCCGTCCTCTGCACCCTTAGTTCGTCCTCATCCTCGAGGTCGTCGCCGTGGCTCTGGTAGACGCCCTCGTCGGCGCGGTCGTGCTCACGGAACTCGCCTGTCTCGGTGTCGCCCATGCTCATGCCCGCGCCTACGGTGCCGGCAGAGGACGTCTCCGTCGTGGCCGCGCCGCCTTCCGCGTACCCGTCACCGTAGTAGTCGCCGTATGCGCCCTGCTCACCGTCCGCGACCGGCAGACCGTAGTAGGAGCGCACCTCGCTCTCGTACTCAGGGGTGATCTCGCGGTCGTCGTCGAAGGCGGGCCCTTCCTGGACGGTGCTCTTGGGCTTGGAGACGGTCATGGTGCCCTGCACCTGATCTATGGTTACGACGTCCATGGGTATGAGCGTGGAGCTCGTCCCCAGGAAGCCGATCTTCACGCCGATGTACTCGGGCCGGTCGTCCTCGTCCAGGAACAGGTCGTCCACCTTGCCGATCTTCGAGCCGTCGGGATCGTAGACCGCGTAGCCAGCGTACTGATCCTCGATCGCCGTAAAGCGGTCGTTACGCTGCTCGTATTCCGTCATGCGCCCTCCTTTTGTGTCTGGGTCCTCCGTGTTGGACCCGGGTTTACTTCCGCCGACGAACCCCGCCGGCACCTACCTTGTAACCCCTTGAAAGGCTCCTTTAAACTACCTGCGGCGCGTATCCGCAAGAATGTACCTGGAGGTGTAGGCGACGATGCATAATTCTGTGCAAGCGTGCGCTATACCCCGTACATACAATTGTGCATGGCGCCGATGCAGCGGTTGTCGGACAATTTGCGTGCCCCCTCGGACCGGCGGTGGTACACTCCGCCACCGGTCCCCGACCGGTGGTGGCGAGCTTCTCTGCGCGAAGGGCCACCGATAGTTCGAAGGTCCTTGGAGCGCGAGAAGGGAGGGGTTGCGAGCCGGCGGGGGTGTCGCAAAGCTCTCCTCCAGTCCGGTGGGGTGTAGCTTATTCTGGAT
>JBKPNW010000126.1:0-13235 GCA_046732815.1 Actinomycetota bacterium | reverse complement strand
CGAACTGCCCCTGGCGTGGCCGGTTATCATCGCTGGGGTGAGGGTGTCCACGATGCTCCTCATGGGCATCGCGGCGATCGCCGCCATCGTGGGCGGTCCTGGTTTGGGCGAGGATATCTTCTCAGGGCTCGCCCGCGTCGGCAGCGTTGTCGCACTCGACCTGGTGCTCGGCGGTATACTTGGCATCGTCGTGCTGGCGCTGCTCTTCGACACGTTCTTCAACGTGCTCGGCAAACTTACGACCTCGAGGGGGATCCGTGACTGAAGAAGCCACAACAGGCGAGGAGCAAACCACTGAGACGATGATTCGTCTGGAGAACCTCTCCAAAGTCTTCCCCGCCCAGGACGAGCCGGCCGTAGACGATCTCTCTATGGAAATCTACGAGGGTGAGATCGTGGTCCTGGTCGGCCCGAGCGGCTGCGGCAAGACGACGACGATGAAGATGATCAACCGCCTGATCGAACCTTCCAGCGGCAAGATCTTCCTCCAGGGTGAGGACGTAACGACGGTCAACTCGGACAACCTGAGGCGCAGGATAGGCTACGTCATCCAGCAGATCGGGCTCTTCCCGCACATGACCATCGCGGACAACATCGCGACGGTGCCGAAGATGCTCGGCTGGGACAAGGATCGTATCTCGGATCGCATAGATGAGCTGTTGGAGACGGTGGGAATCGATCTGTCTTACCGTGACCGCTACCCCAAAGAGCTCTCCGGCGGCCAGCGGCAGCGCATCGGGGTGGCGCGGGCGATGGCCGCCGACCCGCCGGTTCTGCTCATGGACGAGCCTTTCGGCGCGATAGACCCTATTACCCGCGACAGACTCCAGGACGAGTTCCTGAGGCTGCAGCGGGAGATAAAGAAGACCATCGTCTTCGTCACCCACGACATAGACGAGGCTGTAAAGATGGGCGACCGGATAGCCATCCTCAAACAGAGGTCCCAGATCGCCCAGTACGACACCCCCGAAAACATACTGACCGACCCTGCCGACGACTTCGTCAGGGACTTTGTCGGTACAGGGGCCTCGATAAAGCGCCTGAGCCTCAGCAGGGTCTCGGAGATCGAGACGGCCGACTGGCCGGTCGCCAAACTTACGGACAGCCACGACGACGTGCGGGAGAAGATGCGCAGTACGAGCAGGGATCTCGTGCTGCTGCTTGATGAGCAGGAGAAGCCACGGCGGTGGGTCGGCAAGGACGAAGTCGAGCATGATGACACCCCGCTTGAGGAGGCGGGCCGGCCCGCGGTAGCTATCGTCGAGGGTAGCGCAAGCCTGTACAAGACCCTGGACACCATGATCACCTCCTTCAAAGGCTCCGCCATCGTCGTGGACGAGGAGGGTCGCTACCAGGGCGTGGTCGACTTCGACACGGTGCTTGAGGCGACGAGCGCCATGCACTCCTCGGAGCAGGAGGGGACTGAACAGGACCTGCAAACTGGAGACGGTGGGCGATGACTACCGGGCAAGGGGTGTCCGAGAAAGGGGCCCTCGGCGCGCCACGCTTTTTGCGCTATCTCGGGATGCCGATCTTCCTCGGCCTCGTGTGCCTGGCGCTCTACCTGTACGTGAGTTCCCAGCAGCTCGACAGTATCGAGAAGCGCATACTGAACACCGGCTTTCTATTCTCGCGGGTGATCGAACACATCGAGCTCGCGGCCGTCTCGACCGTTATCGTCGTGGTGCTGGCCGTGGGCACAGGCATCTTGCTCACGAGGCCAGGCACCCGCAGGGTGACGCCGGCCATAATCGGCCTGGCCAACATAGGCCAGGCGGTCCCGTCCATCGGATTGCTCGTCCTGTTCGCCATAGTCTGGGACTTCGGGTTCTGGCCCGCCATCGTTGCCCTCGTGGCTTACTCTTTCCTCTCGATCTTGCGCAACACCATGGTTGGATTGCAGCAGGTGGATCGTTCCACCATCGAAGCCGCCCGCGGTATGGGCATGACCAAAACGGCGGTGCTCTTCCGCATCGAGCTGCCGCTCGCCGTCCCCATTATCCTCGCCGGCATCAGAACGGCTCTCATAATCAACGTCGGCACCGCCACGCTGGGCACGTTCGTGGACGCCGGCGGGCTTGGTACCGTGATCGACACTGGTATCCGTCTGGGACGGGACTCCGTGCTGATCGTCGGCAGCGTGCTGACCGGCGTTCTGGCCCTGTTCATCGACTGGTTGGCCGGGGTGGCCGAGGACATCTTGCGTCCCAGGGGTCTTTAGCACGGACCATCGAAGTTCTGTTTACCCAACCGTTAGGAGGATCGCTGTGCAAAAGATAACCGTAAACTCGCTGAAACTGCTCGGGCTGATCGCCGTCCTGGTCGTGGTCACCGTGGGCTGTGGCGGTGGCGGGACTTCGGGGAAGGTAGACCTCTCGGGCGCGGATATCACGGTCGGCTCCAAAGAGTTTACCGAGCAGCTGATCCTCGGCCAGATGTCTATACTGGTCCTCGAGAACGCCGGGGCCACGGTGAAGGACCAGACCCGTCTGGCCGGATCGGTCGCCGTCAGGAAGGCGCTTACCTCGGGCCAGATCGACATGTACTGGGACTACACGGGTACGGGTTGGATCGTTTACCTGGGCCATACCAAGCCCATCGACGACAGCTATAAGCAATACAAGGCCGTTGACAAAGAGGATTCCAAGAAGAACGGCATCGAGTGGCTCCCTCCCGCGCCGGCAAACAATACCTACGCGCTGGCCGTGCGCAGTGAGGCTGCGGACGACCTCGGCGTCACCAAGCTCTCTGACATAAAGCAACTGATCGAGGAGAACCCCGACGAGGCGACCGTTTGCGCCGCCTCCGAGTTCCTTAGCCGCGACGACGGTCTGCCGGGGCTGGAGAAGGCTTACGGGTTCGAGTTCCCCAAAGAGAACATCTCCGAGCTTGCCGAAGGTCCGATCTACGAGGCCGTGGACCAAGGCGACAAGTGCAACTTCGGTGAGGTGTTCGCGACCGACGGACGTATGGCCAACCTTGGCCTCAAAGTCCTCGAGGATGACAAGAACTTCTTCCCGATCTACAATCCCTCGCTCTGCGTGAATAAGAAGGTTTTGGAGAAGTACCCGCAGATCGAGAAGATCTTCGCGCCGATCAACAAGAAACTGACCACGGAGGAACTGCAGAAGCTAAACGAGCGGGTCGACGTGAAGGGAGAACTCGAAGATCAGGTGGCCGAGGATTGGCTCAAAGAGAACGGCTTTATCTAGGGAGCGATCCGACGACGATTGCCGGGCGTCACGCACGGCAATCGCCAGTCTCCTCGGGTGCCAGGTGCGTCTCTCCGGGCCGATACTACAGCGTAGATGATGTGCATGTAAACGAGAGGGCTGGCGTAGAACCATGCGGGTAGCGCTGGCCCAGATCGACTGTGTCCTTGGCGACACCGGCAAGAACCTCCGCAAGGCGATAGAGATAGTAGCTGAGGCGAAAGGCAGGAGCGCTGACCTCACTGTCTTCCCTGAGCTGAGCCTGTCCGGCTATGCACTGGAAGAGCTTGACGAAGACGTCGCTATCGAGGCAGAGAGCGAGACTATCATCGCTTTAGCCGAGGACGCGGGGGAGATGGGCGTGGTCGTCGGGTTCTGCGAGGAGGGACAGCGCTTCCAGAACTACAACAGCGCGGCGTATCTCGAAAGTGGGGTCCTCAGGCACCTGCACCGCAAGCTCTACCTGCCCAACTACAGGATCTACGAGGAGCGCAAACACTACAACCCGGGACAGAGCATGCGCGCCTTCGACACCAACTTCGGCCGCATGGCCATCTTGATCTGCAACGACGCCTGGCAGACGTTCCTGCCGTTCATCGCGGTTCAGGATGGCGCCCAGGTGCTCATAATCCCAGCAGACAGCGGCTCCTACCCTTCTTACCCCGAGTTGTTGGACACAAGGAGCTACTGGCGTGGGATCACCCGCTTCTACGCCCGCATGCTCGAGAGCTACGTCGTCTTCGTCAATCGCGTCGGGAAACAGGACAACCTGGTCTTCTGGGGCTACTCGCACGTCGTCGACCCCTGGGGGACGGTCGTGGCGGAAGGGCCACTCTACGAAGAGGCCCTGGTCACCGTGGACATAGACCTCGGCAACGTCCGTCGCCGCCGCAGGGAAGTGCCCCTGGTCAAAGAAGCCCGCCTCGCCCTCCTGGCCAGAGAACTGAACCGTCTCGTCGAAGAGGGCGGCGACCTCTGATTGGCGAGACGCTCTCTCCAGATGTAAAGTTGTCCGGAGCATGCCGGAGAGACCTGAACCTTACATAACGCAACTCCACGTCGCCCTCGACGATGAACTCGATGGGTACCTGCGTACGGATGAGGCTTCGCGGGCCATGTGGTCCACGGATGCCTCCATCTACCTCCGCAAGCCCGTAGGCGTCGTCGCCGCCCGCTGCGAAGAGGACGTGAAGCGGGCGCTCGCCGCTGCCCGTGAGCTGGGGCTCTCCATTACGCCCCGTGGTACCGGCACCTCCCTGGCCGGGCAGGCGACAGCTCCGGGTCTCGCCCTCGACGTCTCCGAGATGCGCCGGGTGCTCGAAGTAGACCTCGAAGGGCGGCGCTGCGTCGTCGAGCCCGGCCTGGTGCAGGGCGAGCTCAACGCGTTGGTCGAGCCGCACGGGCTCGTGTTCGGTGCCGATACATCGACCTCCGAGGTGGCGACGCTGGGCGGGATGGTCGGGAACAACTCGGCGGGGATGCGCTCGCTCGTCTACGGGATGACCTCCGATCAGGTCCTCGGCCTGCGCTGCGTCCTCCCCTCCGGGGAGACGGTCGAGCTGGGTGCCCTGAGCAGGGAGGAAGCCAGGAGCCGCGCCCGACACGCCGACGCGCTCGCGAGGCTGCTGCGCGGGGCGATGGAGATAGGGGACCGCTACGGGGACGAGATCCGGCGCCGGTTCCCGAAGATGATCCGTCGGGTCTCCGGCTACGGGCTGGACGCCCTCATAGACCCCGAGACACTCGACCTCACACGCCTGGTGTGCGGATCTGAGGGCACGCTCTGCGTAATCACCCGCGCGGAGTTCCGGCTTCACCCGCTCCCCGACGCACGCGCGCTGGCCTCTTTCGAGTTCGATTCCCTCTCCGCGGCGGCCCGCGCCACGGGCCGCTTCCTCGAGACGGACCCATCGGCGATCGAACTACTCGACGACGTTGCCATAGGCCGCGCGAGGGCGAATCCTGCCTACAAAGATTCGACCCGCTTTGTACAGGGAGATCCCAAAGCCGTGCTAGTCGTGGAGTGGAGCGGCACGGTGAGCGAGCTCGACGAGCGCTTCGCGAACCTGGACGATCTGGCGGGCGAGACAGGAGCGCTCGCGGCGACGCCGCTGCGCACCAAAGAGGAGATGGGCCAGACGGTCTTGCTCCGCAAGTCCACCCTGCCGCTACTGCTCGGTACGAGCGACAAAGAGAAACCGGTCGCCTTTGTGGAGGATGCGGCCGTGCCCGCTGACCGGCTGGAGGAGTTCACAGGCCGCTTCGAGGAGATAGTCGAGAAGAATGGTACCTGGGCCTGCTTCTACGGCCACGCCAGCGTCGGGTGCCTGCACGTCAGGCCGGCGCTCGACACCTCGGACCCCGAGGGCGTATCGCGGATGCGGCGAATCGCCGAGGAGGTCGCCGACCTCGTCGTCGATTGCGGTGGGTCCATCTCCGGGGAGCACGGCGACGGCCTCTCGCGCTCGGAGTTCGTGGAGAAGATGTACGGGAGTGAGATCCTGCGCGCCTTCGCGGACGTCAAGCATCTCTTCGACCCTGAGGGGATGATGAATCCCGGTGTGATCGTGGACCCTCCGCCGATGGACCGGCAGCTACGCATAGGCCCCGGCCGCAAGCGTCTTCCCATAAAGACGAACCTCTCCTTCGAGGATCAGGGTGGCTTCGCCAAGGCCATCGAGCTGTGCAACGGGAGCGGCTTCTGCCGCAAGAGGACTGGGGGCACGATGTGCCCCTCCTACATGGTGACCCTCGACGAGCAGGACACCACAAGGGCGCGGGCCAACATGCTCAGGTCCGTGATCGAAGGCACCCTGCCGCCCGAAGAGCTAACGGGGAAGCGCATGAAGGAGGTCATGGACCTCTGCGTCGGATGCAAGGCCTGCAAGACCGAATGCCCCTCCCGCGTGGACGTCGCTAGCATGAAGACCGAAGTCCTCTACCAGATGGGCAAAGAACACGGCTTCAGCCTCCGCCAGAAAGCGGCGGGACACATCCGCCGTCAGCTCGCGCTCGCGGCCCTGCTCCCCTCAGCCTACAACGCTCTCGCGGGGACGCGCCTCGCCCGCCGGGCCGCCGCCCTCACCGGCATAGACCCCCGCCGCCCGTTGCCCCGTGTGACGAAGAAAACCTTCTCCCGGCGCTTCACCGGACTGCCGCAGGGAGCCGGACCGGCGGAGGTCGCCCTCTTCAACGACACCTGGAACGAGTACCAGAGGCCCGAGGTGGGGGAGGGGGCCGTGAGGCTCTTCGCGGCCGCCGGAGCGCGGATACACCTGCCCGCAGTCGTCTGTTGCGGGAGGCCGATGCTCTCCGAGGGTCTCGTGGACGAGGCACGCGAGAACGCCAAACGAAACCTGGATCTCCTGATGCCCCTCGTGGAACGCGGCGTCCCGCTGGTCGGCCTCGAACCGAGCTGCATCCTGACCCTGCGCGACGATTACAGGAAACTTCTCCCCGAAGATGAACGCGTCGAAAAGCTGGCGGCAGCCACCCGCCTCTTCGAGGAGGCGATGCTCGATCTCGAGAGAGAGCTTCCGCTCAGGGAAGGCTCCCCTGTCCTCCTGCACGGACACTGCCACCAGAAGGCGCTCGTGGGTACGGGCCCGACGGAGCGGTTGCTCGGTCTCGCTGCCGACGTCGAGGTAGTGGACTCCGGATGCTGTGGTATGGCCGGGCTCTTCGGTTATGAGAAGGGACACTACGAGGTCTCGATGAAGATGGGAGAGCGAAGGCTCTTCCCTGCGGTGCGCGGGGCGGGGGAGAGCGTCGTGGTCGCGCCGGGAACCAGCTGCCGCGAGCAGATCCTGGCCGGAACAAAGAGGCAGGCCCTTCACCCGGCCGAGTATCTGGCCCCACTCCTCGACGGGAGGGGATGAGTTGGTCGGCGAGCTGCGGTTCGCCTTCAGGGGCGAGAAGATGCTGGTGCAAGACGGAAAAGGACCGACCGGGCTCGGGAGGAAGCCGGCGACCCTGGGACTTGGCGTGAACTTCGAGGAGGAGATAGGCCTTCTGGACGGGAGGAGATGCTTCGCCACCGAGGTCGAGGGGGAGGAGCCCGCAGGCTCCACTTTCCGGGATTTGCGAAGCCTGTTCGGCGTTCTGGACGAGAGATACTTCGCGATGGCGGGAAGGGCCATACAGGTGATCACCTGGAATGCGATGCACCGCTTCTGCGGGCGCTGCGGAAGCGAAACGGGCCGGGGGCTAGAGACGGAACGATTCTCCAGGGTCTGCCCCAACTGTGGGGCGCTCTACTTTCCGCGGTTGAACCCGGCGGCCATAGTCCTGGTGCACCGGGAAGACGAATTGCTCCTGGCCCGCGCGCCGCAGTTTCCGAAGGGGATGTACAGCACGCTCGCGGGGTTCGTCGAACCGGGAGAGACCGTCGAGCAGACCGTTGAGCGGGAAGTGCGGGAGGAGGTCGGTATCGAAGTGAAGAACTTAGCCTACTTCGGGAGCCAGCCGTGGCCGTTTCCCAACTCGCTCATGGTCGCCTTCACCGCCGAGTGGGCCGGAGGAGAGATCCAGACCGAGCCGCTCGAGATCGAAGACGCCGGCTGGTACACGGTGGATGGGCTGCCACAACTACCGCCCAAACTAAGCATCGCCCGCGCCATGATAGACGACTTCGTAAAACGGCGCGGCCGCGATTCGGGAGAGCCACCGGAGTAAGCCACGGGTAGGGAACCGGCCACGGCACCTTCCTCGACCCCGATCGCCGGCGCCTCTTCGCAGCTGGGGTGGCATCGCTGAACGTTCGTGAGATTCTGTGCACCGCCATCCAGGAGACCGTCGTCGTGCGTATAGAATCATCGTAGGAACGACATCGACCTACCACGAATCGCGCATTCGACCACGAGCGATCAGCCATAAGCGAAACCAAAGAGCCGACAAGCTGAAGTGCTGAAAAGCCGACTAGCGGTTGCAAAGTGGCTGAGCCTCTTTGCAACCGCAGGGAGAATTCGGGGGCCTTCGATAGGGCAAAATAACCGACATCAGAGGACGACATGGGGCGTCAGGCGGGAGGTGCGGGACGCAGGAGACGAGGACTTGATGGGCCTGGTAGCCGGTGGGGACGAGCGGGCGCTCTCCGAGCTCTACGACCGATATTCCCGGCCGGTGTACGCCACGGGCGCAAGGCTGCTCGGCGACGCGCAGCTGGCCGAGGAGTTGGTCCAGGACGCCTTCACGAGCGTCTGGCGAAGCGCGGCGTCCTTCGACCCGGCCCGCGCGAGCTTCGCGACGTGGCTGTACCGAATCGCCCGCAACCGGGCGACGGACCTGGATCGGAGACGCAGGGCCAGGCCGAGGTCCGCCGGCGAGCATGGGCTCTATGCCGTCCCCGGCGGGCCCAGGCCCGAGGAGGCCGTGGATGCTTGGGACGTGGCCTCAGCGCTCTCCAGCATCCCCAGTCAGTACAGGGAGGTGCTGGAGTTGGCCTACTTCGAGGACCTGTCGCAGCGCGAGATCTCCCGTCGAACCGGCCTCCCTCTGGGGACGATCAAGAGCCGCACGACCGCGGCCCTCAAGCGGTTCCGACGCGCCATCGCGAGCACCGCGCCGAGGGAGGCTCGTGGTGAGTGAAGATCGCTTCGAGAAGTTCCTCGGCCCGTATGTGCTGGGGCAGCTGACCGGCGCAGAAGAGCAGGAACTGGAACGTCACCTGGAACGATGCCCCGACTGCCGGGAAGATCTCGAGGAGGTACGCCACGCCCACACCATCATGCGGGCTGCGGCGGGCGGCCCGCCGCCAGAGCTCAAGGATTGGGTGCTGGCGCGGGCCAGGAACGAGGCGCGCCAGCGACCGGCAGGCAGGTGGAGAATCTGGCTCCCTGTGGCCGCCGCTATGTTGGTGGTCGCGGTCCTTGGCTTCGGGGTGCTCCGAATGGTCTCCGATACTTCCGATGGCCTGGCCCTGAGAGCCACCAGTGCGGCCCCGCAGGCCGGCGGCGAGCTCAGGGGGGAGCGGGTCGGGGACAACTTCAGGGTCGAGCTGGAGGCATGGGGGCTGCCCGAACCGAGCGGCGGAGAATACTACGAGATGTGGTACGCCAAAGAGGGCGGAGGACGCATCAGCTGCGGCACCTTCACCGTGCAGCCGGAAGGCCATACGACCGTGAGCATGTCGGCACCGGCCAGCTCCGTAGCCTACCCGCGGGTCGAGATCACACTCGAACCCGACGATGGGGACCCCGGTTCGAGCGGGAAGGTGGTGCTAAAAGGCTCACTCCGCGACCTTGCATCCGGACCACCCGCAAACGCCGCGCGCTACTCGGCACGGTTTTCGTAGTCGATCCTGGCTCCCGGCGCGTAGGGACGGTGCGTTAGAGCGGATGGCGCGCCACGTCTATCCAGGGCCGCACCGGATCGGTGCCTTCACCGTCGTGCTGGAGACTCGTCGCGATCCTTCTGATTTCGCACGGAGCGTCATCCACAGCTCCAGGCCGGAGAGGATCCTGTGGCGGAGCATCCCCGGAGAGCTTCCCCTCGTCCGCTGAGGGAAGGTAGACGATCCGCGAGCCGAGGTCACACCTCACTGTGCTGCAGAGTTGCGTGGATGTCAACTACACTTCGAGTCTGCCGCGGTTGGCCAGGTACAAAACTCGGTGTGCAAGCACCCGAGTCGGGGTAAGAGCTATACCAGGCTCAGGTCCAGCCTGGTCTCTTCCTCGGCCAGCAGCCTGTGCCCCAGAAGCGCACCCTCGTAGCACGAGGAATATCAGGTATGTCCCTGATAGTGAGTACAACGCTGTACTCTCGTCTCCTCGCGAACCTCAACCATCCTGCCTACTTGAACGCAGTGGACATGGAAGCGTTGGCCACGTTGGTGTACCCTCTATCCCTACTGTTTGTGGTGGACAGAAGTTCCCTCGAAATACAGCAGGTCTCGCCTTTCGAGCTCTTCCTTGAACCGGCGTCCTGCGTTAGACGCTGACTTGTAGAACACGGCCGGTTCGCTGAGCGGAGCACCAATCATCTCGTAGGCTCCCTTGTCGGGAGAGCCATACCTCCGTCCCGACCAGAGGTGGACCCACACGCCCGCGGGGAGGTAGACATCCACGGCGTCCGCGCCGGCATCCAGGACCGGCGCCACCATGAGCTCGGAGCCGACCATGAACTGGTAGTCTATGCCGAGCACCTCGGGGTCGTGGGGGTAGTGCATGAAGGGGTGTCTTACGACAGGGAGCCCCTTCTGCGACGCTTCCTTGACCAGCTCCATCCTGTAGGGCTTCCAGGCGGCGTAGACCTTCGCGAAGCGGTCGAAGTGCAGGAGCGTCTCTTTGTCCGAGTAGATCTGGTGGTTTAGCTCGGGGATGTTGCCCTCGTGGGTGCGGAAGACGGTCGTAAAGGCGCCGAGTTCGATCCAGCGCCAAAGGAGCTCTTTGGAGCGATGGTACTCGAGCGGAGGATTATCTATGGCGGTGTAGCCGCCGACGTCCGAGTGCTCGAGGCTGTAGCCCGAGAGCCCGCTGGAGAGCAGACCCGTGACGGCGCTCTTGATGCCGTCGTGTTCGTCCCAGTCGACTAACTGATCTCCAACCCAGAACAGGGTGCTGTAGCGGGGGCTCTTTGTGTAGCCAGAGCGGTTGAAGAAGACAATGTCGTCCCCCCGCCCCGCCTCACGAATGGCCTCGCGGTTCACCCTGGCCCATTCCTCGGCGTAGCGGTCGTGGTAGCTCTTGGGGTCGGCGCCCGAGAACAGCACGGCGTCGTAGGGTAGTCCCTCGCCGTAGTCGGCCATCCACCCCGAGGCGCCGGTGCCGATGAGTTCGTCTTTGATGACACCCTTGATCCAGGCCCACGCCTTCGGGTTCGTCAGGTCCACGAACGCCGCCGAGAAGTCGGTGGTCTTGACCGTGTAAGGTTCGCCGTCTTTGTTCTTGACCAGGTAGCCTTGCTCCGCGGCCTCCTCGAAGAGGTTGCGGCGGTGGTTCTTCTTGTTTTCCGCGATGTCGTCGGCGAACCACGGGCCGACGTAGGTCATGAGCTTCACGTCTTTCTTCGCCAAACGCTCCCTCAACGAGTTCCAGGCGGGATAGTGATCTTCGTCTAGCTCCCAGTTCCACCAGAGCTGGGTACCGAAGCTGGTCTTCCGCTGCCCCACCCAGTCCTGCAACCACAAGGCAGCAATTGGCGTGTCGAGTGCCTCGAGCTTTTCGTAGATCTCGATCACCTTGTCCGTGCCACCCTGCAGGCCGACCACGGCGCCGCTGAGGATCCATTCAGGCAAAGGGCGCATCCTGCCTGAGTACTCCGTGTACTGTTCGATCAGCCCCGCAGGGGTGCCCTGACTCAGGATCTGGCCGCTCATCCGCGACGAGAAGACTTCGATCTGGGCCCTGTCCTCCTGCGTGAGGTCGAAGGACGAGTACTCGTAGTTCTCAAGGAAGAGGGAGCGCATCTCGCTCGTCACGTAGTGCGGCACGCAGGCACCGCTGCTGTACGGCGTCCCACCGGCACCGGCCTTCCAGTCGGCAGCCCACGTTATGGGCTGCTCGCCCCTTCCTATACCCTGCTCCTGGATGAAGATGGGGACCTTGCGCCCCTTCATGTCGAAGTAGGTGTACTGCACCCCAAAGCCGTAGAAGCGCTCGTCCGGAGTAGAGGCAGAGGTCAGGTAGAGGCGGTTGTAGGGCTCCTCGACTTCGGCCTCGAAGTGCAGCCTTCCCTCTGTGACGGGCGAAAAGGTGAGCGTGTAGCCTGCGCCTTCCGGGTCGTCCCCGTTCACGAGCCGCCCGGTTATGGCTAGCGTATCTCCCCTTCTCCCGATGCGATCTATGGTCTGATCAGAATGCAGATCCCTTATCTCGTCCTCGATAAAGAAGTGCCCGCTCGACTCACGGATCGTCTCCTTTCCCTGCGCGGCAGAGACGAAGCTCTCCCCTGGGATGCTCCGCCACAGGAGCTTCTCCGGCCTGGAACTTTGAGCAACGCTAAGGACGAGGTCTGAAGAGCCCCGACCGGTCTCCAGCGTAACGATAAACGCGCCTGTTCGATAGCTTCCTAAATAGACACGCCGCGCAACTTCGGTAATGGAGCCTGAGAGCTGGTCCGGCTTGCGCCAGAGTGCATAGGCTCCACCCAACAGTGCCGTCCCCGCCACGCCGGCTCCGGCGAGCCTTAGAAATCTCCTCCGCGTCAACGGCCTATCCATTTGGATCTCTTTCAACCCTGTCTCTCACGCCACGCACAGTGTGTCCCCATCGGTCCGATCCCACGCTCTCCTGCATCATACACGGGGCTGAGATGCTGCCCTTCGGGTTGGGCTACTGCAGTGCCTTGGGTTAGCTCTCGGTGTCGCCTGCACTAGAGCCACCTCGACCTCCGGCGCGTGGCCCAACAGGCCATCGAACCGGATCACTGGGGCCGAGTGCACATAACATGGCCAGATGGGTCGCATGGCTCCCGCTTACCGTTTGCACAAGGCGCTGAGCAAGTGCATGGAAAGATCAACCCTTGAAAGTACGCTATCTACTTTCGTGGCTTCCGAGTAAGGGTGCTCTGCGAACTTCGCCTTGAAACCATCTGAAAAGCCTCACGAGCGAGCCAATCTTCTCGCCATAAGGCGGCTCATCGCCGCGTAGATGAGGGTCTCTCCGGTCTCTGGCAGCCGCTCGTAATCCTTGCTCATCCGGCGGTTTTGCCCCAACCATGAAAAGGTCCTCTCTACCACCCACCTCCTCGGCAAGAACGTTCTGGGCTCCTCCGGAGGCAAGAACTTCGTCGGATCCATCGACACACCCTCTTTGGCCCACTCCCTGGCCCACCTCATCATCATCTCCTCCGGAGCCGGCTTGGGATCTCGGTCCATACGCACTCGCACACGCTTGCGTAGGGCCGAGTGCATCCTCTCCCAGGTGCCATCCAGACGCCAAGAGCGGAAGTAATGATAGACGGTCTTCCAAGGGGGGAAGTCGTGAGGCAACAGGCGCCAGGCGCAGCCGCCGCGCACGACGTAGAAGATGGCGTCTGTGATCTCGCGCAAGGTGTGTAGCCCGGGGCGGCCGGGAGCATCCGGGA
>JBKPNW010000125.1:0-5102 GCA_046732815.1 Actinomycetota bacterium | reverse complement strand
GCCTACGCCCGTCGTTTCGGCGAGGACGAAGAGAAGTGGGGCATAACCGGTCTTCTGCATGATATGGACTACGAGAGACATCCTACGCCAGAGGAGCATCCTATGGTCGGTGTCAGGGAGCTGGAGAAGAGGGGCTATCCCGAAGACGTCCTCCACGCCATAAAGGGGCACGCCGATTACCTCGGCGTGCCCCGCGACACCCTCATGTCCAAGACGCTCTTCGCCGTCGACGAGCTCTCGGGGTTTGTCGTGGCCTGCGCCCTCATGCGCCCCGAGGGCCTGGAGAACATGAAGGCCAAGAGCGTCCGCAAGAAGATGAAGCAGAAGTCCTTCGCGGCGGCCGTGAACAGGGAAGACATCGTGAGGGGCGCCGAGGAGCTCGACCTAGATCTGAACGAACACATAGAGTTCGTTGCCGGCGCTCTGAGGGAGCGTTCGGACGAGCTCGGCCTCACACCGCGCCGGGAATGAAGGGTACGTCGGGCCGACCCTTTGCTAGGATAGACGTGCTGGAGAAGAGAGGAGCGGCGCATTGATCAGGGTGATGGTCGTCTTCGGGGGCCGCAGCGGCGAGCACGAAGTATCCTTGGCCTCCGCGCACGCCATAACTCGGGCGCTGGAAAAGAGCAGCCGTTACGAGGTCGTGCCCGTAGGCATAACCAGGGAGGGGCGTTGGATCTCCTCCGGAGATCCCATGCGCGAGCTGGAGTCGAAGAGCGGCTACCTGCCCGACGGCTCCGGCCCACCGGCCCCCATAGCGGAGAAGCTTCCCGCAGGATTGGGGTCCGTGGACGTGGTCTTCCCCGTACTGCACGGTCCGTACGGCGAGGACGGCACCATACAGGGCATGCTCGAGCTCGCCGGCGTCCCCTACGTGGGCAGCGGGGTACTGGGGAGTGCCGCCGGCATGGACAAGCCGACCATGAAGAAGATCTTCGCCCATCATGGGCTGCCCCAGGTCAGGTGGTTCGCCTTGAGCAGGAAGCAGTGGGAGAACGACAGGGAGACCCGCATAGAGGAGATCGCAAGCTCCCTCGGATACCCTTGCTTCGTGAAGCCGCGAACCTCGGCTCGAGCGTCGGCATCGGCAAGGCCGAAAACGCAAAAGAGCTGGGGGATGCCCTCGACACGGCATCGCACTTCGACCGGCGCATCATCGTCGAGGAGGGCGTTGACGCCCGCGAGATCGAAGTCTCCGTCTTGGGAAACGAGGATCCCGAAGTCTCCGTCCCTGGTGAGATCGTCATCAAGAAAGACGGCTTCTACGATTACGAAGCGAAGTACGTCGAGGGCGGGATGGAGCTTCTGGTCCCCGCCCCGATCGAGGAGGAGACCGCAGAGGAGATAAGGCGCATCGCCAGAACGGCCTACGAGGCCATAGACGCGGCCGGCATGGCGCGCGTCGACTTCTTCCTCGAACGCGGCACGAACCGGCTGCTACTCAACGAGATCAACACCATCCCCGGTTTCACCCCGACGAGCGTCTACGCGGAACTCTGGGCCAAGAGCGGCCTCCCCTACGAGGAACTGCTCGACCGCCTCATACGACTGGCCCTCGAACGCCACGCCTAGGCATGATCTTCGCTCTGATTCAGGAGAAGAAGGCCGACCTCGCCGATGATGCCCAGAGGGTCGCCAAGGACCTGGCGGACGAGCCCACGTCTATCTTCACGGGGCTCACGGCGTTCTTGCAGAATGTCTATGGTTACATCCATAGCCCCGACTTTATAGGAAACGTCCTCGCCTCTTTGCTCGTCGCCTTCCTCGGGGTGCTGACCTTCCGCCTCCTGACCCGGGGCCTGCCGCGGGTCTTGCGGTGGCGGCGGGGGAGCAGGGAGTCGCTCCTGGACGGGGAGGCCGTGGCCCGCATCAAGCGGCAGGACACGGCGATCACCTTGATGCGCAACGCGCTCCGTTACGTCGTCTTTATCATCGTGGTGCTCTTGATCCTGAGCATCTTCTTCCGCAACCCTCTGCCCGCGGCGGCGGGGACGACCATCATCGCCGCCGCTATCGGTTTCGGGGCGCAGAGCTTTTTGCGCGACGTGATCGCCGGTTTCTCCATCGTTTTCGAGGGACAGTACAGCGTCGGGGACTTCGTCACCATAAAACCGCAGGACGTCTCGGGGGTCGTCGAAGAGTTGGGCCTGCGGATGACCAAGATCCGCTCCCTCTCCGGCGAGGTTAGCTACATCCCCAACGGCACCATGCAGGGCGTGGTCAACTACATCTCGGGTCAGCAGCGGTTCAACGTGGAGGTGCAACTCTCGGATGCGGAGGCGGCCTCGAGGGTGGAGAACGCCCTGGACGAAGCGTCGGAATTGTACCTGAGCCCCCCACGCCTGGTCGAGAGAAGCGAGGCCAACGGGCGCGTCAGGATGCGTATCGTCGCCGGTGTTCTGCCCTCGATGGCCTGGCTCGTCGAGGAGAACCTGACGGGGCGCATAAAGGCCGCAGCCGGGGAGGACTCCCTGGCGGCCGAGCCCCTTATATACAAGGTAGACCAGGCGAACCTCAGGAGAATAAGGTCCCTACTCCCCCAGGAGGCCGAGAGGAACCTTCCCCGTCAGGTGGATAGAAAGCTTTAGGGAAGCTATCAGCATTCAGCCAACAAAGAGCTGACTAGCTGACAAGCGAGGGCCGAAGGCTCGAGCGTGCTGAGAGCTGGTAGCTAGGTCCCTGGCTGCCAGTCGCCGCGCAGGTGCCCGTTGGTCTGGGCCTTCTCGCGGGTCTGCCGCTCGCGCTCGAGCCTCTCGGCGGCCGCTCCCAGGAGTTCCTTGACTTTCTGCAGGCGTTCTTGTTCCGAGGTGAGTTCCAGGATCTGCTGGCGGACCTCGGGCTCGAACTCCACCCGGCCCGCGATCGCGAACGAGAGGTTCCTGTAGGGCGGCTCTATCTCGATCCCGACGGAGCCTTCGGTTGCGGCCTCGACGACCCGCTCGAGCAGGGTTATGCATTCCTCGGCCAGCGGGCCGACGTCCTCCTCGTTCTCATCCTGGAAGTATTCGATCTCACCCACGTAGTAAGGTTTGCCCGTGAGTACGTTGTTGAGCTTGAAGCGCCGCGAACCTTCGACCAGGATCAACATCCGCCCGTCCTCGTAGCGCTCGACGAGCTCCACGATCTTCGCCGTGCAACCTACCTGCCGCGTACCCGACTCATCGGCGAAGACCATCCCGAATTCGTCCTCGCGCTCCAGGCACTCGTTGACCATCTGCTTGTAGCGCTCCTCGAAGATGTGTAGCGGCAGAGGCGCGCCCGGCATCAGCACGACGTTCAGCGGGAAAAGGGGTATGTCGGACAAGCGTGCACTCCTTCTGCTCTTTGTGGGAATTCTATCTCACCTCGCACCTGGCCTGCTCGGCGCCTCGCGGCCACGACTTCTGCCGCTGATCTGTGGGTGGGGTAAGCTAGGCTAGGAGGAGACCGAGTCAAGGGGTGGAAGATGGAATACGTGGCGGCCAGAACGAACTTATCTGCCGACGACAGGGGATGACCACAGGCGGTATACATGCCGGCCGCGTCGCGCTCGTAACCGGCGCGGGACGCGGCATCGGGGCGGCCACGGCCCGTCTTCTCGCCAGCGAGGGCTCCGCCGTCGTCCTCGCCGCCCGCACCGAGGAGGAGATAGTCTCCGTGGCCCGCGGGATCTCCTCCCGCGGCGGCACCGCCCTGCCTGTGAGCCTGGACGTGGCCGACGAGGCCTCGGTAACGGCCTGCTTCGAGAGGGTGCGCGCCGAACTCGGCAACGTCGCCATCCTCATAAACAACGCCGGCACCCCGGGCGTCCCCCTCCCCGTCGCGGCCACGCGGCCACAAGCGTGGCGACGCGCCTTCGACGTCAACGTGACGGGGGCCTTCCTGTGCGCCAGGGATGCTCTGCCCGGCATGGTCTCGGCGAACTGGGGACGCATAGTGAACGTCTCCAGCGCCGCCGCTAGACACCCTGTCGCGGGGATGGCCGCCTACGGCGCTTCGAAGGCGGCCCTCGACCAGCTCACCCGCGTTCTGGCCCTCGAGGGAGAGCCTTACGGCATCTCCGTAACGGGGGTCTACCCTGGTGTCGTGGACACGAGGATGCAGGAGGAGTCGCGAAGCTTGGGCCAGGAGCTAATCGGCAAACAACTCCACCGCATGTTCCAGGGCTACAGAGATTTCGGGATGCTCCACCCTCCCGAGGAGCCGGCGGAGCTCATAAGCTACCTCTGCACCCCCGCCGCAGACCGCCTGAGCGGCCACATTATCCGTCTCGAACAGCTCGAAGCAATCAAGACTCCGTCTTGATTGCAGCACGCTCCGGCCTTCGGCCTCCGCTTGTCAGCTAGTCAGCACGGCGGCTGCGCCGCCTTGTCAGCATGTCAGCTTTCGCTTGCGCTAGCCCTTCCTGACATGCTGACAAGCGACAGCCGCAGGCTGGAGCGTGCTGAAGTGCTGAAATGCTTCTATTCGTCCTTGCTGATCCAGTATGTGAACCCGAGGAAGGAAGAGTAGACCGTGATGATGATAAAGAAGCCGGCGAAGAAGCGGAAGACCCCGATCGCCGTGGGGTCTCCCGTGCTCCCTTGCTGCAGCAGCAGCGCCAGCTCCATCATCCCCCTTTGCCTTCCGTGATGGGGATGGTCGGGCAGCCTTCCTTCACTATGGTCTGGTCCAGCTTCACGCACCCGTTGATGAGGTAGGCCGGGTCGTTATCGACGCGGCGGGCGGTCTCGCGCGTGTAGCCCATCGTGACCATGGTGAGCACGACGAAGAAGGCGCACGCCATCAGGGCGTACTGGCTCCACCGGCTCGCCCTCCCCCAATGGAAGCCCGTCGCGGAGGCCCTCAGATACAGGGCGACGACAAAGAAGCCGGTGAGCATCAGCCCGATCAACCCGATGTACTTCCAGGGGTACATGCTGCCCAGCGGTATCTGGGTATCCTCACCCTGCCCGAAGACGAGGCCGATCTGTGGTATCAGGTTCGCGTTGGCGGGGATGATGTTGAGCACGGTGAACAGCGCGGTGAAGCCCAAAGCGCCGACGGAGAGCTTGCGCAACGTCTCCATCGGTTTTATGGCGAAGCGCAGCTTGTGGACGAAGTACGCCGTCGAGGCGATGCTC
>JBKPNW010000124.1:0-4639 GCA_046732815.1 Actinomycetota bacterium | reverse complement strand
CGTCCCTGCTGAATTGCTGCGTTTGTGAAGGAGCGATTCGCGAACGATCATAAACCAACTTGTTCTTTCGGTATGCATCGCTGGTAGGGTTAAGGCATGAGGAAAAGGGCCGAGGCTTTCAGCCTCGACCCTTACCTATTGATAGGGATATCCCTAAGGTCCTTACAGCGTAGTGCATAAGGGTTGAACCCTTATGCACTACGAGCACTTCAGCACTTTGACCGCAGAGAGGGAGAGGTGCAGCAACTGGGCTATCTGGTGGTTCGTCTTGCCCGAGGCGATGTGGCTGAGGACTTCCGTCTCCCTCGGAGTAAGCGGGTTGGTCATCGAAGACGCTGAGGTGGTGGACTCTCCCGAGGTACTCGTCTGCGTCTGCGGCCGCACGTTCTCTTGCGCGGTCGCTTTTTCTCCGATGCTCCTGAGGAGTTTCATGGCGAGTCCTTGGTCGAGGGGCGTCTCCCCATCGAGCACCGCTCTTACGGCGTCGAGCACGAGATCGGGATGATCTCCCTTCAGCACGTAGCCCGCGGCCCCCGCCTTCACCGCGTCCATCAAGAGGCTATGGTCGGCATGGGCGGTAAGGATGAGCACGCTCGTTTCGGGCGAGTGTGCCTTGATGTGACGGGTGGCCTCCAAGCCGTTCACCCTGGGCATCGAGACGTCCATCAGGATCAGGTCCGTGTGGAGCTCCTGGCAGCGCTCTATGGCTTCTTGGCCGTCCTTGGCCTCTCCGACCACCTCGAGGGAGGAGGCCCTAGTCAGGATAGCGTTGATGGCCACCCTCATGAAGGCATGGTCGTCGACCACAAGCAGTCTTGCTTTGGGCGCGCCTTGTTCCATCCTCCCTGTCCTTCTTCGGTGGAGCGAAGGAAAACATATAACCCCCTGCGCTCCGCAGTTCTTCTATGGAGCGAATTGAAGCACCTTATCGCTCCGTACTGTTACCTCTCAACATGCGCTGCTTGTAGCACTATCCTAGCAAGCAGCGATGAAGCGGCGATGAATACATCCAGGATTAATCAGAGCCAACGAACTACGGTAATAGACTCGAACTTGCTAGTTCTCCTTCAAACCCAAGAACAAAGGAGAGTGAGCCGGCCAGGACTCCTACCCGAAACTTAGAGTTCAAGGGTTATCCGGCGCCCAGGACGCGAGGCAAGGTCACGCTAGGACGCGTTGGTGTACTACGGGCTTAGTAGAGGGCAAGGGGTAAGTCCGGGTCTTTCATTCACGCTGGCGTTTTACCTGCAAAACGCCACCTTTTACAAGTGAGCGATGCTGGGTTCGAACCAGCGACCTCTGCCGTGTGAAGGCAGCACGATAGTTTGCTGGAGATTTCTGGTGCTTGCAAAATTGCTGCAAATCATCGTATTTCTGCACTAATGCATTTCTCTGCATTTCAGGAGATTTACTCGGGTTGCTGCACGGTTGCTGCACAGGAGTTACGGCTTGCATGCGCACAAAGTCCGGAATGATCGTTATTCGACTGGCCACCTGGAGGAGAGGCCACCTTTGCGAGCTTCGTCTTGGGTGAGTTCTGCGAACTTCGCCTAGAAACGGAGTTCTAGGAAGTTGGCGTGTCCCCGTCTGTGGCAACGAGGTCGGCTTCGATCCGCTCCCGAAGCTGATCTCTCACCGCCCGGAAGACCGCCAGGCACTCCTCCTCCGTGCCATCCGCCTTTGAGGGGTCCTCGAAGGACCAGTGCAGTCTGTTGGCAGCTCCGGGGAAGAACGGACACGCCTCGTTGGCGGCGTCGCAGACTGTGATCACGTAATCGAGGGGTTCTTCTAGGTATCCATCCAGGCTCTCGGACGTCTGCCCGGAGATATCTATGCCGAGCTCCTCCATCGCCTTGACGGCCAGCGGCCTTACGCTAGTGGCCTCCGTGCCCGCGCTCATGGCCTCGAAGCGGTCCCCGGCCAGGTGCCTGAGCAGCCCCTCCGCCATCTGGCTCCTCGCAGAGTTGTGGGTGCACAGGAACAGAACCCGGGCCCGGCCGCTCGCCTCAGCAGCAGTCGCCACCGGCCACGCTCCGCCTCTCGGAAGCGGAGAGCAGGCGGTCGGCGGCCTCGCCCAGCAGCTCTCCTGCAGCTTCCCGGTCGAGGGAGTAGAAGCTCCACTTCCCGCGACGCTCTTCGTGTATGAGCCCAGCGTCCTTGAGCTTCTTCATGTGGTAGGAGACCTTCGACTGGCCCATACCGAACTGGTCCTCGAACTCGCAGACGCAGATGCCCTCCTCACCCTCTTCGACGGGGACGCCGGAGTCGGAGAAGTCGCAGCAGCTACGGCCCTCGGCCATCATTGAGAGCATCCTCACCCGTATGGGATCGGAGAGGGCGCGTCCCAGGGCGACGAGCCGCTCCACCCCTTCCTCGGTGCCGTTCTTGCGGATGCCGTTCTCCTCGACGACCCCGAGCTCTTTGGTGCTCACGATACCCTCCCGACCGGCTTGCGCCCTCGGATGAAGGCGCTGGCCAGCGGGACCTCTGCAGCCGCGGTCGTCGCCGAGGTCACCGCGGTGTCACCGCAGCAGCCCGAGCCGCCGCAGCACCCTGAGGCTTGCGCGAACTCCTCCTCGTAGGTGTGGGTGACCTCCACCGAGACGTCCTCGAAGCCCGCTTCGCGCAGCAGCTCCTCGTACTCGTCCTTCTCAAGGGCGCCCGAGACACAGCCCGACCACGCCTCCATGCTCCTCACCAGCTCGTCGGGGAGCTTGCCCTTGTCGCCCAGGAAAACCATGTCCGAGACGGCAAAGCCCCCGCCCGGCTTGAGGACCCGGAACGCCTCGGAGAGGACCTTCGGCTTGTCGGTTGAGAGGTTGATTACGCAGTTGGAGATCACCACGTCCACGTGATCCTCGGGAAGCGGTATCTCCTCTATGTGTCCCTTGAGGAACTCTACGTTCTCCACACCCGCCTCTGCCTTGTTCTTCTCGGCAAGCTCTAGCATCTCGTCGGTCATGTCCAGCCCGTAGGCTTTCCCTCCTGGTGAGACCCTCTTGGCCGAGAGCAGCACGTCTATGCCGCCCCCGCTCCCGAGGTCCAGTACTACCTCCCCCGGCGAGAGCGTGGCGAGTGCGGTGGGGTTGCCGCACCCCAGCGAGGCAGCGCCCGCCGCCTCGGGCAAGCCACCCAGTTCCTCGGCCGAGTAACCGCCACCGGTCCAGTCGGTCCCTAGCGCCTCGGAGTCCAGGCCCCGCTCGCCAGCCGAACTGCCGCAACACGACGCCGACCCGGTGCCCTCTAGCACAGTCAACGCTGCCCCCGCGTACCGCTCCTTGACCCTCTCGCGCACCCCTTCGCCCATAAAGCGCTCCTTCCGATCAACATTGCTTGATCGGAGTATGCACCAAGATATGTTGATCTGTCAAGGGCAGGTGGCATTCTTCCCGAAGATCGTAGGGGCAGAGTTCTGCGAGGGTGATGGTCCTGGACCGTGGACTTACGGCCTGCTATGCTCACTACAACGTATCAACAGACATTGGAGCGTGCACCGTGAGCCAAGACCGATGCGACCTGATCTGCATAGACGCTCCACGCGCCGAGGCCATACGCGAGAAGCTGCTGGGCGAGGGCGAGGCCCAAGGGGCCGCGGAGCGCGCCAAGGCCCTCTCCGATCCCACCCGCCTCACGCTGGCCGAGGCGCTGCGCGAAGGGGAGGAGCTGTGCGTGTGCGACCTCTCGTGGATCGTTGGGCGCTCGCAGAACCTCGTCTCCCACCACCTCGGGGCGCTGCGCTCTCGTGGCCTCGTTCGATCCCGCAAGGAAGGCAAGATGGTCATGTACTCCCTCACGGACGCGGGGTCCTCGCTTCTCCCCGCCGTGTTGGGCGATTCAGCAGGGGTGGGTGCGTGAGCACCCAGCCGATACAGCTAGGCATCAAGCCCAAGAAGTCGGCCAAACGGGAGCAGCTGGTCAGCAGAGCCAAGCAGCTCGCCTGGCTCGGGGTGGGCTGGCATGGCATAGAGGCCGCCATTGCGGTCGGAGCGGGGCTGGTGGCCGGGTCCATAGCCCTCATCGGCTTCGGAGCCGACTCCCTGATCGAGTCCTTCGCGGGCTTCATCCTGCTGTGGCGCTTCGCCGCCTCCAGAGCCGCCTCAGACGATGCTGAGAGGAGGGCGCAGAAGCTCATCGCCGTAAGCTTCTACGTGATCGCAGCCTACGTGGGCTTCGAGGCCGTCCGAACGCTGCTGGTCGGGGACCGTCCCGAGGCCAGCTGGGTGGGGATCGGGCTCGCCGCTGTCACCCAAGTCACCATGCCACCGCTGGCCATCGCCAAGGGACGCATAGGGGAGAAGCTTGGGTCTTCGGCGACCAAGAGCGAAGGGCAGCAGAACATGCTGTGCGCCTACCTCTCGGCCGCATTGCTCGTCGGTCTCGGGGCTAACGCCCTGTTCGGGCTGTGGTGGGCCGACCCCGTGACCGCGCTCGTCATAGTGGGTGTGGCCGTCAAGGAGGGACGCGAGTCGTGGCGGGGCGAGAGCTGCTGCACTGCGCCGCTGGTAGCCGGGGCTGAGGAAGCCCACAGCGACGCCTGCGGCTGCGACGACGACTGCTGCGACTAGACTGGGAGGAGCCTCTATTCACCGAAGTGCGTGGAACAACTTTCCCCGAAGTTCGTGGGTATGGAGTTCTAAGA
>JBKPNW010000123.1:0-2772 GCA_046732815.1 Actinomycetota bacterium | reverse complement strand
CTGCTTCGTCCTTCTTCAGGCAGAAGCTATTCTTCTGCGTAGCTACTATAAGACCATTCGTAGGGCGTTCCCGTTACGGGCAGGGGCAAGGAGCTTATTCACCGGAGTGCGTGGAAGGTAAATTCTCCGAAGTTGGCGCGGGGTTCTAGGAAGATCGCATTGTGGCGTTCTGTGGACTTCGTTCCCTGCTGGCTAATTCATCGTCGATTCATCGCTGCCTGCTAGCCTGACAAAGCTTTTGTCGCCGAACCATTATGGACACGTTATCCGTATGTAACCTAAGGCGGCCATAAGAGAGACGCCGGCAGAAAAAGCGAGGGAAGAAGCGGAGGCGGGGCTTGGAGGTCAGCTCTCTTGCGCTTGGATTCCGACTCCGTTGCGAAAAGAGGGGTGAAACACCGAGGGGTGAAACACCCCCACCGACCCGCTCCCCGCCTCCGCTTCGTCCCCCCCAAAGAAGAACCGGCCCCTAATGAGGGGGGTCCTCTGCTGGACCTCTACCTCATTGGCGGCCGGTTGCACCACTGGC
Organism: Actinomycetota bacterium; assembly: GCA_046732815.1. Classification (GTDB taxonomy): domain Bacteria; phylum Actinomycetota; class Rubrobacteria; order Rubrobacterales; family Rubrobacteraceae; genus Rubrobacter_D. The sequence goes on along the minus strand of JBKPNW010000123.1, from coordinate 2,243 downwards.
TCCTCCGCCCCCGTTGGTGCCCACACGCTTTCTCTGGGGACGGGTTCCGAGCCTCCACCTCTGCTTCGTCCTTCTTCAGGCAGAAGCTATTCTTCTGCGTAGCTACTATAAGACCATTCGTAGGGCGTTCCCGTTACGGGCAGGGGCAAGGAGCTTATTCACCGGAGTGCGTGGAAGGTGAATTCTCCGAAGTCCGGGTGGAGCCAGGCTAGGGCTCGCGCTCCATCGAGCCTAGTGCGCCCCGCCTCGGCCACGAGCTACACTGAAGCGGACGCCCCGGCCACGTGCCGGGCTGCCGCGTACAGAGAGTAACGCCGGAGGGACCGTGTCCGAGCCGTCATGGCGCTACCGAGGACAGACCTGGGTCGATCCTCGCCAGGGTTTTCGGGCTTCGCCGACCCAAGGGATCGGCTCCTTCGCCCTGTCGCCGATCTGCGAAGGTGAGGCGGTGGAGGTGGTGGGCGGCGTCCTCATGGACGAGGAGGAGTTCCGCGCCTTCGTGCGCAAGACGCCCCGCTTCAACGCCATCCAGATCGACGAAGGTCTCCACCTGGTCGAGCGTCCCGAGGTGACCGAGCGTCGCCAGGGCGGCTCGCTCAACCACTCCTGCGACTCGAACCTCTGGATGGCCGACGAGGTGACCTTGGTCGCCCGCAGGGACATAGCGGCCGGCGAGGAGCTGACGGTGGACTACGCCCTGCACACCGCAGACCCCGACTGGAAGCTGGACGGTCCGTGCAACTGCGGCTCACCGCTCTGTCGTAGCACCGTACGCGGCAGCGACTGGAGGCTAGCGGAGGTCCAAGAAAGGTACCGAGGCCACTTCTCGCCCTTCATCAACGAGCGCATCGCGAAGAGCGATAGGTAGGTCGGGGCGTAGCAGCTTCGTCCTCTCTCGCCCTTATTCACCGAAGTGCTTAGAAGGTGAGTTCTCAGAAGTTGGGCGGGCTTAAAGGCAGGAAGAAGGCCGGGGTCAATAAGCCCCGGCCCTTCACTTAACGAGGCAACCGCTGTAAGCGGCCGCCCAACGCCGCTGTCTAGGTCCCTACTTCTAGTAGTGGAGCTGCCCCCTTATCGCTCCATCGGGGAAGGGCTGGTTGTGGACGTTGACATAGTACTCAGAGGGGTTCGCCGCGATGTCAGCGACGAGCTCGGGATCGGCGCTCGTGCACCCGCCGGAAATACCGAAGGTCGGTGGGCGCAGCGCCACCACGACGGGGCCGGCCACGCCCCGAGGCCCCTCGTGGATGTGGGCCGCGTTAGCCGGCGCGATACGAAAGGCCGTGAGTGCATAGCAGATGTTGCCCGAGGAGGGGAACAGGGCGATGTGGGCGGTGCCAAAGCCGTTGGGGTCACCCGGCCCTGGTACCTCCTTCTCTCCCGTCATCTGGGCGTGCACAACGGTGGGGCCCGCCAAGGCCGTGCTTGTAGCAGTGGAGGTTTGAGCCCCCGCCGGCACCGCGAGCAACACGCCAACGAGCACCGCCAGGATCACTGCGGCCAACAAACGTCTTCCCTTCACAGCAATCACCTCTCCTTAAGGAGCTTCCCCTTACCTTACGGTCCATTATACGGGGCAACCTGACCTAGTGGTTTGCCGTTCAGGGGACGGCCAAGTTCCCTCCCCTCGGACCTCCAAGACCCCATATACCCCCGCTTATTCACCCTACTGCCTAGAAAGGTAAATTCTCAGAAGTCCGTATGCAGAATCCTGCATACCACGTGCTAATATCGATCCAGATCGACCCACAGCCCCGGCCGAGCACCAGGTCCTAAAGCCCACATTGCGTGGTGCTGCATAAAGATATGGCCGAGTGAATAGGATATGAGGCCTCATTCTCGTTTCGACCTTACTCTGTCAAGAACGAGGCATTGCGGTGAAGCACGAACGCCGCGGCTGTACTCTACCTACCTTCTCGAGATCTCCCCGTAACCCTCATCTGCTGCTGGTAATTGAAGACGTTCCTCCTCTGACGCAAACCCTCCGCGGCTCGGATTCACTCTGATCTCAAAAGACGGAAGGCTGGAGACAACCTTCAAGCTATCACCGCGCCGGTAGATCGGCAACCAATATAATGGTTATGTAGCGCTTTTTTAGAGGCGTGGCACCGAGATTCGGGCAACCTCGCTTGTCTGGGACAATCAAGTTTCGCCGCTGCCTGTCACATTCTCCGTCCAGTAGGGCGTAGCGCTTGTAACAATACAGCTAACGCCTGATACTGCGAAACTCGCTCGCGATAGGT
>JBKPNW010000122.1:0-6549 GCA_046732815.1 Actinomycetota bacterium | reverse complement strand
CCTCTGGTATGTCAGGCAACAGTAGCTCTCGATGCCTGTGCAGGTGCCTCCATATACTAAACTCGGATAGCGTGGCAGCGCTGGCAACCGCGCAGAACGCAATAACGGTACTAGGCGATTGGACATTGCCAAGTAGATCGGTAGGGAACGGCAGCAGGCTCACGAAGGCTAGAAACACCAGGTTCAGGACGAGCACTCTTCCGTCAACGGCCCGGCACAGCATCAACATACGGTGGTGGCGCAGCCAGAAAGTGCCAATGACCATAAACGCTGCCGCGTAGGCGACAAGCTGAGGCAACGCTTGCCGCAGGAAGCCGCTGACATCCTCAGAGGAAGTGAGGTTTGAGGGGACATTGATGGTCAAAACAAGCAGAGTTATGGCGATAGCGAAGACGCCGTCAGAGAAGCCGATGATGCGGTTGCTGACGCGCCTGCGGACTACCTCGTCGGCGTGGTTTGCAGAGCTTGAGTGGCGCTTATCGTTCATCCCGCTACATATACTGCCAGCTTGGGACTAGACACGTTTGTGCAAGGTGCGTCAGAGCCTTATTCACGTAATTTGCGACAACTGGGATTCTTGGGAGATTGTCGGGAACTAGCCTGACCTAAGTATGCAGCGATTTGCATGAGTATTCGGCTCACGTTACAAATAGCAGCAAGCTCAAGTGACGGAAGGACCAATCTCTTAGGATAGAAGGGCAAAGACGGGGCCAAGGATGAGCAGCGGGAGCCACGGTCGCAGTCCTGTCCCTTGGATGCGGCCGTTTTCATGCAGCGAGATGAATTTCGGGCAAATAATCTTCTCGGAAACTCAGTAGGCAGCAAAAGAGCCGGACTCTACAAGCCCCTGCTCTTAGTTCCTACCCTCTTACCCAGTTGCTCTTCAGCGTGTGGTCTGCCGTTTCCGGCTACCCGAAAGAACAAGCGCTTTTGCAACGCCACCTGTCGCTCTAATGCACGCAACTACCGTTGATGCCTTTGGCCTGCCGACAGGATCTCATCCGCTGCGGGTAATTGCGGGCGATACATAGATATCATAACTCCAAGTCTCCTGCCCCTGATGCTACGCTGCTATGCGCCGCCTTTTACGGATGGTGTTCAGGCAGTCCCAGACCTCATCGGTGAAGTAACCGCAGAAGTAGCCCTCCGCCTCTTCGCTCCCTGGCTCCTTGCGATACAGGAATCCGCCGGGACTGAAGTAGTAGGTCTTACCGCACAGCGTAAACTCCTCGTAGGGGTCTAGAGCCTTTCCTATGTGATTCTCCAGGTAAGTAAGGAGGTCGAGGTGCGCCTCAGCCGTAGTGTCTGGCAACATCGTTGAATCTACTCCTTTCCTGGCAACCCCTCATGAGTTGCTCCTATTAGTGTCCGAGCGTTAGGTTAAGGGCTGGAGCCCCAACGCGGAGCTCCAGTCCTTCTGCTTGCCTCCTCAGCTTCGCCAGTTGGCTCCGACACTGGCGTCGGGGCCAAGCCATTACTTCTTACTCTTCTTCTGGGAAGCTCTCAGGGTATGGAAAGAGGTGCCCATTGCACAAGGTACCGGGACTCGGCTCGGTCGCCTTGAGCCCCTGCCTGACGTACTGCCCGTAAGACTGCACCCGACCGCCCTCAGGAGCAGGCAGCTCGGGCTCATCATTTAGTCCTGAGAAGGAGCAGATCGAATTAGCATGTTCGGGGCCTCGTTCAACCTGCCCCTGGGCAAACGCCGGCTCTGCCAACGCCAGCACCAAAATAGCCGTTATCGCCAACCGTAGAATGATGCGCTTCAAGCGCTACCTCCTATCATGCTCATGACACACCCTCCTTATCTCCGCTAAATTCGGAGGGTTGCTCTTAGTTACTCTTACTGTGATACATGGTCGTTAAGGACTGTTGGAATGAGAACGCATCCCATTTCCTCCTCTCCCTCTGGTGCTTCGATAGGAAGCCCCGCCACTCTGGTCGGCAGCCCAGCTATCTCCCGTAGTAGAGACCTTTAGGCTTTGCGTCCCCGCCTCGCGACGGGTTTGCCCTTCTCGCAGCAGCCCCCTTGTGAAGGGATGCGCCTGCTTAGTTTAGTTTGTGCCAGTAGTCTGCGCAGTTGTCAAGGACGAACCCCTATTATTCGCCGAGAATCCGAGAAGGGTTCTTCTCTGAATGTGGGCTTCCGACAAATTTCGTTCGCGGAAACTCAGAGGGTGGGAAGGAGCTTGGGCACCAATAGGCGGTTTTGAACCAAAGCCTCACATGCTCTCGATCGACTGCACCAAAATATGTCGGACAGCACTATCCGTAGGTCTTACCGATCGCCAATATAGGGAGGTATGAACAACAACGAGCAGTATACGCTCATGGTAGCGAGATGCGAGGCAACTGCTAGGGCTTTAGACCACGCCCTGGATGTATGGTACCCGGTTTCTGAACACCTACGCGCTTCCCTGTGTAAGATCTGCGGCGCGATGGTCTGGGTAACTAGATCAGGCACGGAGCAGCGTTGGCGAATCGGGGGAACAGCGCTCCAGCAGGAGTGCTTGGACTATGATTTTTAGACGCAGCCGCGGGAGGTTGACGGGCTTACCGCCTACTAGGCGAACAAAAACAGCCAAACGGGCTTTTAGCGCTCAAATCGGCTTAGGGCGGGTAAAGTATGAGCGTAGAGATTGCCAGGGGGAATGGGCTTCATCCTCCTCCATACCATTACCTACCACTTCTGCAATAACATCCTTGTGATCCACCCCGCACCTGGCGCAGGTGGTTGTTGATGAGGTAAGGGTCGGTCTCTCTCCGCACTCGCATTCGAGCAAGACGGTGGCGGGGCACCACCTGTAGACTCTAGCCCTCGGGACGTCCTGAGCCTTGTAGTGCGCTCCTACACACTCTAGAACCCTCACCATCGGGTACCTTCCTCTCCCTTTTGGCTCCCCTGGTGCCAAAACAAAACCGGCTACTGGGGACCAATTGGTCCTTGGTAGCCGGTTGTACCATTAGCTCCCTCTGTCCCTAGTACCCATATCTCGGGACAAAGATCTTGGCCTCTACCTATTAACCAGTGCTTTTATTTCTTAGCTAGAGAAACATACCAAAGCAACAAGACAAAATCTATGACTTCACGCACTAAGATACACAAAACAAAGGGGGTTTTGGGACGTTTCGCCCTATATGTATTGCCTCAAGGTAGTTTTTTGTGCTGAGTGACGCATTTACATAAAGATCCCCAAAAGTAGACTTGTGTTGGTAGCGGGGCGCTTCTTCTATAGCCTCTACCAGAGCATATAGCGTCCGGCTGCTAGTTACCCGGTCTGGTGGCCCATAACCAGGCCGGGCCTTGCGAGAGCAGGTCTAAACAAACAGCTTTGCACCGTGCTTATCTCTACTCCTCCTCGAGCCCCTAGTGGCGGCGCTGCTGCTCCAGGCGTTCCTGCTCTTGACACTCTTGCTCCCGGGGATGCATCTCGGCCATTTCGTCAAGCTTGCGGAACTCCTCTTCAAGGTTGAGTCCGCCATGGTGGGGCCTCCGCTGCGGGTCTCGGTGATGGAGCCTGCCTCGTCGTCCTCAAGCCTACGCTTCTCGAGAGTGCTGCCCATCCCCTGTACCGGCTCCCGTACCTCCCTGGGAGAGCGCACCGCAGACGATGGCTACCTTCTTAGCCTTCCAAGTCTTGAGGGCGAGGACGACGAAGTAAGCCAGCATCCCGTAGACGACTGGCAACTCCATTGCGTACCCGCTCGGGAAGCTGTAGCCGCTCTCGGAGAGACGAATAGAGATAGTACTTCGCCTCCAAGCTAAGGGTAAGACCTTTAGTGAACATAGACGAAAGTGCTTTCGTCCCCCTCTTCTTTCGCTTTATACAAAGCTTTGTCCGCGAAGGCTAAGACACCACTAACCCCTAGCTCGGCTTCATGGCCCGTGCACCGAAGAACTCCCGCGCTGACGGTAAGCTGGATCCTATCGTCTTCCGGTAGCTGGACCGGGTGCTCGGAGAGGTCCGTGGCGAGGCGGTTCAGTACCACGCTCGCAGGTCGCTCACCCCCCTCCTCCCACAGCGCCAGCACGAACTAGTCCCCGCCTCACCTTGCCAACCAGTCCCCTTCGCGAACGTTGCGTACGCAGGTCTCCGCCAGATGCCGCAGGCAGGTGTCTCCCACCTGGTGGCCGTAGCGGTCGTTGAGGGGTTTAAGCCTATCCAGATCCACTACCGCGAGGGTCAAATTGCCTTCGCCGGGACCGACCCGAGCCAGGTCGCTGGCCAGCCGTTGCTCGCCGGCCCTGCGATTGTAGGCACCCGTTAGGTGGTCAACCGTCGCGCTCTCTTGCAGAGAGCGAAAAACGCTGTCCAGCTGCTGTATCACGTACTGCATGTTCGCCATCAATCTGCCGGCTTGGTCGGTGAAGTTGGTGGCCAGGGAGGGCAACCTGCCGCTGTCCAGGTAATCGTATAGGGCCTTTGAGGCCAGCGACACCGGCCTGAGCAAAGCGTAGAGCGCACAGAGCGTTAGGATGGTCCCAAAGAGGGTGGCTACGAGTACGATCACCAAGATTGACAGGGAGGCGCGCAAGTCGGTGGAAGCGGCGAACACCAGGTAGAGTACCAACGCTATAAGAGGGACGTGGATGCCCAAGAAGGTTATCAGCATAAGCTTGCCCAAGTAGCTCTTGGGCCCCGGCAGGCGCGCCAGCAACGCGTAGAGCTTCGGCCCCCTACCGTTCATGGTTTGTTGCTCTGATCTTCGGCCGCCAGCAACCCACTCCCCTATTGGTTCGTCGCGGTAGCCGGTTGCACCACTAGCTTCCTTCGCCCCGCTAGGTGCCCAAACTAAGGTACGAAGTTCTTGGCCTCTACCACCTACTAACTTAGAATAGAGATAAGGCCGATTTAGTTACACCCGACTTATGCCAGTGATTAGTGGATCCTTACCACGCCGTGGCAAGGGCGAACACCAGCGCCTGTAGTCGAGAGTACCCCTAGCTGCGCTCAGCATACTGGCGATAAAGGTGCACTCCAAATGCATGCTCGTGTACAACCGCTCCACCACCCCTCAAAACGGCCTGCTCGTTTGTACTTCGATACCTACTTAGTATACTTCGATACCTACTTGGTTGTGAGTGAGGCGAGCGGAGGACCGGCGGGCATGAGCCCACCAAGGCCTAATCAGGATAATTCCCCAGAGGACGCGGCTGGTAGTGCTGGTGAGCCGAGGCAGGCCAAAGGATCACCAAAAGAGAGTGAGCGCCAGTTGCAACCGTCCATAGATAATGCCGAGGGCGACTGGGAAAAAGAGGACGCCCGCTTCCACTCACGGCTGCTCGATGCGATCGGCCATGCCGTCATCGTCACCGACCTACAGGACCGGATAATCTACTGGAACGACGCCGCAACGCAACTGTACGGCTGGTCGAAAGAGGAAGCTACGGGGCGGAAGCTGAAGGAGCTAGTGGTCCGTGAGGACTTGCGGACTCAGGCGGAGGAGATCAGGTCGGACCTTCAGTCGGGACGAGCCTGGTCGGGGGAGTTTTTGGTGCGTCGTAAGGATGGCAACACCGTCTCGGTAATGGGTATTGCGACACCGCTGCTCGATGAGGAAGGCAGCCCGTTGTGCATGGTCGGGGTCTCGATGGACATAACCGAGCGGAAACGAGCCGAAGAGGCACTCGAGAAGCGCGAGGAGCGATTCCGCGCCCTTATGCAGAACTCCTCGGACATCGTCACGATGCTGGGCACCGATGGCACCGTTCACTACCAGAGTCCTTCCATCGAGCACATACTCGGCTACCGGCCTGAGGAGCTGGTCGGAAAGAACGTCTTCGGTTACGTGCACCCCGAAGATCTCGGACAGGTGCGGAGGGCGTTTGCCAAGGGTTTGGCCAACCCTAATCTCCGCCCGTTAGTACAGTACAGATTTCGCCATAAGGATGGTTCCTGGCGCCACATGGAGTCAGTCGGCAGCAACCTGCTCTATGACCTGAAAGTACACGAATTCGTGGTCAACTCCCGCGACATCACCGAGAGGGTGCGAACCGAGGAGAGATTGCGGCAAGCCGAAACCAGGTACCGCACGCTCGTCGAGCGGATGCCGGCGGTCACCTACATCCAGGAAATCGGAGGTCCGGAATCCGCGATATACATGAGCCCCCAGATTGAAACCTTGACAGGGTACTCTGTCGAAGAGTGCAAGGACCCGGATCTTAGATGGCGCATGGTGCACCCCGACGACCGTGAGCGGATGCAAGCCGAGGACGAGCGGACCGTCGAGCCGGGTGAGGTTGTCACGACGGAGTATCGCGTGGTCCATCGTGATGGGCGAATAGTGCGGGTGCACAACGAATCCGTCGTGGTAGAGGAGGAGGCGAGCGGATCCCGCTACTGGCAGGGATTCATGGTCGACATCACCAAGCGCAAGGCGCTAGAGGACGAGCTAGAACACCGGGCTCTCCACGACCCGTTGACCGGCCTGCCGAACCGGTCCCTGTTTTTGGACCGCCTCGAGCTGTCCCTGGCCCGCGCGCAGCGGTGCGACGACGTAGTAGCGATGCTGTTCTTGGATCTAGATAACTTCAAGGTGGTCAACGAC
>JBKPNW010000121.1:0-7295 GCA_046732815.1 Actinomycetota bacterium | reverse complement strand
CCCGGGGCCTTCGGAAGAGGAGGTATATAGAGCGTGCAGGGACTCGAGCGCGACATAGACATAAACAAACTGGAGAAGATCTCCATCGGCCTCGCCTCCGCCGATGAGATCAGGGAGTGGTCGAGGGGCGAGGTCACCAAGCCCGAGACCATCAATTACAGAACTCTGCGTCCCGAGAAGGACGGCCTCTTCGACGAGCGCATCTTCGGCCCTTCCAAGGATTGGGAGTGCTACTGCGGCAAGTACAAGAGGATCCGCTTCAAGGGCATCATCTGCGAGAGGTGCGGGGTGGAGGTTACCCGCGCCCGCGTGCGGCGCGACAGGATGGGCCACATCGAGCTCGCCGCCCCCGTTGCGCACGTGTGGTTCGTCAAGGGCGTGCCCAGCAGGATGGGCTATCTGCTGGACATAAGCCCCAAAGAGCTCGACCGGGTACTCTACTTCGCCAGCTCCATCGTCACGTGGGTCGACCGCGAGGAGCGGGCCAACGACATCGATTTGCTACGCGGCAGGGTCGAGGATGAGATCCAGCAGCTCGAGCTCGACAGGGACGAGGAGATCGACCAGATCCAGGCCCTAAGGACCAAGCGCGAGAGCGTAATAAAGGGCGAGAGCTCCCCCGACGAGCTGACCGAAGAGTACGCGGACATACCCGAGGAGGACCGCAAGGCGGCCATTACGAAGGTCCACAAGGAGGCGGAGGAATCCATCGCGGACATAGGTCGCTCCGTTACCGAGCAGATAGGGCTCGTCCGGCGCGCCTGGGAAGAGTTCCAGACCCTCGAGCCGCGTCAGATCGTGGACGACGAGGAGCTCTTCCGCGAGATGAAGGACCGTTTCGGCGACGAGTACGGCTACGGCGTGTACTTCCGCGGCGGGATGGGCGCCGAGGCCATAAGGGACCTCATAAGCCAGGTCGACCTCGAAGACGAGGCCCAGGACTTGCGCGACATCGTGTCCTCCTCCAAGGGACAGAAGCGCCAGAAGGCGATCAAACGCCTCAAGGTCGTCGACGCCTTTCGGGTGAGCGGCAACGGCCCAGAATGGATGATCATGGAGGCCATCCCCGTCCTGCCGCCGGACCTGCGTCCGATGGTCCAGCTCGACGGCGGCCGTTTCGCCACCTCCGACCTGAACGACCTCTACCGCAGGGTCATAAACAGGAACAACCGGCTTCGCCGCTTGCTCGACCTCGGGGCGCCCGACGTGATCGTCAATAACGAGAAGCGGATGCTCCAGGAGGCCGTCGACGCCCTCTTCGATAACGGGCGCAGGGGCCGCGCTGTGACGGGTGCTGGTAACCGCGCGCTCAAGAGCCTCTCCGACATGCTCAAGGGCAAGCAGGGCCGCTTCCGTCAGAACCTGCTCGGCAAGCGCGTGGATTATTCCGGACGCTCGGTTATCGTGGTCGGCCCCGGCCTGAAGATGCACCAGTGCGGCCTGCCACGTCTCATGGCGGTCGAGCTCTTCAAGCCTTTCGTTATGAAGGTACTCGTGGACAGGGCCCTGGCGCCGAACATCAGGAGCGCCAAGCAGATGGTCGAGCGGCTCCGTCCGGAAGTCTGGGATGTACTCGAGGACGTCATCAAGGAGCACCCCGTGCTCTTGAACCGCGCGCCGACGCTCCACCGCCTCGGTATCCAGGCGTTCGAGCCCGTGCTCGTGGAGGGCAAGGCCATCCAGGTCCACCCGCTCGTCTGTTCCGCCTTCAACGCGGACTTCGATGGCGACCAGATGGCCGTGCATGTGCCGCTTAGCCCCGAGGCGCAGGCCGAGGCCCGCGTCCTCATGCTCTCCACACAGAACATACTGCTGCCCGCCAACGGGTTCCCGATCGCCGTTCCTTCGCAGGACATGGTGCTGGGTCTGTACTACATCACCTACGGCCCCGAGAACTTCGACGAGACCGAGGTCAAGGCGCTCCTCTCCTCCTACGACGAGGCCGAGGCCGCCTACAAAGAGGGGACCCTCAAGATCCACGACAAGGTCGTCAACCGCAGGGGCGACGAGAAGATCGAGACCACGCTCGGACGCGTTCTTTTCAACGAGAACGTCGAGCAGACCCTGAGGGACTACCTCGGCGACGCCTACGATCCCGACTCCTATCCCTACATCAACCACACGTTGAAGAAGGGTGAGATCAAGGACCTCGTCGCCGGGTACGTGGCCCGCTACCCCACTGAGCTGGTCAGCCAGCTCCTCGACACCCTCAAGAGGGTCGGGTTCCACACGGCCACCAAGGCCGGCATCTCGGTCGGCAAGAACGACATCGTCGTGCCCGAGCAGAAAGAGGAGATCCTCGAGCGCTACCAGGGCCTCGTCGACGAGATCGAGGAGCAGTGGGACCAGGGCTTCATCTCCGACGAGGAGAGGTTGGAGCGCGTGATCGGGCTGTGGACCCGGGCCAAGAACGAGGTCGAGCAGGCGATGAAGGACAACCTCTGGCGCCTGAACCCGATCTACATGATGGCCGACTCGGGGGCCCGTGGTAACTACAACAACTTCACCCAGCTCGCGGGCATGCGCGGCCTGATGACGAACACGAAGGGTGAGATCATCGAGGAGCCCGTGAAGAGCAACTTCATGGAGGGCCTCTCGGTGCTGGAGTACTTCACCTCGACCCACGGCGCGAGGAAGGGCCAGGCCGATACGGCCCTGCGTACCGCGGACTCGGGCTACCTGACCCGTCGCCTCGTCGACGTCTCCCAGGATGTTGTCGTCAACGACGAGGACTGCGGCTCGGACGGCTACGTCGACCTTCCGCTCTACCTGGAAGGTGGCAGGGGCGACGCGAACGACTCGGTCGCGGCCCGCTTCCTGGCCAGGGACCTGGTGAAGCCCGAGACGGGGGAGCTAGTCGCAGAGGCCGGTACGGACATCACCCCCGGCATCCTGGCCGCCTGGCGCGAGGAGCTTCCGCGCGAGACCCTCGTTCCCGTGCGCACGCCCTCCAAGTGCGAGAGCCCGCACGGCATCTGCCAGACCTGCTACGGCAGGGCGCTCTCGACCTACAGGCCCGTCGATGTGGGCGAGGCCGTCGGCATCATCGCGGCCCAGTCTATCGGGGAGCCTGGCACCCAGCTTACGATGCGTACCTTCCACACCGGTGGTATCGCCGGCGAGGACATCACGGCAGGTCTGCCCAGGGTCGTCGAGCTCTTCGAGGCCAGGCACCCCAAGGCCGAGGCCACGCTCGCCGAGATCGATGGCATAGTCTCCCTCGAAGAGGCCGACTCCGACAGGCAGATCAAGGTCGTCATCACCGCGCCGGATAACTCCGAGGTACGCGAGTACAAGGTCGAGCGCCAGCTCCTGAGGCACGAGTTCGTAGAGGGCGCCGAGGTCAGGGCGAACACCCCGATCACGGAAGGGTCCATCTACCCGCACGCGATCCTCGAAAACGACCTTCGCTACGGTCGCGGGAGCACCACGACCGAGCGCTACCTGGTCGACGAGGTGCAGAAGGTCTACCGTGCCCAGGGCGTGGACATCCACGACAAGCACATCGAGGTCATCGTACGCCAGATGCTCCGCAAGGTGATCGTGGACGACCCCGGCGACACCACGCTGCTCCCCGAGCAGGTCGCCGACCGCTTTACGGTGCTCGCCGAGAACGCCCGGGTCGAGGAGGAGGAAGGTCGCCCCGCTACCTACCACACGGTGCTGATGGGCATTACCAAGGCCTCGCTCGCCACCGACAGCTTCCTCTCGGCGGCCTCCTTCCAGGAGACGGCCCGCGTCCTTACCGACGCCGCTATCGAGGGCAAGGTGGATGCCCTCTCCGGCCTCAAGGAGAACGTCATCATCGGGAAGCTCATACCAGCAGCCACCGGTCTGCCGCGCTACAGGCAGCTCACTGTGGCCGTCGAAGGCTACCGTACGCAGGACGTCGATGAACTCGACATAGCAGCGTCTTAAGAGCTAGTCAGCATTTCTGCCGGTCAGCTTGTCAGCCTATATGGCTGGCGGCTGACCGTCTGACAAGCTGAAGTGCTGACAAGCCTCCGGGCGAAGCCTGGCGGCGTGCTGAAATGCTGACCAGCGCGGCCAGCTTTCGCGGGCCGCCCCAGCTTGACATACAGGCTCTCTGAGCCTAAAATAGATTGCTGCGGTTACAAGCGGTTACCAATGGGTGATCGGTCTTCGTGCCGCGGCGCGACTTTGTAGTAGTCCCCTTTTCCATGTAGAGAGAGAGGCGCGGCCATGCCGACGACCAACCAGCTTGTGCGCCACGAGCGGGAGAAACAGACGAAGAAGGCGGTGACGCCTGCCCTGCAGGGCTCGCCCCAGCGCCGTGGTGTGTGCACGCGCGTCTCGACCACTACGCCGCGGAAGCCGAACTCGGCGCTGCGCAAGGTAGCCAGGGTACGGCTGACGAACGGTCAGGAGGTCACGGCCTACGTTCCCGGGGAGGGGCACAATCTGCAGGAGCACTCCGTCGTGCTCGTGCGCGGCGGGCAGGTAAAAGACTTGCCCGGTGTGCGCTACAAGGTCGTGCGCGGGGCGCTCGACACCCTCGGGGTCAACAACCGCAAGCAGGGACGTTCCAAGTACGGGACCAAGAAGTCGTAGGAGGATAGGAGATGCCAAGGCGAGCAGCGCCACCAAAAAAGCAGATCACAGGCGATCCCGTCTACGGGAGCGTGCTGGTGCAGCAGCTGGTCAACAAGATCATGCTCGACGGCAAGAAGAGCACCTCCGAGAGAATAGTCTACGACGCCCTCTCCTTTATCGAGGAGCGCACGGGGACGAGCCCGGTCCAGGTACTGAACAACGCGCTCGACAACATCAGGCCGCGCCTTGAGGTCAAGAGCCGGCGCGTCGGCGGCGCGACCTACCAGGTGCCCGTCGAGGTCGACGCCCGCAGGGCCAACACGCTGGCGCTGCGCTGGATGGTCGGCTTCGCCCGCGCCAGGCGCGAGAAGACCATGGGCCGCCGTCTGGCGGGGGAGATCCTCGACGCCAAGGACAATATCGGCTCGAGCGTCAAGCGCAAGGAAGACACGCATCGGATGGCAGAGGCCAACAGGGCCTTCGCCCATTACAGGTGGTAGGAACCAATATGGCTGTACAAGTATCCAGAAAGATCCCGCTAAAGCGGGTCAGAAATATCGGTATCATGGCCCACATCGATGCCGGCAAGACGACGACGACGGAGCGTATCCTGCTCTACACGGGCCTGACCCATAAACTCGGGGAGGTCCACGACGGCAACGCCGTGATGGACTGGATGGCCCAGGAGCGCGAACGCGGTATCACGATCACTTCCGCCGCGACGACGGTCTTCTGGGGCGGCATCGAAGGCTCGTCCAAGAACGGCAAAGGTGCCCGCGAAGGCGTCCATAGCCGTATAGCAGATCAGCATCGTATCAACATCATAGACACGCCCGGGCACGTGGACTTCACGGTAGAAGTGGAGCGCAGCCTGCGCGTGCTCGACGGTTCGATCGCGCTCTTCGACTCTGTGGCCGGGGTGGAGCCGCAGTCTGAGACCGTCTGGCGGCAGGCCGACAAGTACGGCGTACCGCGCATAGCGTTCGTCAACAAGATGGACCGCATCGGCGCCGACTTCTACAAGGCCGTCGGCACGATGGTCGACAGGCTGGGGGCGAACGCCGTGCCCGTACAGTTGCCGATCGGTGCCGAGAGCGAGTTCCAGGGGATAGTCGACCTCGTCGAGATGAGGGCCATCGTCTACACCGACGACCTCGGGGCTACGTGGGAGGTCACCGAGATACCCGAGGAGATGCGTACGCTCGCCGACGAGTACAGGGAGAAGTTGCTCGAGGCCGTCGCCGACCAGGACGAAGAGCTCATGGTCATGTATCTGGAGGGCGAGGAGCTCGAACCCGACCAGATCCGGGCCGCCATTCGTCAGGCCACGCTGGATATAAGGATGACCCCCGTCTTCGTCGGTTCTGCGTTCAAGAACAAGGGCGTACAGCCCCTGCTCGACGGCGTGGTGGACTATCTGCCGAGCCCGCTCGACGTGCCGCCCGTGGAGGGCAGGACGCTCGACGGCGAGGAGGTATTCCGCGAGGCCGACGAGAACGGCCCGCTGGCGGCGCTGGCCTTCAAGGTGCAGGCAGACCCGCACGTCGGGAAGTTGACCTACGTACGCGTCTACTCCGGTACGCTCAGGGCCGGCTCTTACGTGATGAACACGACCAAGGGCAGGCGCGAGCGCGTGGGCAGGCTTCTTCAGCTCCACGCCAACAGCCGCGAGCAGCGCGAGGAGGTCTACGCCGGCGAGCTAGTCGCGGCCATCGGCCTCTCCGATACGGGGACCGGTGACACCCTCGTCTCGGCCGAGGACCCCGAGCAGATCGTGCTGGAGGAGATGATCTTCCCGGAGCCCGTTATAAGGCAGGCCATCGAGCCGAAGACGAAGGCCGACCAGGAGAAGCTCTCCGTGGCGCTGCAGCGTCTCGCGGAGGAGGATCCGACCTTCACCGTGCGCAGCGACGAGGAGACGGGACAGACCATCGTCGCCGGGATGGGTGAGCTGCACCTGGAGATCATCGTCGACCGGCTGCTGCGCGAGTTCAGGGTGGACGCGAACATCGGGCGTCCGCAGGTGGCCTACCGCGAGACCATCCGCAAGCGCGTGGAGGGCATCGAGGGCCGCTTCGTGAGGCAGACGGGCGGCCGGGGCCAGTACGGCCACGCTGTCATCAACGCCGAGCACAACGACGAGCAAGGCTACGAGTTCGACAACAAGATCGTCGGCGGCGTGATCCCGAGGGAGTACATCCCGAGCGTGGACAAGGGCATCAAGGATTCGCTCGATTCCGGTGTCATCGCGGGATACCCGGTCGTCGATGTCAGGGTCGAGCTCGTCGATGGTTCTTACCACGAGGTCGACTCCAACGAGATGGCGTTCCAGATCGCCGGTTCCATGGCCATCAAAGAGGCCCTCAAGAGGGCCAACCCGGTCCTTCTGGAGCCCGTGATGGACGTCGAGGTGGTCGTGCCCGAGGAGTTCATGGGCGACGTGATGGGCGACCTCTCGGCGAGGCGCGGCCACATACAGGGTATGGACTCCCGCGGCGGCGGGCAGGTCATCAGGGCCATGGTCCCGCTGGCCGAGATGTTCGGTTACGCGACAACCGTGCGCTCCAAGACCCAGGGCCGCGCGACTTTCACCATGCAGTTCGATCATTATGCCGAGGTGCCCAAGAGCATCTCGGCCGAGATAGCAGAAAGGTAGGAGAGATGTCAAGAGGCAGGTTCGAGCGCACCAAGCCCCACCTCAACGTCGGTACCATCGGCCACGTCGACCACGGCAAGACCAC
>JBKPNW010000120.1:0-26877 GCA_046732815.1 Actinomycetota bacterium | reverse complement strand
GGGCCGGCCCATTCGTGAACCGGCCCGCATTGTCCTAGTTGTTCTTTACCTGCGCCGCAGAATCGCGTAGGTCAGGATGCCCGACCCGAGAAGCAGCGCGGCCGCAGGCAGAAGGATGGCAGGACCACCGCTCTCCGGAATACCGGCAGCCGCCGAGCCGGAAACCGTCTTCATCATGGTCGTACCCTGAGCCCATGCCATCGGCGCCAGAACCAGCATGGCCAGGAAAGCAGCCATAGCCAGAGAAATTGCCCGCTTCATTGCCCGCTTCATCCAGTCCTCCTTTTGTCTACTCTATCTCTCAAGTGGCCTGCACTTGTCTTCTCTGGTGGAGAAGTACCCACAGTGTACAGAATCGAAACGCGAAAGTCTTCATTATTTTAACAATTTTTAACAGAATTTCAGAGGGCGCTCCGCTGTACGGGACCGGGGGGCCGAAAGCGGGGGCAGAAGGATTCGAACCTTCGGGCGTCTTACCGCCTCTGGTTTTCAAGACCAGCGCATTCGTCCGCTCTGCCATGCCCCCTGATAAGGTTCTGTGTGTAGATTATACGATCTTCTGGTGGGACATTTTGTTTGCATGTCAGCTGCTCAGCACTTCAGCTTGTCAGCTCCTTGCTGAAAAGCCTGATACCTATGGCCGCGGAAGGTCAGCTCTTAGAGTTCGGCGGAGGGGCAGATGTCGTTAAGGGTGCAGTTCGGGCAATCTGGCTTTCTGGCCTTGCACGTTCGGCGTCCGTGGAGAATGAGGAGGTGGGAGAAGATAGTCCAGTCTTCCTCTGGCACCGATCCCATGAGGTCCTGCTCTATTTTCACGGGATCCTGATTCCTGGTGAGGCCTAGCCTGTTCGAGACGCGGCGGACGTGGGTGTCGACGACGATCCCCTCGTTCGCGCCGAAAGCATTGCCGAGGACCACGTTGGCCGTCTTGCGGCCGACGCCCGGTAATGCCACGAGCTCGGTCATGGTGCGGGGAACCTCCCCCCCGTGCTCCTCTACGAGGGCGTGGGCCATGCCCTGCAGCGAGCGGGCCTTGTTGCGATAGAAGCCGGTCGGACGGATGTCCTCAGCGAGTTCCTCCGGGGCCGCGTCGGCGTAGTCTTCAGCCTTGCGGTACTTCGCGAACAGGCCCTCCGTCACCCGATTGACCTGCACGTCGGTGGTCTGGGCGGAGAGGATGGTCGCCACCAGGAGTTCCAGGGGGTTCGACCAGTCGAGCTCCGTGCGCGCGTCGGGATACTCGGCCTTCAGGCGGGCCGTTACTTCCGAAGCTGGCGCGGAGGATCGGTTCACGATGGCCGGGGATTATACCCTGTTCTAAACTGTCTCAAGGCAGGGACGCGACAGAGAGGAGCCCGCGCATGGCCGAGGTCACCTTCGATTACCAGAACCTCGTGGAGGTAGAAGGCGGTCTGCAGAGCGGGGAACTGGACGAGATAAGATCGCGCCTGCGTGAGGCCGCGGACGCGCTTCTAGGAGATCCGCCGGGCTTTATGCGGTTGCCCAAGACCGGGGAGTACGCCGAAGCTTCGGCACGCGTGGCCGAGGAGATCCGGACCTCAGGAGCGACGGACTTCATCCACGTCGGCATCGGGGGCTCCGCCCTGGGCCCGATGGCGCTGCACGAGGCGCTCGGTCATCCCTACTACAACGCCCTCCCTGGCGAGGCCCGTCGCGGGCCTCGCATGCACTTCGCGGAGAACACCGATCCCGCGACCCTCTCCGCCATCCTCGACCTTGCAGATCCCGACGCAACCTGGGTCAACGTCGTCACCAAATCGGGCTCGACGGCCGAGACGATGGCGAACTTCCTGGTGATCCGGGGCGTCCTCGTCGACTCTCTGGGAGATTTCGGGTTCCAGGGACGCACGATCGCCACCACGGACCCCGAGGAGGGGTTCTTGAAAGAGATCGCCGACCGCGAAGACTTCAAGGTGCTCCCCATACCCGCCGACGTGGGAGGCCGGTTCTCGGTCCTCACGCCGGTCGGCCTGCTGCCCGCCGCCGTGGCCGGGCTCGACGTGGAAGCGCTGCTCGCCGGCGCGGCCCAGTGCGTGGA
Source organism: Actinomycetota bacterium (assembly GCA_046732815.1). Taxonomy (GTDB): domain Bacteria; phylum Actinomycetota; class Rubrobacteria; order Rubrobacterales; family Rubrobacteraceae; genus Rubrobacter_D. The sequence goes on along the minus strand of JBKPNW010000120.1, from coordinate 24,818 downwards.
CGAAGTAACGGAGCAGGGCGCCGAGCACCCTGCGGCCGTGGGTGCCGCCATGCACTACCTCATGGACACCGCGAGGGGCCGCAACGTCAGGGTCATGATGACCTACGCCGACGCCCTGGAGAGGCTCGCGGCCTGGTTCGTCCAGCTCTGGGCAGAGTCCCTGGGCAAAGACGGCAAGGGCTCGACGCCACACGGCGCGGTCGGCACCACCGACCAGCACTCGCAGGTCCAGCTCTACATGGAGGGGCCGCAGGACAAGGTCATCGAGATCGTCGAGGTCGAGGAACACCCGCGCGACCTGGAGATACCGGAAGCCTACGCGGACCTCGAAGGCGTCGGCTACCTCGGGGGACACACCATGGCCGAACTCCTGAACGTCGAGTGCGACGCTACCCGAAGGGCCCTCACCGAAGCCGGTCACCCCAACTCCACCATAAAGCTCGGCGGGCTGAACGAAGAGAATCTAGGTTACATCTTCCAGGCGCTCGAGGTACAGACGGCGATAGCCGGCTCCCTCTACGGGGTCAACACCTTCGACCAGCCCGGCGTCGAAGCGGGGAAGCAGATCACCTACAAGAGGATGGGAAGGCCAGGGTACTAGTTAGGTTACAGGGACGCTGCCGAAAGAGCGTTCTTAAAGTCTGATTCTCATCCCTATCTCATCCGCCTCTCAGGGACCGCTAAGGTTTCGAAGGCACACTTCGTCTCGCAGGCACACGATGGACGGAGGAGAGGTTATGGAGGTTATGGACGAGGGACGATTCGGTCGGAGGCGCCCAATGGCCACGGTCCTGCTCGGCGTTTGCTTGACGGCGGCGCTCGTAACCGGCGCGTGCGGGGCCAATACGACAACGGGCAAGAACCCCGGGGCGCCGACCGCTGCGGCCGCGGAATCCGGTGGCCCAGGACACCTGCCGCAGGGGAGCGAGCCGGTGAAGCTCGACCCGGCGGACTTCACCACCCGCATCGACAACCCCTACTGGCCCATGGCCCCGAAAGACAAGTGGGTCTACAGGGAGACCGACCAGAAGGGGACGGAGTACCACGTCGAGGTAACCGTCACCGGCCGCACCAAGGAGATCGCCAACGGGGTCGAGGCCAGGGTCATCCACGACGTCGTCTCCCGGCACGGCCAGCCCGTCGAGATCACAGACGACTGGTACGCCCAGGACAAGGCCGGTAACGTCTGGTACATGGGCGAGAACACCGCGGAGTACGAGAACGGCAAGGTGACGTCGAGGGCGGGCTCCTTCGAGGCCGGCGTCGACGGGGCACAGCCCGGGATCATCATGCCGGCCCATCCCCGCGACGGCATGGCCTACAGGCAGGAGTACTACAAGGGCGAGGCCGAGGATAAGGCCGAGGTCTTGAGTACCGAAGAGCAGGTCGAGGTTCCCTTCGGCCACTTCGAAGGGGCTCTGATGACCAGGGACCTGGTGCCGCCGGAGCCCAAGGTCTCCGAGTACAAGCTCTACGCGCGGCACGTCGGCCCCGTGCTGGACGTACAGACTTCGGGCGGCAGCAGCCGCGAGGAGCTCATCAGCTACTCCCGAGGCGGTTAGCCGACGCCACAGGCTCGTCGAGCAGGGAGTCTGGTCTTCCCCGACTCCCTGCTCTGTATCCCCCGACCGCCCTACTTCGCCACCACGCCGAACACCACCGGCGCGGCATTGCCGTAAAGCGGCGACACTTCTCTGTCCTTGACCACGCGCCAGAGGGCCGGACTTCTCCGCTGCAGTTCGCCGAAAGCGCTGTTTCTCTCTACGTCGTCGGCGAGGAGCAGGCCCCCGTTCCGGAGATGAGGCCATACGGTGTCGAACTCGCGGCGCATGTTCCTGAGGGTGTGCAAGCTGTCGTGTACGAAGAGGTCCACAGTGCGGGTCTCTTCGAGGAGCAGGGGCAGTATCCTGGCGCTGGATCCCCTGTGTAGCCTCCACCGACTTCGTAACTCCTCGGGGACGACGATGCCCCAGAACCTCTCGAACTCGCTTCTCAAGGGCGGCAAGTCCACGCTGTAGAGCGTGCCGCGTCCGTTCTCCTCGAGAGCTTTCAGGACGAAAGCCGAGCTCACGCCGTAGGCCACCCCGGTCTCGAGGACGACGGTGGGGTTCAGAAGCCTGCATACCAGGTAGCAGCAGCGTGCCAGCACGGAGTCGGCGGGCCATCGCGCGCCGCGAGGATTCTCGTCGTGGACGCGGCGCAATATCCGGCGCGTCTCTGCTTCTACGTCGCCCAGCGCCGGCTCATCGAGGATGGCCGCCGCAGGGCCCAGGTAAGTCTCCATTTTGTGCAGCGCATCCTCCCAACTCACCGTGTCGTGATCTGACGCCGCGTGGATGATACTCTCCAGGGCCAGGTCGGCATACCCGCTCATTCGCTCCCGGAACTCTTGCGGACGCCGCGCAAGGAGCAGGACCAAGGCGTTCAGATCCCTTAGCAACTCCACACTACGCGCGGCCCGAGACTCGCTCACCTGACATCTGCTCCATAGTAGGGCACCGCAGGGGGATTCGCCGCCCACTTTGCGGGCCATCAGGAACAGACGTACACGAAGGTTCTTGTCCAGAAGCACAGCGGCGGGTAGGAGGAGCTTCTGCAGCCGGGCTTCTGGGCCCCGAGAAGTTCGAAGAGCCCGGATAGACAGGGGGTCGGGGGCGGGTGGAGTATCTTGCTTCGTTAGCGCCCGATTGCTAATCTTAGCTCTTCCGCACGAACAAGACCAATGCACGCGAAGGGGCGCGATCCGCATTGACTAGCGCTTTTTGGGGCATCGTGGTTGTCTTGGTGGCCGTCGTGTTCGCGCTCGCAGGACAGGGTCTCGTACAGCGTACCGTGCCCTTGCCGCTACGGGAATCACACAACACCGCCATCGGTACTATCTATGCGGCGCTCTACGTTATGTACGCTCTGTCGCTCGCTTTTTCGTTGTTCATCGTATGGAGTGGATTCAGGGAGGCTCAGAGGGCAACCGCCGATGAAGCCGACGCGGTAGAGGATCTTTACCAGCTCGCAAATCACCTCCCAGAACCGGAACGTCATCGTATTCGAGGGCTCAGCCGGTCCTACGCCAGGGTGGTGGCGGAGGAGGAATGGCCCCTGCTGGGAGGAGACAGCGAAGGCTGAGGAAGCCCTCACGCGCAGGCGTTGGCCGACGAACTCGTGGAGACGGTCGAGCGCTTCGAACCTGCCACGAACACCCAGCAGACGCTCTACGGTCAGGCGATCATGCTGGTCCAGGTCCTGGACGATAACAGGGAGCTTCGTCTGCTGGAGAGCTACCAGGGTGTACCACTGGTCCTGTGGGTAGTCCTGATAGTAGGAGGGATACTGACGATTTCCTTCGGCTTCTTGTTCGGGATGAAGTCACCCTGGCTCCACCGGCTGTCCGTCACGGCACTGACCGTTCTGATCGTCCTTCTCCTCTACACGATCCACCTGATCGAGTACCCGTTCACCAGCGATGTAAGGATGTCGCCTGCGGCCTTCGAATCAGTATCACATCGTATGGGAGAGACGACAAATAACGAACCGCCCCGATGAGGATACGGGAGGTGTCCGTGGCTTCCCACGATGGCATCATGCTCTGGACACGAGGATGGCCGAGAACGGATGCCCACGGGAGGGTCACTGATGAACGATCAAATCCGCGCGTCGGCGGTGTGGCGTGAAGCCCTCGCGATCGTGCTCCGCCACCCCGTGGCGACGGTCGTCCCTGCCCTGTTTTTGGGGGCACTGACCGAGACCCCCCTACCTGCTCCCCGATCAACGATCCCTCCTCCAAGCGCTCTCGGCGTTCCTTACCGAATCGCTCGCTTTCTACCTCTACGTGGCCTACGCGGAGCGACTGACTTCGGAGGCCCGCCGCAGCGCGGAGTCTATCTCCCTGCTCAGGGTGCTGAGAAACCTGGTCCTCGCGGCGCCCGTCGTACCGATCGTCGCCGTAGCCTCTTTCGCCGCCATCGCGCTGCCGACAGCGGCGGCGAACCTGCTCGCGATACCGGGCCTCTGGCTGATGACGCGCTGGTCGTTGTTCGCGCCGGTAATCGTGAGGGAGCTCCTGGGGCCCTTGGCGGCCTTGAGGCGCAGCAACGAGCTCGTGCGGGGCCATTTCGAGCTGGTGTTCCTGACCGCCGCCTTCGCCGTGGTGCTGGAAGAGGCCTTTACGGACGCCGGAGCGTTAGGGGGGCTGGCGTTCACCGGCTCGGAGGTCTGGGGCGAATGGGTGGGGGTTCACTCGCCACCGTGGTGATCCTACCGGTGGCCTCCTTCGCGACCGCGCTCACGTACGGCCGGCTGCGGCTCTCGTAAAGTACAAGGCGCCGAGTACGTTGCTCTCGGTGTGATTTCGCGCCTCCGACTCGGGTATGCTCTGGAAGTGACAGAGCCGAGGGGCGAGTATAATGGTGATACGTCGAAGCAAGCGGAGAGAAGGATTTTCTATTATGAAGTGGCTGAAGGTCTATGGACTTCCGAAGCTCCCGCTGTTTCTAGCGCGGTGGGCGATGAAGCTCGGGCTTCCCGGGCCGACGTGGTACAAGTGGAAGGCCGCCTCTGCGGGGACGGGGGTCATCCTGGACGAGATGATCCGGGCCGCCGACGATCTCGGCTACGACGGCCAGAAGGTCGGCAAGCTAGCCATGACGAGAATTGGCGAGAAGCAGGGCTCTGATCTGCGCGAGCAGCTCGGTGTGAAGACGATGAAGGACGCCGTCGACGTCGTCATGCTGGCCAACCGCTTTTTCGACATCGAGATCACGCTGACCGAGCAGGACGACGGGACCTACGTCATAAACGCGGACCGCTGCCCGTGGTTCGGGGGGATGGGCCAGGAAGGCGTACCCGGATGGGACGTGAAGCCCTGCGCTGCGTTCTCCACCTACGAGAAGGCGATGGTCCAGGCCATAAATCCGAACGTCAAGCTCTCCTACACCGAGAAGCGGACCACCGGCGGCCACACCTGCCGCGGCGTCTACCAGTACCGCGATGGGGAGCTCGGCGACGGACCCTCTGAGGGTGTGCGGCCCGAGATGGTCAGCATCGGCAAGAAGCCGAAAGCGTAGGGAACCTGGCCTGGGCGGCTACCTTACCGGGTAGTGGTAGCGTGTCAGCAGTGGCAAGGTCAGCGCCGTAACGAGGGCCCTGTCGCGGGAATGCATCTCTTCCTGCCACGCGCGGTCCTGACGTAGCTCGACGGTGCCAGTGTCGAAGCGGTTGGGGTTGCCCGAGACGGTGTGGCTTATGCCGAGCTTGACGTCACGCTCCCCTACGAGCGGCAGCTCCGCGTCTTCCTCACCCGTAAGCTTCAGGATCTCCTGGAAGCTGCGACGGGGGTCGGCGATGAAATCCTCGTAGCGCAGGCGAAGGTATCCGGCCGGCATCCGGCGCCAGAGGGCCTCGATGGCGGCGTTCCAGGCGTCCCAGAGGACGGCGCTCTGCGTGGGGGTCTTCCGGTGCATGAACTCGCGCTCGGCGCTGTCGGGCTGGCGCTTCTTCTTCGCCCAGGAGTACGCGGCGGCCCTCGGGTCCCTGACCAGGTGCAACACGCGGAGGTCCACTCCGGGGACCATGCCGAGGGCGTAGCCGTAGGCAGGCTCCTTGGAGGTGTCGACGATCACACGACTGCCCGAGACCGATTGGATGGCTTTATACAGTCGTCCCGTATTCTCCAGGAACTCGCCGAGACGGGCTTCGATCTTCTGTCTCCCGCCTTCCGTGAGCATCAGGGGGATGTGGCGGGTACGGGCGCCGGAGTATTGGAGCCGCATCATCTCGCGGGCCAGCGCCTCGCTCTGCCCGCCGAACTCACCCTCGAAGACAGGCCCCCAGAATGGGCACTCCCGGGCCGGCCTGCCACAGCCGCAGAGCCGATTCTCGATCAGTGTGTGCTTCCAGATGAAGTTCAGCTCGCCCCCGGAGAAGAAACCCTCTACCTGCCCCAGAGTGTTCGCCAGGATCGTGCTTCCGCTCCGTCCGAGGCCGGCGACGTAGAGTACCTTGACCGGCCCCGGTGCGCCGTCTTTCACTACCCGATTCCCCTGCGGAACCGTCTCGGCAGGGCCCGCTGCGCCACCTTGTAGAAGGTGCCCAGGAACTCCTTGTCCGTCTCGGAGAAGCCGAGCAACCATAGCAATCCGAAGAACAGCACACCGAGGAAGCCGCCGAGCACCATTATCGTGGGAACGGATACAGGCAAAGGCAGGAACCCGAACATCGCCTCAAGCGGCAAGAAAATCTTCAACAGGTACGTCACGACGCCGGAGACGACGCCCGCCGTCAGGGGCTTCAGCCACGTGAGGTCGACCGGCCAGTATCCGAGCCGCCACTTCACGGCTGACATCGTCCCCGTGTTCTCGACTATGATCGCCGTGGCCATCCCGAGGGCTGCCCCCATTACCTCGAAGCGCGGGATGAGGATGAAGCTCACGACCACGCCCGTAGCGGCGGCGACGGAGGTTGCGATCATGGCGTAGTTCTGGTTTCCGGTCATGGCTAGCATCCGCGGCGCAGGGCCGACCGAGGAGCTGTAGAGCTGCGCGACGGCGACGATGACGAGGGCCGTAACGCCGGCCCCGAACGCCGGCCCGAAGATCCCCATTATTTCGGGACCGAAGACCACTATCACCAAGAAGAGCCCGAACGCGCCGGTGAAGATCCAACGCGACACGTCTTTGTAGAGCCTGCCCATCTCCTGCGTGTCTTGCTGCGCGTGGAGGCCGGAGATTATTGGGGAGAAGATGCCGGAGAAGGCGAAGCGCACCGCCGTCAGAAACGTGGCCGTCCTGGCGGCGGCGTTGAAGATGCCGACCGGGGCCCCGGCGGCGAAGACGCCAAGGATCAGGATGGCGGAGAAGTTGTTGAGGTACTGGGCGCCCTGCGTGATGCTCATCGGGATGGAGACGCCGAAGAGGGATTTGATCTCGAAGGCGGTCCGCGCCCGTCGGTCGAAGAGATCGGGGAAGAGCTTCCTCAGGTAGTAGAGCCCGACAATCCCGGCCAAAAACATCGCGAGCGCGTAGGCGGCTATGACCCCGAAGATGTTGGCCCCGATCATGTAACACGCGCCGACGAAGACCAAAAACAGGCCAGGGCGAATGAGCTGCTGGATGTAGGCCGCGTACGTCACGGTCTGGAAACCCTGGGTGGCCCACGCGGTCATGCTCATGAAAACGAAGAACGGCAGCACGAACGCGAACCCTCGCAGGACGCCCACCATCATGGCCCCGTTCTCTTTCAGCCAACCGGAATCGGCCAGAAAGCCGGCCCCGAAGAACAGCGCGGCGGAGAGAACGACACTGAGTGCTATCGGGAACAGCAGGGCCATCACGATCGTTCCGCGCACCCGCGCGGCATCCTCGTGTTCGCGGTAGTGGGCGACGTAGCGCACCACGCCGTTCTCCATTCCGAACCGGGAGAGGATTTGCAGGCCGTTGATCAGTGCGACGCCCGCGGTATAGAAACCGTAGAACTGCGCGCCGAGCAACCTGGCGATAACGACCTGGGTAACGTACCCGATGACACGCCCGGCCCCCTGCCCGGCCGTGCTAATGCCGGCGCCACGCGCTACCTTCGCGACGTAAGTATCGTCGTCCTTGGGTCCGACCGGCTCGTCTACCTGCTCCGCTGTGGGCTCGCCGTCGGCGCCATTCTCCCGCGCGCGGTTCTGCTCTTCCCCTATGTCCCGTCTCGAAGTCACGGCGACAGATTATAGAGGTTTTGGGCCGGACGAAAAGCCCCGGGTCTTTCAAACACGGGGAAGCGAGCCTCCGGCATCTTCGAGGATGTATTTGTTGAACATTCGCCTCACGATGTCGGGGTTATCCTTTGCAACGTTTTGGTTCATGTCGGGATCGCTTTCCAGATCGAAGAGCCGCGGTCTGGAACGGTCGTTAATGCTAAACATGACATACCTCTCGTCGCGGGCCCACGCGAACTTGTCGTAGCCGAGCGTAAAGTGGGGGCGTGGCTCGGGCTCTGCGTCTTCGAGCAACGGGAAGAGGGACTCGCCGTCCATCTTCTGGAGCTGCCGGATGTCGAGAGCGCCGAGAATCGTCGGGGCCACGTCGTGGGTGGAGGCAAAGTAGTCGCTGGTCTTGCCGGCTCCCTTGCCCTCGGGATGTCTGATAAAGAACGGTATGTCCGTCAGCTCGGGCCAGAGCGCCCCGAACGGCTTGCCGGTAAAACCGTGCTCGCCGAGGGCCACACCGTGGTCGGCCAGCACGATCAACAGGGTGTCATCCATGCGGCCCGTCGATTCCATCTTGTCGAGGAAGTGGCCGAGCCAGCGATCGACCATCGTCACCTCACCCGAGTACAGCGCCTTCATCCTTTCCAGTTCCCTGTCGGTGATCCAGTCCGAAGGACCGTAGTTGGGCACGATGGGGACCCTGCCCTCGTAGTCTTCGCCGTAGATGGAGACGTACTTCTCCGGCGGGTCCCACGGCTCGTGCGGGTCGAAGCTGTCGATGACGAGGAAGAAGGGTTGCCCCTCCCCGGCCTGCTCCAGGTAGTCCATCCCCCTGCTGAAGAGCCGCGGGGCGAACCAGTCCTCCTCGGTCTTGCGGTCCTGCGTGTTGGCCAGGTACTGCCGCACCTTGTCCACCATTCTGCCGACGTTGCCCGGCACCGTCCGCTGCCTTATCTGATCCTCGGGGACGCCCACCTTGGGACGGAAACGGTCCCGCTCCTGGCCCCGAATCCACTCGAACACAGCGAAACCGCGCTGGAAGTTCATGGAGGGATGGAACATGGGCTGGGTGTCAGCGTACATGGCCGTGCTGTGTCCCCGCGCGAACAGTGTCTCCGAGACCGTGACCTGCACCTCGGGGATCGGTTGCCAGCCGGCCGGCTGGAAGGTCTCTCCTGGTAGCCTGTAGAAGTTCCTGAAAGGCCAGGTCCTCATGCCGGTGTGGATCGCCCTGCGAGCGCAGAGGGTCGGTAACGACTCGGGGTAGGCCCTGGTAAAGCGCAGGCTCTCCCCGGCGAGCGCGTCGAGGTTGGGGGTCTCCATCCGGTCGTTGCCGTAGACCCCGATGTGATCTTTCCTGAGGCTGTCCAGGATCACCAGTATTACGTTCAATTCTCGTACCCCCGTATGCCTAGGTAGCCGCATGGCCGGGACGCCGATATTCTAGAGCATTTCAGCATTTCAGCACGCCTGCTTCGCAGGCTTGTCAGCATTTCAGCATCTCCCTCGCTAGTCTCGCTTGGCAGCGCACGAGGTACCGGTACCAATGGCCGTTGGCTTCTACGCCCATGGCGAGGCTTCGAGACGACTAGCTGAAATGCTGACAAGCGAGGGCCGAAGGCCCGAAGCGTGCTGACCAGCCGCTGAAGGCGGCGGGCTGACTTGCTGACTCAATAGGCGCCTTCGCGGCGTAGGACGGCGCCGAGGGTCTTGAGGATGATCTTGAGGTCGAACGAGAGGGACCAGTTCTCTATGTAGTAGAGATCCAGACGCACCATCTCCTCGAAGGAGAGCTCGCTGCGGCCGCTTATCTGCCAGTAGCCCGTCATCCCTGGGACGGCGCCGAGTCTCCTCTTGTGGGAGTCCTCCATCTTCAGGAAGTCGCGTACAGGTAAAGGCCTGGGGCCTACCAGGCTCATCTCGCCCTTGAGGACGTTTACGAGCTGGGGCGCCTCGTCTATGCTCCAGCGCCGTAAGAAACGTCCTACTCTGGTCACGCGGGGATCGTCTTTTATCTTGAAGGCCGGTCCTTTTGCTTCGTTGAGGGCTTCGAGATCGGCCTGGCGAACTTCGGCGTCCCTTTGCATGGTGCGAAACATGTAGCAGACGAAGACCTTCTCGTCCGCACCGACACGCTTCTGCTGAAAGAAGACGGGCCCCGGTGAGTCGAGCCTGACCGCGAGGGCCACGGCCAGGAAGAGGGGCGAGAGGAGCACGAGCCCGCCCACGGAGACTGCCACATCGAGCACGCGCTTGAGGGTGCGCTGGGTGTTGTCCAGCCCGGGGTAGTGGACCTCGAGTAGGGGCACCCCCATTCCTTCGGAGAGGATGGTACGGCCCCGCATAAGGGCGAATGCGCCGGGCACCACCCTAAGGGGCACCCCGCGCAGCCGCACCGAGTGGATGAGCTCCAGTAGTGCCTCGTCGGGCAGACCCTCCGCCCCGACGAGCACGACGCCACGGGCCTCCGTGCGGTCCAACACCTCCCTTACCGACGCCAGGTACGCGTCGCCCCCCCCGCTTCCGAGGTCCACCTCCCCGGCGAGGACGTAGGCGCCGGGCACCTGCTCTATCATCCGTCGTAACCGCGTCCGGCCTGCGCTGTCCCCGATCAGAAGCACCGGCGTCTGACCGAAACCGCGGCGGTAGATCCTACCGATGGCCCGCTCGTAGAGGAACCTGAGCGCGGCGGAGCAGAGGAGGCCGAGTAGGGCGGCCGAGGCTATCTCTGCGAGCCTTAGACCGCTCTCGGGGTAGATCGCCGCCCCGATCGTCACCAACCCGGCCCAGCAGAACGCGGCCCCGACCAGTCCCCCCGGGCTGCGCCTAACCGGCGCCCTGTCGTAGAGGCGAAAAGCGGTGAAGAGCGTGATCCAGGCTGCGAGCAGCAGCGGCGCGAGACCGATGGCGGGATCCGACCCACCGCCCGCGAAGAGGGCAGCACCTGCCAGCCCGAGAGCGAGAGCGAGCCCGTCTGCGAGCACGAGGATGAGAGCGCTCGTAAACCGGCGCAGCAGCTTGAAACCGAAGAGCCTCTTCGAAATGTCTCTCAAGATCCGCACGGGGTCCTCCGTGCGCGAAGTATAGCGGGTCGGGGAAGGGTCGGGCCCTTCATCTACCCGGCCTGGTCAGCATGTCAGCACGGCGCTTCGCGCCTTGTCAGCAATTCAGCACGCATCGGCCTGCGGCCTCGCTCGTCAGCGTGTCAGCAAGAGGAAAGCTGCCAAGCTGAAATGCTGACTTGCTGAAGTGCTGAAGTGCTGAGTAAGATTGGCGGGGAGAGGTAAGGCGGCGAGGCACAGGAGCGGAGCTATCGAGAAGCGGATTGGGCCCCATGCGGACGAACACCCCGCCGTGTTCAGGTTCGAGAAGTGGCTTCAGATCTACGCGGGCAAGCATCCGGCCGCCTACTACGGTCTGTACCGGCTGGCGCGCAAGGACCAGGGCCGGGTGGTGACCCCGGAGACGCAACTGGTGATCGAGGGATTCCCGAGGTCAGCCAACTCGTTTGCCCGGGTGGCCTTCAACAGGGCGCAGAAGGCGAAGGTGCGTATCGCCAATGGACTTCACGTTCCCGCGCAGGTGATCCGGGCCTCCAGGTGGCGCATACCCACGCTCGTGCTGATACGCAAACCGAAAGACGCCGTGCTCTCTTTCGCCATCCGGGACCCGATCTCCCTGGACCAGGCCCTCAGGTACTACCTCTCTTTCTACGAGACCGTGGAAGCCTACCGCGATGCCTACGTCCTCGGGCTCTTCGAGGAGGTAACGGAGGACTTCGGGCGGGTGATCCGCCGCATAAACGACAGGTTCGAAACGACCTTCTCTCTTTTTCGTCACGACGAACAAAACGTCGAAAGCGTACTCGCCCGCATCGAGAGAAACTCCAGGAAGAGGTTCGGCGAGGCGTCCCTGCAGAACAAAGCCTCGCGTCCCTTCGCAGCCAGAGAGGAGAAAAAACGCGAACTGGGCTACGAACTGGAGGACCCCAAACGCAGAGAGTTGATCGCCCGGGCCGAGGCCGTGTACGATCGCCTGACGGGCCCGGGGACTCCGGGACGCTAGAGACCGTCCCGCGGATGGCCCGGCACACGTCCTCTCGAGAAGCGCTGTCTCAGCACCCGCAGGAGGAAGAGCGGGTTACCGAGTAGGTAGCGCCGCCACAGGCGACGGGGCTCGTAAACGAGGCGCGCCAGCCACTCGAAACCGTTTTCGGTAAGGAGGCGCGGGCCGCGGGGCACCCTCCCCGAGGCGTAGTCGAAGACGGCCCCGCAGGTAAGGGCGACGCTGGCGCAGAGATCATGCTTGTTCTGTGTCAGCCAGCGCTCCTGGAGCGGCATCCCGAGGCCGACCAGCAGGATATCGGGGGCTGCGGCGTTGATCTCCTGGAGGACCGCCCCGTTGTCGGTGCTACCGGCCGAGTGGTCGAAGTAGCCGTGATGGGCGCCGACGATCCTCAAGCCGGGACAACGTTCGCCCAACCTCTTTGCGGCCTCCTGCGCCACGCCGGGCCCTGCGCCCAGGAAGTAGAGCGAGAAGCCCTCCGACGCGGCGAAGTCGGCCAGTTGCCAGATCCAGGCCGCGTAGGTGATGCGCGCCGGGATGCGTCCCCCGAGCATCCTCGCCGCCAGCATGACCCCGGCCCCGTCGCAGAACACGACGTCAGCGCCGTTCAGAGAATCTCGCAGCGCGGGATCCTCGTAGCAGAGATTCAGGCAGTGGGCATTCGCGTTGAACACGAGGCCGAGGTTTTCGGCCCGCACCAGGCGCGAGATCTCCGCGTGCAGCCCGTCGACGGTCAGCGGGTCGACCCCCACGCCAAGGACATCGATCCTGCCCGCGCGGGGTTCTACATGGGGCGCCACAGGGCCTCCTCCAACTCCGCGAAGCGGATGTCCCAGGAGTTCTTGCGGGCGAGTGTGATGCGGGCGCGCCGCTTCTCCCCGGTCTCGAGTTTTTGCAAGTTCCGCAGGACCGCCACGTAGTCCTCCGGCCTCTCCGCGAGGTAGACGCACTCGCCGAGATCCCGCATCGCGGGAAGGTTGCCGGCCACAAGGGGTTTGCCCGTGGCCAGGCACTCGTAGGTCTTGGCCGGCGAGATCGCCCGGGTCAGATCGTTGATCTCGTAGGGCAATGCGAAGGCGTCGACACCGGAGAGGGCGGCGGGCAACCTGGCGTGGGACACCTCTCCTGTGTAGTCGACCCCTGGTGTATGCAGGAAGTCTCTCTCTGCATCTCCGATGCCGCCGACGATGCGCAACTCGAAGCCCGCCTCGACGATGGCCCGCAGGGCGCCGAAGTCGAGGCGTTCGCGGCTCACCTGGCCGAAGAAGCAGACCGTGCGTACCTTTCTTTCGGGGGAGGAGTCTTGCAGTGATGCGAACCGTTCGTAGTCCACGGCGGGTCCGCTCAAGAAGGCGTCGGACCTGAGGCGTCTCGCCTTCTCGAGCAGGCGCACCGACGTACACGAGACGAGGTCGGCGCGCACAAAGAGCTCGCGCTCCGTCTCCTTGATGTCCTCCGGCGCCCCCGGGAAGTGCTCGTAGTCGTCCGCGCAGTCGTAGAGTACGAGCCTCGGGTCGAGGCCGGAGATCAGACCTAGCGTCGTCCTCGTCGGCGGATAGGCCACCACTACAGGACGCGGTCCGGCTAGCTTCTCGAGGTCCTTCAGAACGCGCGGGACGAGGAGTCTCTCGTTCGACCACCGGAATACTCCGTAGGTAGGCGGAGCGGTGAGCGGCGAGTATACGGTGAGGTCTCCCTGGACTGAGGGCTTCTCCCCGGCGCCCCCGGAGCGACGAATCCGCGCGAAGACTCTGCGCAGCGTGTCCCCGCTCGGACGGGGATTGGCGAGGCCCGTGGTCTCGACGAAGACGGTGGGATAACCGGCGCCGGCGAAGAGGGTGGCGAGCGTCTGGTGCCTTTGCCAGAGGAAGTCCCACCTTACCCCGGAGAGGATCACCACCGGCGGTTTGTGCACGAGGGACCCTCCTGCTCCCCTAAACCCCGTCTCTCGGGACGCGAACCCCTGAAGGGTCGGGCATGGCCCCTCTGCCGTAGAGGCGGTCGAGGCCGAAGAGGCGCAGAATCTCGATGGCCCTCTCCAGCTGGCGGTCGTCCACGCGAGCCCGCCACCCGGTCGGGGAAGGAGCGGAGGCGTCCCTCCGGCTCAGGGGGGAAGGGCGTCCCAGCCTCAGGCAGACGCGTTCGTCGAAGGGCTCGCCGAGAGAGGCGAACAGGTTCTGCAGTTCCTCTCTGGGTCGCACGAGCAGGTTCTCGTAGAAGACGAGGTGCACCTCCTCAGGCCCGAGCTGCCTCAGGGGAACATAATTGTCGATGCACCAGAGGAAGAGATGACGCTCGAAATCGCCCCGGGCCGCGCGGATCTCCGCCTCCATGGGTAAGAGGAAGTCCTCCACCAAATCCTGCTGGTCCATCGTCTCCGAGAGGTTGTCCTTCCACCCGAGCGCGAGCCTGGACGTTACGACGGCGCAAGGGTGCCGGAGAAGGAGAACGATAGGCATACCGGGGAAGTTCGCGCGCATCCAGCCGAGGAGCAGGTTGGCCCTTATGTCCTTGATCAGACGCCGTCTCGCGAGGAAGCGCCCGTTGAACCGATCGACCCAGGGGTCCCTGAGTTCGCCCGTGAGGGCACGACGAGCTGGCTCCAAGAACTCCTCTCTCCGATCGTCGGGCCTCAGGTACTGTTTGGTTTTGAACCTCCAAAACGGGCCGACTACTCCCGGGTTGAAAGGCTCGAAAACGTAACGATACCGCCTCCTGTGGTTGATGATCTGCGAGAGCCACGTGGTCCCGCTCCGCCCGCTGCCCGCGAGAAAGACGGAACTTCTGTGGTCGCCCTTCCCCAGATCGACGTAGAGCCCTCCCGGCAGCCGGGAGAGGGGCGCGCCCATCACCGCGCGGGCCCCCGCTCGAAGAAGCCCAAGACTACGACGGCGGTCCACAGGTTCGAGTACTGGGTCACGTTCGCCACGATCATGGGCGCAAAAGCCGCGGAGAGCTCTCTGCCTTCGTATCTGGCCTTGCCGGGGAACACCCGCGGCAGGCAGCCGAGCGCCGCGCCGAGGACCATCGAGAGCACGTAGGCGGCCACGGCCCCGAGTATCTGGACACCGAGGAGGTAGAAGAAGACGAGGAGCGCCGGGCCGTACATCCACGCCACCGAGGCGTTGGTCGCGTAGCCGAGCAGGCGGCCCACACCCTGCCCGGCAGAGCCTACGCCGACCCCCCTGGCCACACGCTCGACCTGATGATCGTAGCCGTCGCCCGACTCCTGAGCATCCACGGCCGATGCTACCCCCCTGTCCCCCGGCTTCAACGGGCTTGCAGGGTCGGACGGTCGGCCTCGTGGACGTCGGCCGGGGCTGTCTCGGCGGCACCCCAGTCATCCCTGGAGGCGAACTTCACGGCGACGGCGGCAAGGATGAAGAAGAACAGCGTCGAGGCCGGCAGGTACCAATGCCACTCGAACGCCGAGGAGACGAGGTAGATGACGAGCGTGGAGAGGAGCCCGGCCAGAAGGAGCCGGCGTTCCCCCTCCCGGCCCGACCGCCAGGCGGCCCTCCCCGTATAGCCGAGGAGGATCGCCACGAAGCCAAGCAGGGCCAGGAAGGCGAACAGGCCGGTCTCGGTGCCCTGTTCGAGGTACACGTTGTGGACCTGTTTGACGCCCTTGAATCCCGGTCTGTCCTTCAGCCACGTGTACTGGAAGGTCCCGGCCCCCGTACCGGTGAGGGGGCGCTCCTTCCATGCCTGCCACGCGACCCTCCAGTAGGCTCCCCTGGAGCTGATATCCAACGAGCCGAGCCTCTCGCCGACGTTTGCTCTCTCGTTCGAGTCGCCAAGGAATGCCGCGTAGGCCCGCCCTGGTCCACCGTACGCGTCGACGACAACCAGGGCGCCCGATGCCGCCGCAAGCACCACCCCCGCCACCACAAACGTTCCGAGCCATCGCCTGGTAGACGACGCCAGCTCGTAGTGGTTCGCCAGCACGGCGTAGGCGGCCTGCAGCGCGAAGGCCACGAGGAGGGCCAGGATCAGATCGTTACGGAACGCAGTCCCGTCGTCGATCTTCTGCTGACGTAAGACGCCGCTCCCCAGTAACCCGGGGAGGCTCTGCATCTGCCACCAGAGCCAGGCGCCCGGCAGCGAGATGAGAAGAAGGTTGGCGAACATCCGCAGGCGTCCGCTTCCGAAGACGAAGAGGACGATGAGTCCTATCCCCAAGGACCCGATGCCGCCGCGAGAGACCGTGAGGTAGAGCGCGATCAAGAAGGAGAGCGTGATGGCGGCGTAGAGTCCACCAAGGACGAAACTGCGTAGCGTACTAATCCGCGCCAGTGCCAGCACCACCCCCATCCCCAGGATGACGGCGGTGGTGTTGGAGTACCCTAGAGTCGAGTCCATCCTAACCCCATCCAGGGAGCGAACCGGGTACTCGATCGGGCTGATCTTCTGCAAGAGTCCATAGCCTGCGACCGCGGCGACCATGACGACCGAGAAGTCGATGATCGGACCGACCTGGCGCCCTGAGGTGAGCGCGGCCAGCGTCAGAAGGAAGGTCGCCAGATAAATTGAGGAGCGCAGGGTCTCCTTGATGGTCTCCGTCTCGCTGGTCGTCCAGACCATGGAGAGCCCCTTTACGGCGACGAGCGCCGCCAGCAGCCCGACCAGCAGAATTCCTACCGGGGGCAGGTCCCAGTAGAAACCGCGCACGAACAGCGTGATGAACAGCAGCGTCAGGATTCCCGCGGCCACCGGCAACCATAGCACGTCCCTGTAGAGGCCGGTGTTCAGCATCCCGTAGGCCGTAACGGCCAGGAGCGCAAGCATGACAAGACCTTTGAAGACGGCAAGCAGCCGACCGGGACGGCGGTACTTGTTACGGTCCTCTTTACGTTCCACGCCAGAGAAACGCTCTCTGTCGTCGCCGGGGGGCCGGACTTCCCTCACCTTCTCGCCCCGGGATGATCCCGCCTCAGGAACATCCGTTTAGCACCACCCCTAGCAGGTTGACACCCGCTTTCAACAGATCGTCCGCGGTCTCGCGGGCGACGCTCTTGGGAGTCCGGGAGGCGTGGACGACGAGCAAGACCCCGTCGAAGCCGCCGAGGAGGTTCTGGGACCGTAGCACCCTCCCCGCCACCGGCGCGTCGAGCAGCACGAGGTCCCTGCTCTCCTGCAGGCCTCGTACTGCCTTCTTGACTCCCTCATCCTCCAGAAGGGAGGCGGGGTCGAGCAGAATGGGACCGGTAGGAACGACGAGCAGTCCAGGGATAACCTCGTACCCGTATTGATCCAGGGTCTTGCCGTCGAGACCGCTGGTAAGCCCGACGAAGTTCGGTTCTCCCAGCACCCTGTGTAACTGCGAGTTTTCGAGGTTGCAGTCTACCACGGCAGCCCGACGGCCCATGCCCGCCAGGGCTGCGCCAAGGCCGAGGCACACGCTCGTGCGCCCGGCGCCAGGATCGGGGCTGGTGACTACGACGCTGGCCGTCCCCTCCAGCTTTAGAAGGTTGCCAGCCAGCTCTTCGTAGTGACTCCTCACGGGTGAGTCGGGGTCGAGCAACCTCCGAGCACCAGCGTCACTCATCGCCCCGAGGCTCACGTCAACCTTCGGTCTTCTTCGAAGAGTAATCGGGTATGGTGCCAAGCACGGGCACGCGCAGCGTCAGTTCGGCGTCGCGTACGCCCCTCCAGCCGCTGGCCCGTCCCTCGAGTACCAGGGCGGCGGCGCCCCCGATAAGCAGGCCAGCCCCCGCTGCGATGGTCGCGTAGATCAGGGGCCGCGGACTGTAGCTTCCGGGCACGGCTTTCTGTTCTACGACGGCCTCCGCAGCGGGTACGTCGGCGGCCGCCGGCCTGTCGTCGAGATCCTCGACTCCCCGAACGAACAACTCGGCGTAAGCGTTCGCCGCCCTGGCCGCCTGCCCGGGCTCGTTGGCGGAGAACCTTATCTGTAACCCCGACTCTCCGTCCGTATTCACGACCGTCCTCGGATCGAGACGTTCCGAAAACGCCTTCGGCCCGGCCTCCCAGTCGGCACGGCGCCTGACCTCTCTCAACATCTCCCGTGTAACGACGGCACCGCGCACTTCTTCGAGGAAGGCAAGCGTAGCTTCCTCATCCTCCAGCTCCTCCTGTGGCCTGACACCCACCTTCGCCTCGGCGGTGTATGCCGGCTCGCGGAAGAGGCCGAGGAACAAGGCGAATCCAACAAGGACCAAAACGACCCCGACGACCAGCAGACGCCTCCTCTGCAATACGTAGAGGACCTCAGAGAGCGAAGGATCTTCCCGCGCCCCGTCCCGCCATCCTCGGCCGCTAGTAGATGTCACTGTCGACCACCTGCTCGCGATAGGCCGCGGGATCCGAGTTCAGTAACTCCAGAAGGCCCGGCGCCTGCTCGGAAGGGCTCTGCGCGAGTATCTTGCGCGCTTGCCCGTAATGACCCTGGACGACGAGCGCATCGGCGGTGGCAAGGTCCATAGATACCAACAACTGCCGCTGCTGCTCTCTTACCGATCCACGCGGCCCGTTCAGTTCGGCGGCCGCTTTGCGCCTGGCCCGCTTTATGTTCTTCACGCCTTCGAGCGGTTCGCCGGTTCGCGCCTGAATCCTGCCGAGATCGTAGCGCTCCTGGTAAGTGATCCTGTGCTGCTGCTCGAGTGCCTCGTACACCGCTTTGGCCTCCCCCAGCTTTCCCTGCATCGCGAGGGCCCGCGCGAGAGAACTGCTGGCCGCAACGGCGTTCGGGTTGAGCTCGAGCACATCCCGGTAGCCCCTCACAGCGGCGTCCAAATCTCCGGTAGCGAACCGGAGATTGGCCAGCGTCAGATAAGGCAGGTAGTTGTTGGGGTCCCGCTCGATAGCCTCCTCGAGCGCCAAGACCGCCCTATCGTACTTTCTCTGTTGCCGCCATAGAAAAGACTGCGCCTGCAGAGCGTCGGAATCGAAGGGGTCGAGGCGGACCGCCTTCCGCGATGCCTCCATCGCTCCGGAGACATCCCCGGCAAGGGCCAGGCGCTGCTGCTCGCCAGCGTAGTAATCTGACAGGTAGAGCACCGTAGCCAGCAGGGCCAATACACCCACCAGAAAACCTGCGGAGAGTCTGAAGATCGCGCGGCTCAAGCAAGATCACCGCCCATGAGGATATCCACAACACCCCCCGAATACAAGCCGCCCGGCGACACGCCGGGCGGCTTGTGTTCGGCACGAAAAAAGCGGGCCCCCGAAGGGACCCGCCTGATGAAGCCTCGTCCGGTTACTTAGCGGACGATCCTACGGGCCAGAAGACCACCGGCCACAAGCAGGACACCACCACCGAGTGCGATGAGCGACGCACCACCCGTGGAGGGAAGCGTGGGAGCCGCACTAGCGCTTACCGACGCGCTTGAACTGGCGCTCGCTGATGCGTACGGGCTAACCGACTTGTATGGGCTAACCGCCTTGTAGTAGGGGCTGACGTACTTGTTGTAATACTTGTTGACGTTCACCGTGTAGTAGATAACGTTCTTGTTGACGTAGACGATCTGCTTGTTGACGTATGTGAAGTAGTAGTTCTTGTACACGTTGTAGTAGACGGGGTAATAGGTCTTCTTGTAGGACGTGTACCCGACTACCTTGACGTACTTGTTGTTGACGTACTTGTTGACAACCGTCGAGTTGTTGTTAACTACCTGCGTACAGTAGTTTACGAGATCGCCCGTGTTGACGTTGGCCGCGGCGGCATTGGCTGATTGTGCAGCGGCCTGAGCGTTAGTCTGGTCTCCACTGACGTTTCCGACGTTAGCCGCGTTCTGGTTGATCTCCTGGTCGTTTGCCGCCACCGCCGTCTGGTTGAGGTTGTTCTGACACTGCTGGATGAGGTCGTTCCCACGGCCGCCAGCGGCCGCCTGAATCCCCTGCTGCGCGAATGCCGGCACCACGGCTGCCAGTACCATCGCGAGCATCGAGAGTAACAACATTACTTTCTTCAACTTATTCGCCTCCCGCTTAGACTCCTATACGAGCTGCATTATTCCACCCTCGACTCCGCGTGTCAACGCTATTGATCGTATTTTTTACGATTTTCTTAGTATTTCTTAATTTTTCGCAGCCGCCTGTCTGCCCGATTCGGCGCGGCAACTCGATAATCGCGAGTCTGCCGTGGTGTGTGGCAGTAGAGGATTGGGGGTGGACCGCGGTGGGAGGGCGGGCTACGAAGGTGTCTTGTATTTGCCGGTAGCGCTATTGTAGGAGGCCTTGAAGGTTCCGCAAAGCGACGTGCTCTTCCCTTCTACCCTGAGACCGCCTTTGGGCGTGGTGATGGTGATATAGACGTTATTGGAGGGCCGGAATATCTGACCGGGTCCGACCCTGATCGGATGGTGGCTGTTGTAGACGCCGGCCTCGGGGTAAGCACCCCGTGAGGCTCTGGACTGCTTGTAGAGATTGACGCTCTGACTGACGTTCAGGATCAGGTCCGCTCGCGCGTCCCTGGCGGCCACTTCTCGCTGGTGGAGGAACGTCGGGACGGCGAGGGCGGTCACGCCGATGAAGACTGCCGCGACGACGAGGGGCACATACGGCGCCTTGGCCCTGGGTGCCTCGGGGGTCGCCTTGACGCTTGCGGCCTCCGCAGGTCCCTGGGTGGGCTCGCCGTCGCCCTGATCCTGTAGACGCATTATCGCGACCGCGGAGCCGAGAAGACCCCAGAAAGCGACGTTGGAGTCGGCCGTGGGGAAGGCCAACATTAGCTGGAAGATGTAAGCGAGCAGCCCGCCGGAGAGCGCGACCACGGGCCATCCCCCGCGCCGGTAAGCGTTGAAGAAGTACGAAACGAGGATCCAAACATAGGCGGCGAGCCCCAGGAGCCCCGTGGTTGCCGCGATCTGCAAGAGGTGGTTGTGAGCCCGGTCCACCGTACTAACCTGCCCCGCGGCGTCGGTTATGGCAGCCTTGAGATCCTCGTCCATGTGAGGCCTAAAAGCCTCCGTAAAGTTATCCGGGCCGTGGCCCAACAGCGGACGCTCCAGGATCATCGGAACGGTGTCACGCCAGATATACAGTCGGACCTGCGCACTCACGGCGCCTTCGCGACCGGCCGCTGTGCGATCGAGGAGGTTCATGTTGCTGGAGACCGCCACGACCGCGACGGCGGCCAAGGCCGCCGTAAGGACGACTAGCGCTACCAGCAAGGGTCCCACCATCTGGGGCCTGGAGTCGGAGAACCACAGAACCACTCCCGTGAGGATCAGATAGATCGCCAGAAAGGCCGCAACATAGTAGGGAAGAGACAGGTTACCGAACGCCGCCGAAGCCATGGTCGCGACCGTCACCGCCACCATCAGGGTGGCAAGAGGAACCTGCAATGGACGTACCGTTCCCATTCTGCGATGCGCCGCCCACAGAACCACGGGCGAGGCCGCCACTACTCCCAGCATCGCCCCCCGCGTATCCGTGTACATCCAGCATGCCGCGATCGTCACCATCGCGAGGAGACAGAGCACACGCCCAAGACGCGAGACGGCCACGAAGTACAGCGCCGCCGCCGCCCCGGCCATAAGGGTCAGGTAGGATGCGAGGGTGATGGGGTTTCCGACGGTCGCGAAGGGTCTTCCGAGCTCCGTGTACCACGGTAGAGACCACCCGGAGATCGGATCGAAACCATAGTTTTGCGAGATGCCATAAACGGAGATGAGGAACGCTGCGGTGACCCCCGCAGCCAAGAAGGCTCGCACCCGGGCCGGGGAGCTCAGGACTCTAGCCGCCGCGTAGAACAGCAAGACCCCCGCGGCGATTGAGAGCAGCCCCTCGTCGTGGTCTCCAAATAGGCTGTGCATGGTGTTCTGCGAAAAGAGGGTGCTCGAAGCCGAGATACCGAGATAAACGAGGCAGGGGATCAAAACCGGAACCACAAGAGGTTTTCTATGCAGGGCCACGTAGCCTAGCATCGCTACCAGGAGCCCTGCGGAAAGCCACATGAGCACCTTGAACTTGATCACATAGTAGGCCTCATTGGGGTCGAAGAGCAAGGTATCAGGGTTCAGGACGACGGGAACGAGGACTATGATCGTCATCGCGAGGATCACGCTCAGAAGGGCGAGTCCGAGCGCTACGGTCTCGGCGAGTCCCCCTCTCGAGGCTCGCCATTTTGTCATCTTCGCACCGTTCTCGGACAAGGCAGAACCTTCACTCTCGTCGGGAACCCTATAATCACGTGCCCGAAGCCTCGAAGGGGAGTCGGATTATACGGTATCGTGAACGAGTCGTCCATGCACCACATTCGCCGGTCGCTAGGCGTATGGGCGACGTTGGGATCCCGGACAAGGGCAACCCGTGGTGCTCGATCGTCGGCGGGTTCGCCCGGACTTGGCTTCCCTTCCTGGTTCTCCTGGCCCTCAGCGGCGGCTACCGAAGTCCACGGTATACATCGTGGTCCTAGTGCGGAAGTAGTAGCCTTTGTAGATACCTATGCCTATGTTGTGGAACTTTCCGTCCAGTATGTTCCGGCGGTGGCCGGAACTGTGCATCCAGGAGTGGAACATGCGATCCGGGGTCGCATCGTATCCGATGTTCTCTCCGCAGGAAGACCAGCGGTAGCCGAACCTTCTGATACGCGCGCACGCGTCTTCGTTCTTCCCCTTGGTATTGTGGGAGAAGTAGTCGCGTTGGATCATGTCCTTGGAATGGGCACGGGCGGCTCTCTGGAGGGCTGAACTCACGCAGAAAGGCCTCAAGCCGTAGTTCCTGCGGGCGTTGTTGTGCCGGGTAAGCAGCCGCTTCTCCTTGGCGTGCAGGAAGATCTTACCCCCTCCGCACTTGTTGGCATACCCCCCGCCCGCCGCCTCCACAGGCGAATCTATAATGCCGAGACCCGCGGCCGCAATCAGGATGGCGACGAAAATCACTGGCAGACACCTCATGAATACTCTCCCCCCTCGTAGTTTCAGCCGGTCAGCACTTCAGCGTCTTCTACGATCCCTCCTTCCTACCGTCGGATGTGTCTTTGGTGCCTGGCTCGGAGAGGATGCGGTAGGTGGCGAGGGACATCTCCTGCATGGCCTCGCGCGACGACGACCAGCCCGTTTCGCTTGCCATCACGACTATAAAGTAGGCGTCTCGGGCATCGCGCGCACCCTCGGGGAAGACTACCCCGGCGTCGGCAAAGGTAGCCCCAAAGTAGCCGATCTTGTGTGAGACCCGCGTCCCTTTCGGAAGGGGCTGGGGCACGCGGTCCTCGAAGTCCGTGTTCGTCATGACGTCGAGCATCTCTGCCGAGAGTTCGGGGGTGGTGTAGGACGGGTCGGCGATCTTCTCCAGCATAAGCAGGACGTCCTCGGGGGTCGTGGTATTGGGGATCCAGTACTCCGTAGAGCGGGCGCCCACCCGGTACAGCTCGGCCCTGATGTTATCCCTTCCCAGATACCTGTCGAGCATCTTCCAGGCCGTATTGTCGCTCTTCTTGATCAAGTACCTGGCGCACTCACGCAGGGTCATGGTGTATCCGACGGGACGGGTGTAGAGCACGCCCGTCCCGTAAGCCTGCACGTCGGAGGACTGCATGG
Source organism: Actinomycetota bacterium (assembly GCA_046732815.1). Taxonomy (GTDB): domain Bacteria; phylum Actinomycetota; class Rubrobacteria; order Rubrobacterales; family Rubrobacteraceae; genus Rubrobacter_D. The sequence goes on along the minus strand of JBKPNW010000120.1, from coordinate 1,565 downwards.
AGATCTTGTCGTCGAGGTCGACCTCACCGCTGGCAGCCGCCCTGTAGAGCGTCATCAAGACGGGTAACTTGTTGAGGCTGGCCGCGACGAAGCGCCGGTCGGCGTCTATCGCCACCCTCTCACCAGAGGAGGGATCCAGGACCACGATACCGTAGGTGGCCGGATACGCCTGCGCTACCTGCTCGAGCTCGCGGTGCAAGGGGGCCGTCTTCTCGCTGGTTAGTTCCGTCTGGACCGTGGCGGTGTCTGGGGCGGCCTCGGATCGAGCCCGGGAATCCGTCTGCGAGCCCGTCTTTGACCGCGTGGCGGGAGCCTCGGGCCCCGACGCGTCCCTGGGGACTTCTAGGCGCGCGACAGGATTACGTTCCACCGAGGTGAGCAAGAAGAGCAGCCCGATGAGGAGCCCGATCAGGACGGGCAGCGCGACGAGTAGACGCCGGCGCTGGAGCGCTCTTCTTTGCTCTTCGCGACGTTGACGCCGTCCTAGGTGGGTCTCTTGTGGCGTCTTGGCTCTTGGCGCCGGAGCGTGCATCGGAGTCCCCCCCCTAGGACGTTCGTGCCACGATACCGAGGCTACTTGTTTATCGACCTGATAAAGGTAACGATAAATATCGCGGAGATCAACATAAGCGCCCCGGCAGCGATAAGGCCCAAAGAGACGAAGAAGATGGTCCCCGCTTCCGCAGAATCCCAGGTCTGGGTAGCCCACACGAAGGCGAACAGGGAGGCGAAGAACGTGAGAAGGATGAGGATCATGCCCCCAGGCAAATCCCTTATCTGGATCGCCGCCCGCTCTACGGCGTAGGCCATGCCGCCCCGGGCCGGATAGCCGGTCTCGCGCACGCTCTGGACGGCACGCCTGAACTCTCCCTCCCCGGCGAGCCCGATGACCCGCGAGAGATAGTACGCCTCGGAAGGAGACTTGCCCATCCGGAGGAGCTCCAGGTAGTTGCGCCTGTACAGCTCGACGGCCCCGGAATGTGGCGAGGCGAGCTGCTTCAGGAAGGCGTGGGTGTCGAGACGCGTGGCGTACCTGCGGGCCTCGTGTTGGGCTGCGCGGGCCTCGCGTCCCCCTGGGGTACGGCCGGAGATCTCGGCGACCTCAAGAAAGAACATCTCGCGAGAGAACTCTATGGCGCTCTGGCGCTCGCGGCGCCGGGAGGAGATCTCCGTCCGTATGCCACGCGAGCGGTATTCCTCGCGCCTCAGATGGTAGATCTGCTCCTGGTAGAAGTCCCTCTCCTGCAACGAGTCGGCCGTATCCCGCAGGCGGTAGGCCTCCTCGAGTGTCTCGGGTATCCTGCGTTCTCCCATGAATCAGTGCTTACCTTATACTCCAAGTCTCACACACCGAAAATCCCCTTCCGGGTCCTGAATGATACCATGAGCGCCTTACGCCAGAAACCTGACTACTCGTCCCCGAGCCTCCTCCTTGCGGCCTCTGAGTTGGTCTCCCACAACCCGTAGAATAGCCCTCCGCCGCGCACCTTGACGTCGAGGTGGCCCTTGGCGGCGAGATCCTCTAGCATCTCGTCCGCCTCGTTTACCGTGAGCGAGGTCTCCAT
>JBKPNW010000119.1:0-4938 GCA_046732815.1 Actinomycetota bacterium | reverse complement strand
ACCTACTATGGGGCGGTGGTGGAGACGCCGATGGAATACATCCCCGGCTACGTGGGTGCCGTCGACGCCTACTAAGGACGTAGTGTGGGAGAGGCCGGATCCTCAAAGGATCCGGTCCTCCTCTATGCTTCCGAACTTCTTAGAACTCCGGGAAGGCGAAGTTCCGAGAGGATTCAAGCAGCCTTGCTCTGCCTCCTCCTAGGGGGACGGCGATGCCGAGGAGGAAGCAGTAGGCGATGCAGTAGGCGAAGCTGTAGGTGATGCAGTAGGCGAAGCTGTAGGCGATGCTGTGTACGGAGCAGAAGGCGTTGCAGTACGGGGCGCGGACGGCGGAGTACTCGTCGTGAATGGAATCGCGCGCTCTACTAAAGTGGTCTCGGCACCCGTGCCTTCGAGGGCTGGCATGGGCCGTTCCTCCAATAGCGCAGAGAGAATCGTCGAGAGTCCGATCCCCACGACCACCATCGCTGCGAGCACCACCGGGGCTAGGACAGCCGTCAGAGGATAGAGAGCCCATGGGGAGTCGCCAGCCTGGGTACGCTCGAGCAGGAGATAGGCTACAAGGGCGCTGCCGACCAGGCACACCAAAAGCAGCCACCAAGGGAAAGAGAACACGCTCTCTTATCTCCTTCGTGCGAGTTCTTAAGTAAGGCCGCACCTTGAACGTCCGTCGAAAACCACTGCCCCAGAGCCTAGCATGAACTTCAGAGAACTCCGTCAACACGAAGTTCGCAGGATCTTCCTTCCACGCACTAGCGTGAATAAGGCAAGGAGAAGGGCCGAAGCTGCTAGGAGCCCCGGCCCCCGTTGGTGCGAAACCCCGGTCGTTGCGATCCCAAAATGGAGGGGGATGCTGATTGTGTTGTTGTGCGCCACCGGGAAGCATCGAAGGTACAAGTCTAGTGGCATCTGTGCTGTATCCTGTGATACTCCGCTTCGCATCTAAGTATCCGAACTTTGGAGAATACCCCTTCCACGCACTCGGGTGAATAAGGGCAAAAAGAAGGCCGGGCTGCCAGGGAGGGGGGTAAAACCGGCGAGCCCGGCCACTTACAAACAGAATTGTAACATTTGGATCAACCGCTGCATATGCCGCAAATTAGCGGTTTTTGCAGCACATGTTGTTATCCCGCTCCTTCCGAGCAGCACGATCTGAGACTTTGCTAGAAACCTACCAAAGAAGCGGGCAAAGAGAGTCGGTTTCGCGCGCACACGCGAAGGCGACCAAGAAATACACAACCCGACGCCCTCCCCCTCCAATAGGAACGTCGGGTTGGGCTTCAGCTGAACCCCATGGTCACACGGAATAAGCCAGGTGCAATACACAATTCGACCCATTTCCCCACCCGAAACAGCCCAAGCCCGTCGGAGAAGGAAGCCTCCTATATCAGCGCGCATAATTCATTAGATCAGCGGGGTGAACCCGGGAGCGTTTTAGGTGTTGGGGCGAGGCCATGCGTACTTCCTGGAACTCCGTTAGGGCGAAGTTCACGCTGGCATCGAAGGCGGGTGGGTTCTCAGGCCGTGTTGGTGCTCCGCCTGTGGTCGTCCCAGGCGACCCGTTTTACCTCTTTGACCGTAGCGCCCCTGGCGCTGAAGGCGGCCACCACCGAGCCTCCCTCTCGACGCACTAGCAACACATCAGCGCCGTGCTCTATGGTGTAGCCGGGCGGTAGGGGGAGATCCCCCTCTCGATAGGCGTCCAGTGCCGAGACATCATCCGCCATGTCTACCCTCCGTCTATCGGACGCACTAGCATACAGCATCCGGTAGTGTCCAGGGAAGTGTGTAAAAGCAGAGCCCGTTGACGAAGACGGCCATCGTGTGGTTCCTTCGGAAGTGACCAAGCAACCGAATGGAGAGCACGACGATGGCCGACGAGCTGAGGATAGGACTAAGGGAGCTGTTGCGCAAGGCCAGGATGGAGCACGATCCGGACTTGCTCAAGGAGGGCGTCAGGGTGCTCTCTCAGGCGCTCATGGAGATGGAGGTCGAGGAGCACGTGGGCGCCGCCCGCCACGAGCGCACCCAAGGGCGCACGGGGCAGCGCAACGGCTACCGCGAGCGCTCCTGGGACACCCGGGTGGGCACGGTCGAACTGAAAATGCCGAGGGTGAGGGACTCGAGCTACTTCCCCTCACTTTTGGAGCCGCGCAGAAGGGCCGAGAGGGCCCTGGCGGCGGTCGTCCAGGAAGCCTACGTGCACGGGGTTTCCACGCGCAAGGTGGACGACCTGGTCAAAGCCCTCGGCATGGGCGGCATCTCCAAGAGCCGGGTCTCCGAGCTGTGCGAGGAACTCGACGAGGAAGTCGAGCGCTTCCGAAACAGGCCACTGGAAGGTTCCTACCCCTACGTCTGGGTCGACGCCACCTACGTGAAGGCGCGCCAGGACGGGCAGGTGGCCTCGGTGGCGGTGGTCATAGCCGTCGGGGTGAACGCACGGAGCGGCGAGCGGGAGGTTTTGGGGTTGGACGCGGGCCCGAGCGAAGATGAGGCCTTCTGGACCGCTTTCGTGCGCTCGCTGGTCGCCCGCGGTCTCTCGGGGGTGAGACTGGTGACCGGCGACGCCCACCGGGGCTTGAAGAGCGCCATCGAGAAGGTCCTGCAGGGCGCCGCTTGGCAGAGGTGCCGGGTGCATTTCATGAGGAACGCCCTCTCCCTGGTCCCGAAGGCGGCCCAGCAGATGGTAGGCGCCACCATCCGCACCGTCTTCGCCCAGCCCGATGCCGAGAGCGCCCGCCAGCAGTGGCGCAGGGTCTGCGACGGCTTTCGGCCCCGCTTCCCGAGGCTCGCGGAACTGATGGACGAAGCCGAGGAAGACCTCCTGGCCTTTGCCACCTTCCCTCAAGAGCACTGGCAGAAGGTGTGGTCGAACAACCCGCTGGAGAGGGTGAACAAGGAGGTCAAGAGGAGGACCAACGTGGTGGGCATATTCCCGAACGAGGCGGCGGTGATCCGGCTGGTTGGCTCGGTGCTCTCGGAGCAGCACGACGAGTGGCAGGTCGCAAAGCGTTACTTCAGCGCGGGCTCACTGGCGAAGCTGGAAAGGAAGGAGGAGATAGCGCAGCAGCCGGAGTTGGTAGCAGGCTAGAGATAGAAGAGGCGGGGAACCGCGCGAGGCGATTTACACACTTGACAGGACACATACCAGCATCCCGTGCCGTACGGGCTGAAGGGGCTAGATGAATGAGGGCTAGAGGAAGGGCCGGCGCAACTTCTTAGAACTCCGTACTGTGAACTTCGGAGAATTCTCATTCCACGCACTAGGGTGAATACGCCTGTATTCTTTCAGGCGTGCGGCTATGGGCGAAAAGTACTTACCCCCTATCCCCTGAGAAGAGGAGAACTAGATCGTGAATAGCCAGGAGACTCAGCAGTTCGCGGAGCGGCTGATGAAGGAGGTGTGGGAACCGTTCGACTACACGGCGGTGGAGCGCTTCTACGATCGGGACGTACGGGGCCACAACCGCTCCCAAGAGCTCGACTACGACGACGTGGTCCACCGCCTACGCTCGGACACGGGGAGATTCGCCAACCCCCTCTACGACATCAAGGACATGATCGCCTCGGAGGAGAAGTTCGCCATCCGGTTCATCTACACGGCAACCGTTGTGGCCACAGGAGAGCCGGTCGAGACCGAGGTTAACTACTTCTACCATCTAAAAGAGGGCAAGATCTCGGAGTTCTGGCTGCTTGCTGACATAGAATTCGACTACAAGGCGTAGTGAGGCAATGTGCGCCCTTGCCGCCTCGTCGGCTGTTCCGCAACCCTCAGAGCGAACTTCGGAGAACTCACCTTCTAAGCACTTGGGTGAATAAGGCCTGAAGCTGGACGGAGCCTCGCTGAAGCCCCTGCTCAGACGCGGCACGCTCGAGCCAATTAAAAGCGCCTGAAAGTGCTCCGCATCTTTGCTACCCTCCTTACTTGTTGTGCAAGCGACCTCGTTTGGAGGGGGTCCCAATATGCGACGGTTGTCGTTGGCGATGCTGTGCGCGCTCATAGCGCTCGTCTTTTCTGTAGGTTTAACCGGGCACAAGGCAGAAGCCCAGACAGGGTATGCCTCCTGGTACTCGATGCCAGGAGCCTACACGGCCTCGGGCCAGGTGATGACGGCGTCGACGTGGGGTGCGGCGAACCGTACCCTGCCTTTTGGAACCGAGCTTACGGTGTGTTACGCAGGACGGTGTGCATACGACGTCCCGGTCATCGACCGCGGGCCTTACGTGTATGGGCGCGACCTGGACGTCAGCGCTGCGGTGGCTGATGAGATCGGTCTCACCTACGCGGGTGTTGGGCTGGTTACTTGGTGGGTCGAGTAGCTTAACCGACCTCCCACTTGCGCACCACAGCGGGTCGTCGGTGCCTTCTCTCTCTGAGGCGGTGAACATGTAGCGCCTGCTCTGAAGGGTGTAGGCGGGGGTTCTCGTCGACCCGGCGTGCTTGCGCTGCAGTACCTCCTCCCGGAACACAGCGGCTGGAGCGCCGACCCTCTTTCGGGTCGGCGCTCCAGCCCGCCCAGGAGGACGCCGGATGGCGTCGAAGGCGTGGCCATAGGGCGACGCTTGGTAGAAGGGTCGGAGCTAGCTTCTTAGAACGCCGTAGACGCGGAGTTCGAAGGATGCCTGGCTCCGTAACTGAATCGATACAAGAACGTCATCGCCCCTTAACATGAGTAGCCGATAATGCTAGTGCTAGAGAAAGCCCCTCGGCGAAGTAGAGGATCCCCCTCCGCTTGCACAACACGTCGGGGGGCAACCTTTGCTAGATAGAACCTTCCGAGAACCCCCAATAGGCGAACTTCTTAGAACTCCGTAAAGGCCAAGTTCGCAGAATTACCTTTTGCGGAAGTTGGATGGCTTAACGCATCCTCCTCGGGCAGATGGGGCATACTGTTGCCCGAGAGAAGGCCTCAAGGTACAGAGCAGGGGAGAGTATGC
>JBKPNW010000118.1:0-18030 GCA_046732815.1 Actinomycetota bacterium | reverse complement strand
GGTGTTTGGCGTCGCGAGGACCGGAAGTAGCTGGCTCGGAGCCATGATGGGAGATCTCGACGGCCACGCTACCTGGTACGAACCTTACGGGGGAGACGTGTTCGGCTACGCCTATTACATGCGTGCCGGCGAGCAGCAGAGGGGACGAGAGGATTACATCCTCGGCGACCCTTACAGGGAGGTCTGGATAAGATCATTGAGGTCGTTCGTGCTCGATGGGGCCAACGCGCGCTTCTCGAGGATCGGCGAAGACGGCTTTCTGGTCGTAAAAGAACCGAACGGCTCGGTGGGGGCGCCGCTCCTCGTAGAAGCCCTGCCAGAGAGCCGTGTGATCCTGCTCGTCCGCGACCCTAGGGACGTCGTCGCCTCCCTTTTGGCCGCCCAGAAAGCGGGGAGTTGGGGTGCCGGCGAAGACCCTCTGGCCGACACCGACCCTGAGGAGTTCGTGAGGCAGCGGGCCAGGATGTACGACGCAAGCTTCGGGAAGGCCTGGAAGGCTTACGAGGCGCACGAAGGACCCAGGGTCGCGATCAGGTACGAGGACCTCAGGTACGACACCATCGGCGAGCTTCAGAGGGTCTACTCCTCGCTCGGTATCCCTATCGAGGAGGGACAACTGCGAAGCGTGGTTGAGAAGCACGCCTGGGAGAACATCCCCGAGAAGCAGAAGGGGCCGACCAAGCCCCGCCGCAAGGCCAGACCAGGTGGGTGGCAGGAGGACCTGACGCCTGAGCAGGCGAGAATGGTGGAAGAGATCACCACCCCCGTACTGAACGAGTTCTACCCGGACTGGGAGCACGCCCGGGCCGCACCCTCCGATTGACGACCTTTTACCCTTTCTGTTAGTTTAGCGCCGCACAGCACGCGGCAGGACAAGGAGACCCGATGCACCCAAGAGGACCATCCACAGCGCTCTTCCTGGCCATGATCGTCTTGATAGCCGGGTTCCTCGCGGGCTGCGGCGGTGGCGATCAATCGGGAGGCGGGTCGCAGCAAAACGGCGGATCCCAGGCGAAACAGGACGAGAACGCACCTGAGAAACAGGGCGGGAACGCGCCGCAGAAACAGCGTAAGAATGCCCCAGAGAAGAAGATATTGTTTGGTGTCGTCAAGTTCGTGAACCCCAAGACCGAGGGTTTCAGCGTGAAGCCGACCATAAAAAAACAGGGCGAGAAGCCGGTGGTTTTCAGGCTCGCGCAGCAGACCAGGATCACGCTCGGCGGCAAAGAGGCGAAGCTGGAAGATATGAAGAAGGGCCAGCAGGCGCAGGTCGAGTACGTGGTCAGGAACGACCGTAACCGGGCCCGCGTCGTGCGGCTGTTCGAGGGCGGGGGGGAAACCCAGGACGGCAAGGGCGCTGAAAAGACCGGCTGAGGACGCCAGAGAAGTACACACCTCCCCGGGCGGATGAGGATACTCCTCACAGGGGCTACGGGCTTGCTCGGGGGCGCGTTGCTCAGGCTACTGGTCGCCGGAGGCCATGAGACGCGCTGCCTCATCCGCCCGGACAGCCCGAACGCTACCCGGATCGACGGGGAGAGGGTGGATATCCGGCGCGGGGACGTAGCCAGGGAGGAGGACCTCTACCGGGCGCTCGGGGGCGTGGATGCCCTCCTGCACGTCGCCGGGATCGAGTACGCTCCCCCCGTCGTAAGGGCCGCCACGCGGACCGGCGTCGAAAGGGTCCTGGTGGTCGGCAGCACGAGCGCGCACTCGGCCTACGCCTTCCGCTCCTCTGCGAAGCTCGGGATGGAGGAGTTCGTGCGCGACAGCGGGCTCGCCTGGACGATAGTTCGCCCTTCGATGATCTACGGCTCCGAGCGCGATAAGAACGTGCACCGCCTGCTGCGCTTCCTCGACCGTTCGCCCGTCTTTCCCGTCTTCGGCCCTGGCACGAACCTCTGGCAGCCCGTCTACCACGAGGACTGTGCCAGGGGCGTCTTGGAAGCCCTCGAGCGCCCCGCCTCCGTGGGCCGCGCCTACGACCTGCCGGGCGCAGAACCCCTCTCTTACCTCGACCTGGTGAGGACCGCGGCCGAGGCCCTGGGGAGAAGCCCCCGCATCGTCAAGCTGCCCCTTGAACCCGTTCGCTGGGCGCTGGTTGCCGCGGAGAGGCTGCGGCTGCCGCTACCGATCGACTCCGATCAGGTGACGAGGCTACGCGAAGACAAGGCCTACCCCTACGACGAGGCCAGGCGGGACCTCGACTACGCGCCCCGCCCTTTTTCGGAGGGCGTCGCCATCGAGGTCGAGCGCCTGCGGAGGCTCGGGATGGTGCGATAGCAGGCCGTGAGATGCTATGCTGAGACATCGTGTAGCGCGAGAGGAGTCGGCTTGGCCGGCAGGGAGGCCACGGTGTTCAAGACCCACTGCTGTAGGGCAGGGGAGTAGCGGTGGGCGGGGTTGTGGCCGGTGGCGTAGCTTTCCTGGTCGCCGGCGCTTTCGTGCCGCTGCTGGTGCGGTTCGCCGTCGGACGGAATCTGCTCGACGTGCCCAACCTGCGCAGCTCGCACGAGGTCCCGACGCCCCGGCTGGGGGGCGTCGCCATCTTTCTCGGAACGCTCGCCGGAGCTGCGCTGCTTCGCCCCGACGGGCTGTGGCCGCTGCTCGCCGCATCCGCCCTGATTTGGGCCGTCGGGCTCGCTGACGACCTGTCCAACCTCCACTTCGGCGTGAAGGCAATCCTCCAGGTTCTTGTCGCCCTAGGCTTGCTGCTGTTCTACCCGCCGACGATCATCTCCGACGCGCCCGGGATACTCGGCGTCCTGGTCTTCGCCATCGGGGTGTTCTGGATCGTTGCCTTGAGCAACGCCTTCAACTTCATGGACGGCATCGACGGTTTTACGGGCGGCGTCGCGGTGGTCAACGCGCTCTTCCTCGCGCCCCTGGCGGGGATGGCGGGAGGTCTCCTGCCGGCGCTCATCGGGGCCACCGCAGGGTTTCTTATATGGAACATAAACCCCGCATCCATATTTATCGGGGATTCCGGGGCCTACTTCCTCGGCTTCAGCCTGGCCGCGGTGGCACTCTACGCTCCCGCCCTCTCGGGGCAGGAGTGGACACCCCTGAACGTTTTGGCCTGCGTCGTGGTCTTCACGCCCTACCTCTTCGACACCGCATTCACCCTGGTGCGGCGGTGGCGAAGCGGGGCCGGAAAGAGCATCTTCCTCGCGCACAGGGAGCACATCTACCAGCGGATCACCCCGACCACCGGCATGCACAGGCGTACGAGCAACCTCTACTACGGGGCTAGCGTCGTCGCCGGTTTCGCCGCGCTCTTGATCTCCAGGGGAGACACCCTCTCGTTCGTCGGGGTCGCGCTCGCACTATCGTTGTGCGCTCTTTTGGCAGCGCTCCCATACCTGATCAAACGCTCAGCACGCTCAGGCTGAGGTCAGCACGCTCAGCACGGCGCTTCGCGCCTCGTCAGCACGCTCAGCCCTTCAGCCGGTCAGCTTTTTGCTCTTGCTGACATGCTGAAGTGCTGACAAGCCGCCTGGCGAAGCCTGGCGGCTTGCTGAGGTGCTCCCAAAGGGAGCGTGATGATTGTGGGATTCCTCAACAAAAGTTAATATACAGGTCTATGTTGCTCTTGCAGAGGATTGGGGAGAGGCTCCTCGGTTCGGTGGACCGGTTGCAGAGAGCCTTCCACCGCTCTCCGCCTGCGTTTCGGCGCGGGGCGGCGATGCTCGTCGACGCCCTCATCGTCATCGAGTCTTTCGCGGTTACGCTCATAGTCCGCGTCGCAGGGGATGCGGAGACCCCGTTCTGGCCCTTCTTCTGGCCTTTCGCGGTATTCTCGGCGCTGGCATACGTGCTGCTTCTCAACGAGAGCGGCGTCTACAGGAGTATCCTCAGGTACACTGGTATCTACCAGGGCGTGCAGGTTTTGAGCGCGACGGCGATCGCTGCCGGCGGCCTCTTTTTGGCTGTGTTCTGCGTCGGCCCGTTCGGGTTCGGGATCACGAGGGTGAACATCGTCCCGCTCTCGGTGCCGCTGGTCGGCTCGGTGCTCGCCTATGTACAGCTCGTCGCCGTGCGGCTCTATCCCCGGGTCTTCTACGAGATGTCTCTGCGGGAGGTCGGGCGCCGGACGCGGACGGTCATCGTCGGAACCGGGGAGCCCGGCGTGGCGCTCGCCGGGCACATCTGGCGCACGGCCGCGTCAGAGACACAGGTCGTCGGCTTCATCAGCCCCTCTCCCGCAGAGGTCGGCAGGCAGATAGAGGGCGCCTCCGTACTGGGCGTGGTCGAGGACCTAGCGGATCTCATCGCCCAGCACGGCATAGACCAGGTGATCATAGCCATGCCCCAGGCGGGACGGGAGGAGATGGACTGGATCTGGCGCACCTCCATCCGCGCCTCGGCCGAGGTGAAGGTCATGCCAGATCTCGGAGAGTACCTGGCCGAGGGCGCCATCAGGTTGCGCGAGCTCCAGATCGAAGACCTCCTGGGGCGCGAGCCCGTCGACATAGACCTCGATGCCCTCTCCGAGTACATCAACGGCAAACGGGTCCTGGTAACCGGCGCTGGTGGCTCCATCGGCAAGGAGCTCTCACGCCAGGTCTCTCGCCTCGGCCCGGCTAAGCTTGTTCTGCTCGACCGCGACGAGAGCGGCCTCTACTACCTGAACACGGAGCTCAGGCGCGAGGACTTCTACGACGCCGAGGTCTTCGTCGGTGATGTCACGCACTCAGAGCGAGTCAGCTTCGCCTTCGAGACCTTCTCACCGCAACTCGTCTTCCACGCGGCCGCCTACAAACACGTCCCCATGATGGAGCTGCAGGCGACCGAGGCCGTGGTCAACAACGTCCTCGGCACCCTCAACGTCGCCCGCGCGGCCGGGGCCTACGGGACGAGCAAGTTCATCAACGTCTCGACCGACAAAGCCGTAAATCCCGTCAACGTGATGGGCGCGACCAAACGCCTGGCCGAGATGGTCGTCAAGAACCTCTCTGTGGAGTACCCCGAGACCGTCTACGCCTCGGTCCGCTTTGGGAACGTGCTGGGCAGCCGCGGCTCCGTCGTCCCTACCTTCCGTCAGCAGATAGAGGCCGGCGGCCCCGTAACTGTGACGCACCCAGACATGATCCGTTACTTCATGACCATCCCCGAGGCGGTCTCCCTGATCCTGCAAGCGGGGGCGATGGCCGAGGATTACAGTACCTACGTCCTCGAGATGGGCCGTCCTGTCGCCATAACCGACCTGGCACGGAAGATGATCGAGATAATGGGCGCTCCGAACGTCAAGATGAAGTTCGTCGGCCTGCGCCCCGGTGAGAAGCTGAAGGAAGAGCTCTTCGAGGAGGGCGAAGAGAGGGTCCCCACGGCCCACCAGATGGTCTTCAGGCTCTCCTCCGAGAATATGAGCCCGCCGGGCGACTCGAACCTCTCCGAACTGATCGATGCCATGGTCTTTCACGCCCGCGGCCAGGAGAACGGGAGGGCCCTCCAGTTCCTGCGCCAGGCCGTCCCCAACTACTCGGCCGCAGATATGCCCGAAGCCAGCGAGAACAGACTCGACTACCCGCTGTAGCGGGTAGTCGAGCACGCTACGGCTTCGCCTCCGCTCGTCAGCACGGCGCCTTTGGCGCCTTGTCAGCACGCTTCGGGCCCAAAGGGCCCTCGCTCTCAGCATGTCAGCAAGAGCATGGAGATAGTGGCTATCGTGCGCGAGAAGTAGCTACCCCTGTAGCGTTTCGGTTCATGAGCGTGTGCGCGGCCACTCGAGGAGAAGCTGAAATGCTGACAAGCGAAGCCCGTAGGGCTGAGCGTGCTGACATGCTGAAGTGCTAAGTCGCCCTCCGGCCCTTGATGCCGAGATACGCCAGATAGATTCCGATGGCGAGCCCGATCACGACGAGCGAGAAGTGTACGCCGGGCGCGACGAGCGTTCCGGCACGGAACTCGGCGAGGAAGGTGAAGACCCTCGTGCCCCAGGTGAGAAGCATGTAGACGCCTATCGCAAGCAAAATGTTCGCGGTGCGCCTGGTTAGCTTCATGGGCGTGCGAGAGTGTACCAGAATCGGCCTACCCGAACTAGCAACATAAAGGCGCAAAGGTTATACTGACTGTAATAGTTGAACGGAGCTTGTAACAGCAAATATCTGGTGTATAGAGTGTTCGGAGGGAAGGATCTTGGCTGAGTTGGAGAAGCGCAATCTCGACGAGGTAAAGGCCCTGAGCAGGGACGAGGCTGTGGAGATCATGCGCCAGGCCGGTATCGTGGGGGCCGGTGGCGGTGGTTTCCCTACCTACTTCAAGTGGAAGAACCCGCAACCGAACCTGATCGTGAACTGCACCGAGTCGGAGCCGGGCTATTGGGCCGACAAGGTACTCCACAGGGAGTATTTCGACGAGTTTCTTACACTCTTCGACGCGATGAAGACGATCTTCGGGATCGAGAAAGTGATCATGGGCGTCCACTTCAAGGATGAGGAGTGGTTCTCCCGCTACGACGAGAACACGGACGGTCTCTACGAGGTCGTTCACGTGCCCGACAAGTACTCGATGGGCGAGGAGAAGACGCTCATCAAGAACATCTTCAACGAGGACAAGGGGAAGTGGGTGCCACGCCGGGTGGAGCTGCCCGACGGAGGCAAGCGCCCCGGTCTCCCGCTCGACGCCGGGCACATCGTCAACAACTCCGAGACGCTGTTGAACATCTACAACGCGTTCTTCCTCGGCAAGCCGGTGACGACCAAGTACCTTCAGGTCTTCGGCCCCGACCTCGAGCTCAAGCTCTTCGAGGCGCCTTTGGGGTCTTCCGCCACGGAACTCCTCGGGCTCGCCGGCGTTGATGTCGAGGCCGAAGCGGGTATCCTCTCCGTCATCGACGGGGGGCCATACCTGAACGAGATGGGGATAGAGTCGCTCGGTGAAGGCGACGCCTACGTAAGGCGCACCACCAACGGCTTCCTCGTCATCCCCAAGGGCGTCGCCTCCAAGGAGTACGCGGGGATCAAGACCAGGCGCCCTGAGGGTGTTATCTCGCTCGTGGGCAAGGTAAGCGGCGTGAGCATCCCGCTCGGCGGCCGGTTCCTCAAGCCGGCGACACCGCTCGTCTCCGAGGGCGACGAAGTCTCCTTCGGGCAGAAGATCGGCGAGCCGGTCGACGAGGGTTTCTCTATCGGCGTCTGGTCCGGTATGGACGGCAACATCTCCGACATCGAGGAGGACATAGTCCAGATCTCCGGCGGAGGGATGCGCATAGAGGAGGCCGAGGCCGAGACGGAGGCCGAAGCGACGAGATAGGCTCTGGGCATCGGGTATCAGGAAGGCCGGGGCGTGACCCCCGGCCTCTTTCTTATTGCTCGTCGTTGTCCTTGAAACCGGCAAGGGCGACGCGCTCTACTTCGGGGAGGTTAGAGATCTCGGTGAGAGCGGCGGTGGCGTGGGCAGTCGGTTGGATGCGAACCTGAAGCCTGTAGCGGGCTCGTTCTTCGTCTATCTCGGCGTCCATCCTGCGGATGGTAATACCGTGGCTGCGTAGGACCCGGAGGGCTCCCGTTGGGCCGCTCCGTGGCTCCTTGAGGTCGAGTTCCAGGCCTGCCAAATCGAGGCTAAGGGAAGAGATGATGGAGGACCGGAAGCGGCGCAGAGCATACAATGTAGCCATCGCGAGGACCGTCGTTGCTACCGCGCCGAAGAGATAGCCCGCGCCGACGGCCATACCGATGGCGCTCACGGCCCAGAGGCTCGCCGCGGTGGTCAGCCCCCTCACGTCCCTGCCCTGCCTGATAATGGCACCAGCCCCGAGAAAGCCGACGCCGGCGATGATCTGGGCGGCGATCCTGGTAGGGTCGAACTGGAGGCCGCCTCCTTCGAGCGCCGCCCGTGTGAACGGCGCGAAGCCGTAGGCCGACACGAGGGTAAAGAGCGCCGCGCCGAGGCCTAGCAGGATGTGCGTCCTGAACCCTGCGGGCTGGTCTCGCGTCTCCCGCTCGAAACCGATGGCTCCGCACAGCAACGAGGCGAGGAGGAGACGCAGCAAGACCTCCCAGTACGGAATCGTCAGTTCGGCCATGCGAGGTGAAATCTATTCATCCTCTTTGCGCGGAAGCAAGTTCTGCGCCTGTCCGTAGAGGCGGGCGCGCAGGTCTTCGAAGGTGATACCGCTAAGGGAAGGGAGTTCGAAGTCCCTTAGCATCCTGGTAAGGACACCGCCGCCGCCAAGTTCGATCCACTCCTCTACCCGCATCTTGGCGAGTGTCTCGACGACCCTGACCCAGCGAACGGGGGCGACCATCTGCTCCTTGAGCGCCTCCTTGACGGACTCGGCCTTCGTGAGCACGGCGCCATCCATGGCGCTGACGATCGGGACCTGTGGCGCGTGGAACTCGACGGAATCGAGAACCCCCCTCATCTTCTCACCGGCCGCCGCCACATACGGAGAGTGGGCGGCGAAGGAGACGTTCAGCGGGATCTTGCGCCCTTTGATCCTCGAGACGGCCTCCCCAAGGGCATCGCGCAGCCCCGAGACGACGGTCTGGCGCGGTGAGTTGTAGTTGGCGATCACGGGGCCGCCCGGACCGTCGAGTGCCTTCTCGACCTCGGCAGGGTCCGTCCTGAGTATGGCGACCATCCCGCCAGGACACTCTCTGGCGGCCTCGGCGAGAAAATGGTCGCGCTGCGCCACCAGCCAGAGGCCCGTCTCGAAGTCGAAGCAACCGGCCGCATACGCCGCGCCGTACTCCCCGAGCGAGTGTCCGGCTACCACGTCGGGACGCACCTTCATGATGCGGCTCTCGTCGGCGTCGCGGGCTGCGCGGACGAAGATCTTGACCTGGTCGGGGATGCGCTCCCCCACGACGCGTTGGATCTCCGGCACCTCTTCGGGCGCTGGCTCTGACACCCTGCCACCCTGCCCAGGAAATACAAACGCTCGCATCTTTACTCACCGGACCTCGTCAACTATCGGAAATACAACCCTAATGAGTATAGAGAGAATTTCTACCACAAGTCAGCATTTCAGCATGTCAGCACTTCAGCACGCTCAGGCTCCGCCTTCGCTTTTCAGCTAGTCAGCTTATCCCCGAAGGGCGTCTCTCACGCTCGCCAGGCGAGACTCCCACCCTGCGAACGGTGGCTACGGTACCCATGCCCTCGCTGAATTGCTGACCAGCTGAAGTGCTGACAAGCCGCCGGGCGAAACCTGGCGGCGTGCTGAAATGCTGATCTGCTGACAGCTACGGTGCCACTAAGTGGAGCGTTCTAGGCAACACCCGCGCCACAAAGTGGCGGGTACCCACGAGCATCTCGCCGTCAACGTGCGCGGGTACTTCTTCGGAGAGCGCTACCTCCACCTCTCGCGCGCGGGAGGTATGAATCTTCTTACGTTCGGCGAGCGTACCCCGCAAGGCCGCCGGAATGAGCCGGAGTACCTCGGCCCGATTCACCTCTTCGGACCAGATCACATCGAAGAGGCCGTCATCGAGTATGGCCCCCGGCGTGAGCCGGAACATCGATCCGTATGTAGTGCCCAGGGCCACCGCGACGAGTATGGTTGTGGCCTCGATGACTTCGCCGTCGATTACGAGCCTGGCCTCGTGGCACCGGAAGTCCCAGAGCAACCGCGCGACCGACCACAGGTACCGTCCTGTCCCCCCGAGATAAACCGGAGCCTCGGCGACCCCGGCCGCGACCTCGGCGTCGAAGCCGATACCGAGGCCGTTGTTGAAGGGAACCCCGTTGACTTCCCCCGTGTCGACGATGCGGACTCTCCCTTCGACGAGCACTTCCAACGCTCTCCGGAGGCCCGTGCCCACGCCGAGGGCCTTGACGTAATCGTTGCCGCTACCCGCGGGTAACAAACCCATGATCCGGCCCGTTCCGGCGCACGCGGCCGCCACTTCGTGCACCGTCCCATCTCCGCCGACAGCTACTACGGATGCCTCCCCAGGCAGACCGCGCACGATGCTGCCTGCGTGGCCAGGCCCTTCTGTAACATGCCAGATCGGCCGCAACCCTCGCTCCTCGAAAAACTGCGAGACATACGTCCGCAACCCACCAGCCCGCCCCTTGCCTGCCGACGGATTGAGAACCAGATGTACGTCTCCCGACGAGATGCTCACAGCCGGAAAATACCAGAACCGTCGTCCACAAGCCCGGCAAGACGAGTACTCAGGCTCAACTTGAGGTACAGATCACCACGAAAGCCGGCGCATGCCCGCCAAGCCTCCGGAGGAGTTCTACGACGCCGGCCGCCTACGCATAACAACAGAGCTGAGACGGCTTTGCTGGTAAAACGTGGTCCGGGGAACCCACAAGAGAACAACCGGTGGCCGTTAGAGGATGCTCCGACACCCTGGACTTCCCATCGACATAGAGCTAAAGTCAAAGTATAGATAGTCCTCGCGCTCTTTATGAGAGTCGCGCAGGGGTGGGAAAGGAGTACAATACTAGCTTCACATGGGTGACCTGGTCGAAAATTGCCTGCACTCGGAAGGCTTGAGGGTCTCTTCCGGATCCGAATACCGCTGTCCGCTTTGTGATGAGAGCATGGATCTCGATGGCGTGGGCCGTTGGGTCCAGGACGCCGAGAGGAGTCGGGATGAGGCTTACTCTATGGTTAAAGGTGACGGGTTTGGGGAGATAGTACGCGAAGAGTTGCAGCGGGAAGTCTACCGGCGACGGAGGGTGATGTATGAGTTAGAGAACGTGCCCCGGGTGGTGACGGCGAGGCCGGAGATGATCCTGGTCATCCACGATGCGGCGAGGGCTTCTTACGGGTGTCGTATCTTCTATAAGGAGCCACGACCGGCGGGGGTCGTGGAGCAGGTAAGCGTTGGGGCCGCACTCGAGAGAATCCTGGAGCTGCGCTCCGATCCCGACCCCGTCGTAAGGCTCATCTCCGAGAAGGTGGAGGAGTTTCACGCGTTCCGTGCGAAGCTCACCGCGGGCGGAGGGCCCGCGCCGGAGCGCAGGGTGTTCTACGCGAACGAGCTCTGAAACGCCTGAGGCGCTGGCAGACGCGTCCGGCAGCGGCTAGAATTGACCGCCAGATGGATACTTATCTGAGAAGCGCGGACGCATGAGTGGGAGTACCTTTATAGCCCTGGTAGTTATGATCCTGATCCTGCTCTTCATCATTATGTCCATCGGACCCCTGATCACGGCTTTCTAAGCACTTCAGCTAGTCAGCAAAAAGTAAAAGCTGACTAGCTGACAAGCGAAGGCCGCAGGCCGAAGCGTGCTGAAATGCTGACTAGCGCGGAATTTGGGAGGGTCGAAACCCTCCCAAATTCCGCTTTAGAACGGGTAGGTCTCCAGGACGGAGTAGGTAACTCCGCCTGCCATTGGAACACTCTTCACCAGCTGTACACCGGATACCCTGAAGCGAAGCGCGGGTGGGGAGATACTCCCATTCTCGAGCTTCGCCTTCCGACCCCGCGCCCTGGCCAGGGTCAGGTGGGGAATGTAGGGTCGTTGCTCTCTTGCGAAACCGGCGGGCTGGAGGAGATCTTCTACGTATTGGGCCACCGCGCGCAGCGACTCCGATCCTTCTCCGACGCCGGCCCAGAGGATACGTGCCTTCTTCTCGGAGGGGAATGCCCCGAAGCCCGAGGTCCTGACTTCGAACGGTTCGTGCCTCTCGCCCAGCGGTTCGAGTGCCTGCTTTACCTGTACCAGGGTATCCCCGGCCACGTCGCCCAGGAACTTCAAGGTCAGGTGAAGCTTCTCCGGGCTGATAAGACGGAAATCTCTGCCCGCCGGAAGGTCTTGCGCCGCGCGAAACAGCGCTTGCCTGACGCTTTGCGGTGGGAAGATGGCGACGAACGCTCGCATTGCGGTCCTAGGCGGGACCGGACTTTCGGCCGTTCTCGCGGGCCGTGCGGCCTGCGGCGGCGCGGTTGGCGATCAGGGCTGCGGTAACCCCCGCGCCGATGCCGTTGTCCACGTTGACGACCGTGAGACCGGGGGAACAGGTCTGGAGCATACCGAGTATAGCGGCGGTCCCATCACCGCCGAGGCCGTATCCCGTGGAGGTCGGAAGCCCTATCACGGACACGGCGACGAGGCCGGAGACCACGCTCGGCAGCGCGCCTTCCATCCCGGCGGCGACGATCAGGCAGTCGGGATCGAACCTTCTGAGCTCTTCCAACGGGGCGGCGAGGCGGTGGACGCCGGCTACCCCGACATCGTGGAACCCCAGCACGGACGCACCCATCTCTGTGGCCACGGCGAGCGCCTCTTCGAGGACGGGCAGGTCCGAGGTACCAGCGCTCAGGGCGCCGATACGACCCCCGCTCGGTGCCGGCGTGCCGGCACCGATCACGACGGAACGTCCTGCCCTTTTGAGAGGGGTCTCGGGGAGCGTCGCCCGGATCGAGGCCTCATGTTCGGGGCTGGGGGAGCTTACGATCACACGCTCGCACGACTCGAGCAGGGCAGCGCAGATGTCTGCCACCTGGGAGGGGCTCTTGGCGCGGGCGTAGACGACCTCGGGGACGCCCTTCCTGACCGAGCGGCCGAGATCCAGGGCCGCGAACTCGCCCAGGTAGCGTACCTCGCCGCTCTTCAGCCGTCCGGCGGCCGACTCGGGAGAGAGTTTGCCGCTCGCGACCGCAGCCAGGGTTTTCTCGAGTTCGTCCATGTCCTCCGCGTCCGGGTATAGTAAGGTTGCCAGCGGGTAAGAATCTAGCACGTTCCTGCCTCCTATGGTCGTAAGGAGTGCCCGTGACGATAATCGAGTTGATCCTCTCTCTGGCGGCGATACTCGGTGCTGCGATCCTTTTCACCAACGCCGTCGAGATCATGGGCGGCAGATTGAACCTCGGGGCGGGGGCCGTCGGTAGCGTGCTCGCGGCCGTCGGCACGGCGTTGCCGGAGACCATGATCCCGCTGGTCGCAATCATCGGCGCCTTGCTCCTTGGGTCGAGCAGCGCCGCCGCAGGTGAAATAGGTATCGGTGCGATCCTCGGCGCGCCTTTCCTGCTCGCTACCCTCGCCCTTTTCATCGTCGGGGCGGCAGCCCTGGGCTACAGGGCCAGGAGGGAGACGGGGAGTGAGATCACGGCCGACCGGCAGACGGCTATCCCGGATCTCCTTTTCTTCCTGTCTTGCTTTGTCCTGGCCGCGGCGGCGGGCCTCTTGTCGCTGCCCCTGCCGGTGAAGATACTCGTGGCCGTGGTGTTGCTCGCCGTCTACGTCACCTACGTGGTATGGACCGTAAGGAAGGGCGGGGAGACAGAAGGGGACGTCCCCGCCAAACTTACGCTCTGGCCTTACCGCTCCCAGGGACCAACCTGGGCCGTCGCCGCGCAGCTGATCGGGACGGTCGCCGTTATGGGCTTCGGTGCCCACCTCTTCGTCGGAGCCGTCGAGCATCTCTCCAAATCCGTGGGAATCCCCGCCGGCCTGATCGCACTGGTCCTGGCGCCCCTGGCCACAGAGCTGCCCGAGAAGTTCAACTCCGTCGTCTGGCTCAGGGACAACAAGGATACGCTCGCCATCGGAAACATCACGGGGGCCATGGTCTTCCAGAGCACCATCCCGGTCTCGATCGGGGTGCTCTTCACGTCGTGGCAACTCGACTTCCTTAGCGCCCTCGCAGCCGTCCTCGCTATCCTCTCGAGCATTGTCTTCCTCGGTTTCCTGCTTCGCAAAGCACCCTTGCGGGCGTTCTACATGCTCGGCGCCGGCTCTCTGTACATAGTTTTCGTCGTTGCGGCGATCGACTTCCTTATCGGCGGCTGAGTTGGATCGATCCTTGCATTTGCTTGTTCACTTTCCTGATAAGATAGGTAGTCTGTCGTATGTTCGAGGAGGAAGCCGGATCAAATGGAGTTCATGACGGGGGAGTGGTTTGGCCGGCTCTTTGGGGTGCTGATCGTTAACCTGATCCTCTCAGGGGACAACGCCGTGGTCATCGCGATGGCAGCCCGTACCCTGGAGGGCGCCAACCGGAAGAAGGCCATCGTCTTCGGCGCCGCCGGGGCCGTAGTGCTCAGGCTAATCTTCGCTGGCGTCATCACCTTGCTGTTAGAAGTGCCACTGCTACAGGTAGCGGGAGGATTGCTGCTAGTCTGGATCGCCTGGGGGCTGGTACACGAGGATGACGATGACGACGAGGAGAAAGTGAAGGCCGGTTCGAGCACCTGGCAGGCCGTCAGGATCATCATCGTGGCCGACGCGGTGATGTCGTTGGACAACGTGATCGCGCTGGTCCAGGCCGCCAGGATAGGGGGCGAGGTCGACTTTATGCTGCTCGTCATCGGGCTGGCGACGACGATACCCCTGGTGATCTTCGGGGCTGCGCTCTTGACGTCTCTTTTGAACCGTTTTCCCATCCTCGTCTACGCTGGCGCCGGCCTGCTCGTCTACCTGGCAGTGGAGATGCTCTTCGCCGACAAGGTAACCCATCCCTATCTGGAGCACTACGAGGGCATCGAGTGGATCATCGGCCTCGTCGCGGCGGGCATCTTCGTGGCCCTGGCCTGGCTGTGGGAAAGGAGATCCAGCCCCTCCAGCACGGGGTAGGGAGACTCACTAGCGATTCAGTAGCCTCTCCAGGAGCCTCCTGTTCCTGAGGCGCTCGAGCTCGGAGGAGCTCTCCTCCAGTTCCTGCTCGACACGGGCTATGTGCTCGATGCGCTCCATGAGCATGAGCCTCTCCTCGGCCGCGGCCCTAAGCTCGAGCACCTCCTCCGTCAGGCGCCTGCGCTCCTCGAACGAGTCTTTGAGCTCCCTCTGGAGCCGTACGTTGGAGGCGCGAACCTCCCCCAGCTGTCCCGACAACCGTCCGACCTCCTCGCGGGCGCTGGCCAGCTCCCTCGCTATAGCCGCCGCCCCGGCCCGGCTCCTTACGGCCTCCAGGGAGACACGGCCCTCGGCATCGGAGAGCTTTCTCGCTTCCTCTTCGGGGATGTCCAGAAAGCGGGCCGCTTCGGAGACAGAGAGGAAGGATGCTGGCATGGATCAGTCCACGTCGGGATCGGCGCCGGGGGAAGGCTCGGATTTGTGTCCGGCCTCCTCTATGGCGTCCTCGATCCCCTGGAGCTCCGTCTCCCCGCCCTCATACGAGACCGCGACGAGCCCCCTCTCGGAGTCCACGTTTACGAGGTTCACAAACTCCAGGCGCGTCAGGGCCCGCTCCAGTTTCTCGGACTCCTCAGCCCCCGTTACATCGCTAACCACGAAAGTCACGTCGGGCATATCGCTCCCTTCGGTCGCTTAGCATTTCAGCACGCTCCGGCTTCGCCTTCGATTGTCAGCACTTCAGCATTTCAGCTTTTTGTCGACGTAGCGAATTTGCTACACGGCCATGCCACTCTATCAAGAACGTAAGTGTGGGCCATCCTCGGCAAGTTGTCATCTCCGCTATTCGCCGACCACGTTCTAGCTGAAATGCTGACAAGCCGCGAAGCGGCGTGCTGAAGTGCTTACTAGCTATTCTTCTGGCTGTTCTCGGGGCCGCACGGTCAGCGACAATTCTCTGTTTCCCCGCAGCACGCGTAGCGTGGCGTCCTGGCCGATGGCCGACGCGTCGAGCATGTTCAGGAGATCGTCGTTCGAGTGGACAGGCTCTCCTCTCATGCCGACGATGACGTCTCCCGGTTTCACGCCGGCCCTCTCGGCCGGGCTGTTGGGGGCTATGCTCCTCACGCCGGCGCCGCCCTCGAACTCGCCGCGCGCCTGGCGGCTCTCCACCACAACCCCGAGGTAGGCGCGGCGCACCCGGCCCTCGGTTACGAGCGTAAAGACGACGCGGCGGAACGTACCCGAGACGGGGACGGCGAAGCCAATACCCTGCGCCCCCCCGATGATGGCCGTGTTGATACCGACGACCCTGGCCGAGGCGTCGGCCAGCGGGCCTCCCGAGTTGCCAGGGTTGATCGCCGCGTCGGTCTGGATCACGTTCTCTATAAGCCGGCCGCTCTCGCCCCGAATGGAACGCCCGAGGGCGCTGACGACGCCGGCTGTCACGCTCCGCTGGAAGCCGAGGGGGTTCCCAATAGCGACGACGAGCTGGCCGACCACGAGATCCCCCGCGTCGCCCAGCGTGGCGACGGTCGGCTCCTCCTCCGTGTCGAAGCGGACGACGGCGAGGTCGCTCGGCGGATCGTCGCCGAGCACCTCGGCCGCTGCCGACGTCCCGTCCGAGAGCGTGACCTGTATGTCTCCGCCGGGGTTGCCAGCCCTGCGGCTGCGCAAGCCGCGCACCACGTGGCTGTTGGTTATGGCGGTGGCCGAGTCGCCCTCGATGCCTACTATCACCCCGCTCCCACCGCCACGTCCGTCGGGTAGGCCGACCGAGATCACCGCCGGCTCGAGTCGCTCTGTCACGTCCCGTACCGCCCGCGAGTAGGCGTCCAACTGCGCGCTCTCGAGCCGCGAACTGGCCGAGAGGTTCTCGAAGATCTCCATGCGCTATTTTTACCGCACCCTCTGGGGCACGCCACCCGGAAGAACGGCCAGGTGCCATATAATCCACCCTATGAGCCCGCTACCAGACCTGCGTCTCTCCGCCGCGATACTGGCCGCCAGATCGGCCCGGTTCGCGAGCAAGACGCTGAAGACCGGCGGAGGCTCGACCGTGCCCGGGGTCGTGGCGCGCAGGGTTGACCCGAAGGTATTGACAAAGCTCTCGCGGCGGCTGCGCCTCGGGTCAACGGCGATTACGGGTACGAACGGCAAGACGACCACGACCAGGATGGTGTCCAAGATATTCCAGGCTGCCGGTATCGGGGCCGTGAACAACTCGACGGGGGCCAACCTGGTTACCGGCGTGACCGCGGCCCTCGTCTCGGACTCGGGACTGACCGGGATACCGGCCTCGGAGATAGGGCTCTTCGAGGTGGACGAGGCGAGCGTGCCAAAGGTGGCGGTGGAGGCGGAGATCGGGACGCTCGCAGTGCTCAACCTGTTCAGGGACCAGCTCGACCGCTACGGGGAGCTCGCCTATACGGGCAAGGTCATAGCCTCGGCGTTTGGAGACCTGCCGCAGGGCGGCGCTGTGGTCCTGAACGCGGACGACCCCCTCGTCGCGAGCCTCGGGCGGTCCGCCAGAAAACCCGTCTTCTACGGTGTGGATGAGCCTTCTCTGGACACGGGACGTCTGCAGCACGTCGCCGACTCGAAGGACTGCCCGGTGTGCGGGACAGCCCTCGTCTACGAGACCGTGTACATGGGGCACGTCGGCGTCTACGACTGCCGCCACTGCGACTTCACGCGGCCGGAACCTACGTACCGCGCGAGCAGGGTGCGGCTCCGAGGGGCTCATGGCTCGGAGTTCCTGCTCTCGACCCCGCAGGGCGAGGCTCACATAAAGATAGGCCTCCCCGGTCTCTACAACGTCTACAATGCCCTTGCCGCCGCCGCGGTGGCAGGGGAGACTGGGGTCGGGCTCGCGGAGATCTTCCGTGGCCTAAAAGCGTTCGGGGGGGCTTTCGGGAGGGTCGAGCGGGTAAAGGCCGGGGACAGAGACGCTTTCCTATTGCTCATCAAGAACCCTGTCGGGTTCAATGAGATCCTGCGCACCTTCGTCACGGGCGCCGAAGCCCGCCACGTCCTTATCGCCATAAACGACAACGACGCCGACGGCCGCGACGTCTCGTGGCTCTGGGATGTGGACTTCGAGATGCTTGCCGATGCGAGGGAAGAGGGCAAAACGGATGCCGCCCCGTTCACCGTCAGCGGCATCAGGGCCGAAGACATGGCCGTGCGCCTCAAGTACGCCGAGCTCCCCGTAGGCTCCGTAATTCCCGACCGCGAGAAAGCCCTTCAGTCCGCCCTCGCCGCGACCCCGCCAGGCGAGACGCTCTACGTGCTACCGACGTACACGGCCATGCTGGAGATCCGGCAGACCCTTAGCGAAATGGGCTACACGCATCCGTTCTGGGAAGAATAGCTGGTCAGCGCTTCAGCCAAAGAGCTGACATGCTGAAATGCTGACTAGCTGACCGGAGCGGTTCGCAAAGAGGGTGAACCTTTTTGCGAACCGCTTCAAGGTGAGCGAACGATCTGGCGGCGCGGGGCGATCCTGAGTATCACCCTCTCACTCCGGATCGTGGGGCCGTAGGGTTTGCC
>JBKPNW010000117.1:0-2646 GCA_046732815.1 Actinomycetota bacterium | reverse complement strand
TACGGATTGTGGCTCCGAAGGTCGCGGGTTCGAGCCCCGTCGATCACCCTCTAGTAATCCGCATAGCTATGCGGAATACGCGGAAATGAGGATGGTTGTCGGTGTCAGTCTTGGGGCATTTGTAAGCGCATGAGTCTACCGCGATCGGCTCCCGCTACGTTTATTCTACCTCCGCCTCCTCGCAGGCCTCGCAGTCACCAGGCGTAGGGTGTTGTCGTGCGACGGGGTGCGTTCGAGCTCGCCTGGTGGCATCATTCGGGATGTCATACAACTCCTTCCGAGGACGCCCGGATCAGAAAGGAGAAAACAGGTGTCTGCAGAGGAGAACAAAGCTCTAGTGCGCCGAGAGCAACAAGAGCTCTGGAACCATACCGGCAATCTCGACGTCGCAGATGAACTCTATGCTACCGAAGAAGCTGAGGCCGCTAGGCAGGAGGCAGCGGATTACCGTCGAGGCTTTCCGGACGTGGCAAACACCATCGAGGATCTCATAGCCGAAGGGGATAAGGTAGTAGCTCGCTGGAGGAGCCGCGCCACTCACCAGGGGGAGTACAAGGGCATCCCCCCGACCGGCACGGAGGTTGAAGTCACGGGCATCACGTTATATCGGATACAGGGAGGCAAGATCGCCGAGTCGTGGAACGTGGAGGACAAGTTTGGCCTGCTGCGGCAGATCGGGGCGTTTCCCGAGCCAGAACAATCCGAGGAAGTTAGCTCCACCTAACCACGCTGTCCACGCATCCGACGTCCTCGCGGGCCTCGCGGCCGCTACGAAATGAGCCGTACCGTCGCCGCGCCGCCCGCCTTGATCGCCACATGAAACAACATTCGAAGCGTTGTCCCAGCGTGCGTGGGCCCAGTAGAAGGCGGTAGTGTGCGAACTCTCGGCGCCTTATAACGTCTCCTCGTTTCGTTGGTGACCCTAGATAGGCGGCCGGGCGGGATAATCCGGTTGTGTTCGAAAGTGTTCCTCCAGGGCCGCCATCACCGCCAAGACTACATCCTCGCGCCAGTGGCGGGCCGCGACCTGAACACCGACCGGCAGACCGACGCTACCCTTTTCCGTCCTCCGAGCGGCGAGCTCGGCCAGGTCCCTGCCAGGCGACCGCTCGCTCACTTCGCCCGGTTAGAGGTAGAGCCTGTTGAGGCTATGCTCTTACTCCTTTCCAGCCTACACACCTACCCCGACGTCCTCGCCCTTTATATAGCCTCGGTCCTGCGTCCCGAAAGTAGGTCCGCCCCCGAGACGATCAGGGCGAGTAGGGCTAGTGTCCCGCCGATGAGGTAGGGCGCCGGGATGCCGAGATGGTCGAAGGCGAGCCCGGCGCCCACGGGGCCGAGGATCATAGCGAGGCTGAGGATCGCCTGCATGCCTCCCATGAGCCTTCCATGCACTCCGGCCAGGGTCCGGTTGGAGATGATGGCTGTGAGGCTAGGGATCGCGAGTCCCATCCCTAGTGCCAGGAGGCCGACAATAGGGTAGAGGAGGACGTCGGAAGGGGCCAGCGACACGAGGAGGAGGTTGAGGGAGACTAGGGCGAGTCCGCCGAGGAGAAGCCCGCTCTCCCCGAAGCGCGGCTGGAGTCGACCGATCAGGAACCCTTGCGTGACGACGGCGCACACTCCCACGAAAGCGAAGAAGAAGGCGTTTGACGTCGTCCCCCACCCGAACCTGGCCTGGCTGAAGAGCGGAAAGTTATTCACAAGCCCAGCGAGAGCCAGATTGAGCAGCAGAACTGTTGCGAGCAAGGCTCGCACGTGTCTCATCTTGAGTATCCGGGCCAGTTGTGAGATAGGGTCAAGACGTAAGATGGGGACCTTCTTGCGCAGGTGCGAAACATGCGACTCAGGCAGAGTCAGGTAGCCGAAGACGCAATTGGTGAGAGCCAGCGCTGAGGCGAAGAGGGCTGGTGCGCTCAATGAGTGGAGGCTGAGGAGGCCGCCGAGCGTCGGTCCTGCCATAAGGCCGAGCCCGAAGGCCGCCCCGATCATGCCCAACCCCCGCGCCCTGTCGTCTTTCGACGTGCTGTCAGCTATGTAGGCCTGGGCGGTCGCCAGCGTGCCGCTCGCGGCGCCTGCCAGGACGACGGCGACGACGAGTGAGGCAAGCGTCTGGGCAAGGCCGAGCAGCAGGTAGGCGAGTGAGGTTCCGAGCAAGCAAAGTAGGAGGATCGGGCGCCTCCCGTGGCGGTCCGACAGTCCGCCGAGGAAAGGACCGCCGGCGAACTGCATCGCGGCGTAAAGAGAACCAAGCAGACCGACGAACGCTGCGCCGGAAGCGTACGAGCCCGCGTAGAATGGCAGCAAGGGCACCACGATACCGTACCCGATCATGTCCACGAACACCGTGACGAACAGGAATACGAGCGGTGACCGGCGACGCCACACGTCCGACCTCAGACCTTCTCGCTATTCTCCATCAACTGCCGCATCTCCTCGATCACCGCCTCGCCGACGGGTTTCCCCTGTTCGGTATGGATGGGGCGTCCGAAGTCGACCCAGGCGTCCACGTTGCGCAGGGCCGAGATCAGGAGCTGGAACGTGGCGGCGAGCCACTCGCGCTCGCGCTTGCGGCGGCGCAGGTGGATCAGAGGATTGCGTAACGCCGAAGGGGAGATCACACCTCTGACCACGACGGGGACGACC
>JBKPNW010000116.1:0-7269 GCA_046732815.1 Actinomycetota bacterium | reverse complement strand
CTCCTCGTTCAGCGGTCCGAAGACGGCGGTCTGGGAGCCGTTCCTCTCCAGGTCATCGGGCCGTTCCTCGGCGTGGACTTCCAGGGAGAAGTTCAGGCACCGGCGTTGCAGATCTCTCAGCAGCTCCCGGTCCATGCCGCTCGCCACCCCGCGCCTCACGTCATAGGCCCTGAGTCGCACGATGGCGCCGTCGAGGTCGACGCCGGAAGTCCTTTCGTATACGGCCTCCGTCAATTGTGCCGCGTCCATGTCGCGGGCGCTGATCTTGGGCAGATCCAGCATCGGACGCGCCGCTATCTCGACGTGCTCGACGCTCTTCAAACCATCACCGTCGAACTCCACGATAGCGAAGCCGGGTCTCGATTCGACCTCCCCGAACCCGAACCGCTCCGTCGCCCCGGCGTAGAAGGCGTTCGGCTTGTGCTCGTGGAAGTCGTGGTAGTGTCCGAGCGCGATGTAATCGAAGCCGCCCTCGAGCATCCCCGGCTGCAGGTTCGCTTCCCCCATCTCGTGCTGGCGCGCCTCGAGACCGGGCACCAACCCGTGCGTCACGAGTATGTTGACGTCCGCGTCTCGTGACGGCGTCACGGCCCCCGTCCCGAAGACGGCCCCGTGCGGGACGAGCGTCACCCCGACGTTGGCCCCCTCGACCTCCACAAGCTCGTAATCTATCTCGAAGCCGTGGGCGGAGATAGCGTTTACCAGGTTCGCGTACTCCAGGGCCGCTGTCGTCGAGCGGAGGCGCGGCGTCTCGTGATTGCCTGCGGCGACGAGGTAGGGGATTTCCCGGCCTGTGATCCGGAACGTCTGTTTCAGAAAGCCGATGATCACGTGCGTCGCGGGGCGCACAGAGTCGAAGACGTCGCCGGAGTGGACAACCAGATCCACATCCCGCTCCAGGATCGCATCCACAGCCCGCCCGTAAGCCTCCTGGACGTCGACCTCCCGCTGGTTGCGGCTCGTCTCGGGATGAAGCTTCGGGTACCTCGTGTATCCCAGATGAGTGTCCGAGATGTGGGCTATGCGGACTATGTCTTTATGATCCTTTCTATTTCGAGACCCACGCTATTCTAGCCGGATCATCGGGTAGTTCACGAGGTAATTTCGTAGCTATCTGTCGAGTGTCGTCATTCACAGGCGAGAGATCAACTCATCGTAGTCGGCGTGCCGATCCAGAACCAGACCATAGTGTCGCCTTCCCGTAGGCCGAGCGCCTTGTAGTTCTTCGTTACGCGGACAGAGTAGATTGGCTTTGCGGAGTGGATTCGTTTGAATCGCAGCCCGGGGAGATCTGGGGTCTCGACGAACAGTCCGTAGGCTTCTCACGCCCTCTCCTTGGCGGGAACCTCAAATCACTCTCCTCCCTGACGAAGTCTTTGGTCAGTCCCTCATCCGATCCAGGCCGGAGAGGATCCTGGAGGCGTCGCGGCGGCTCGATCCGGTCCTCGCCGGCCGTTTGAGGTTCCAGCGGAAGTTTTTGTATGGATCCGCCGCGCCGTGGCCCGTGCGGTGTGCGGCCTGCACGGCGTCCAAGGCTTCGTAGACCTCCTCTTCGGGGACACCCGCTATCTCGGAGCGGATGGTGGTTATGGCGGGTGGCTTGGCCGTGAGGTTGCGCATGACGGCAAGGACCGAGGACGCCGGGTCCCCGCGCTGCTCGCCGAAGATGTCGGTGCCCTGCTTACCCATGAGGACCGGCGGGCGTGGGAAGCGTCCGAAGACTGGCACGGCGTAGTGGGCGTGCCTGAGGAGGAGCTGGCCCTTCTCGAGCTGGAGTAGTTCTTCTCTCGTCGTCCCCGAGAAGGAGCGGTAGCTGGCGTTGGTCAGCTCCTCGTCGCCGACGCGGCCGTAGAGGCTTGTGGCGGCATTGCCGATCACCTCGTCGTCCACCTTGCTCCTGAATTGCTGCGCCCCGAAGAGCGTGAGGTTCAGGTGCCGGCCGCGGGCGGAGATGTCGACGAGAGTGTCCTTTAAGGAAGACGTCCTCGAGTTGCCCGACGGGGCGTACTTGTTTAGCTCGTCGACGAAGATTACGAGCTTGTCCACCCCGAGCCTGCCCGTCTCGGCGAGCTCCCAGATCTTCGAGATAACGCTCGTGACGATGAGGTCCTGCGGCACGCCGGTGAGCTGGGAGATGTCGACGACCCGCATCTCGTTGTCCTCGAAAGGGCCGTCCGCACGAGGTAGCTCGCCGTGCTCGACGCGCCCGTGCGCCAGGAGGCCCCCGCACTTGTTCGGTAGCACCTTGAAGCGGTTGCGGACCTTGGCGATTGTCATGTGGTTGTGGCCGTTCCAGGAAGAGACGTTCCTGCCGTCCTCGCGGGCGGCCTCGAAGAAATCTTCTATCTCATCGAGCAGGGCGTAGAAGTCCGCCGTCGTCCTGACGCCCCTGTCCCTGAGCTCCTCTATAAACCCCCTGAACTTGTCGTCCATGTCCGACTGCTCGAAGACGTATCCGGCGTAGGGCAACACGTCACCGAGCTCCCAGATCACCGGGTACACGCAGGAATCCTCTCCGCGCGCGCTCCGCAGGGTATTCAGCTTGCGCGCAGTGATGCCCTCGGCGTGTAAGATCCGCTCCCCCGACTCCATCCCGTAGCGCAGGGGGGCGAAGATCTTGAGGTTCTCGAAGGGCTTTACCTCGATGCCCAAAGACTCGTACATCTCCCGGTCCTCGGGTGGCAATCCGCGTTGTCCGGCCTTCTCGTAGCGCTCGGCGAGCTCGGGGTCGTCCTCCGCGCTCACCTCGACCGGCTTGTCCAAAAAGAGGAGGTCGGCGCCCTTCACGTTGAACATGAGCGCGGCGACCTTCTTCTCCTTTACGGTCTGGAACGTGCTCGCTATGGTGAAGAGGGCGTGGCTGGTCTTGGTGGAGAGACCGCTCATGCCCGTGATGTTGAGGTGGCCCGCTTCTGGCCCGAGAAGGTACTCCTCGTCGACGTAGAGGGGCGTACGCTGGGAACTCCCGTTCTTCTCGTTGCCGTTCTCGTGCAGGAGCATGGGGATGCGGTGGCCCGAGAAGTCCTCGGTCCCGAGGGCGAACCCGATGGCCGCGTTCGTGGCGAAAAAGACGGGGCCGGTGCGCACCGGGCGCTTGGACTTCTTCCTGTCGTCACGATGTTTGGTGGCCAGAACTCGCGCCCTGAAGACCAGTATCTCGACCCTCTCGGAGAGCGCCTCGAGCGAAGGGTCGCCGTCGTAGGCGTAGAAGTCGTCGAGGAAGCTCTGCAGGTCGGAGTAGCGGCGCGGGTCGTCCAGGACGGCGACGGCCGTGGCGTCTTCGGACTCGGCGGCCACGATATGCCCGATGTCCAGGTTCTGGGCCGCTTCCGTCTCCGCTGTCCAGAAGAAGAACTCGTGGGCCGTTGCCGGGCTCTCCTCGCTGGTTACGACCCGGCCTATGGGGCCCGAGGCCTGGTCCAGAAAATCGTCGTGCAGCATCTAGTTCCTCCCGTTCGATGCGAGTTGGCGCTCGAGGCGTGCGTAGGCCCTCTCCGAGCCCTGGACGAGGGGTTTCAATATCTTCTCGACGTACTGGATCGGGTAGATCATCGCCGGCCACCTGGGGTCCGGCTTCGCCAGGGGCGCCCGCTCGGCGAGGATCCAACGCGATATCTCGTCGACCTGCTCGGGTCCCGTGTCGCGCGGCGCTTCGACACGCATCAATGAGCCCAGGGCGTCGGCGCCGCGCTGCGGCGGCCACATCCTGAGGTACCAGGAGGTGCGCCGTTCGCCCTGGTCGCGACGAAGCTGCCAGTCAGGGACGAAGCTCGTCGTCCGCATCCCCGGCCCCAGATCGAGCAGCATCCCGACGTCCTTCCCCACGAACTCCGGACGGGCCACGCTCTTTATCAGGCCGATGGCCCGCCTGTTCGATTCCCTGATGTCCCCGAGTTGCCCGTCCACCGCGATCCAGGCTTCGGAATCCTCGAGCACCCTGTCATCACCCTCCCAACGCCTGAGCAGCCCCCCCTCCAGACGCTCCCTGAGCGACCTGACTCTCCCGCGCGCCCTCTCCCTCATGCTTACATAATCGGACGGGTCGGCCTCGACTATATACTCCGCGGAGTCGAGGACGAGGTGTGGGGTGGAGGGGACCTCATCGGGTTCGAGCTCGGAGAACCCAGCCGCGAGTAGCAGCTCCCAGAAAGCCTCCACGCCCGTATCGCCGGCGCTGCGGGGTAGGATCATGGCCTGTACGACCGTAGGCGGGCTCTCCAGCAGCAACCGCGAGAACCGCCCCCCGCAGCGGTTGACGATCGCGGCCGCAACCGTCGAGACGACAACGGGTGACATCCCTATGCGCCCGATCTCGCGCGAGCTCTGCACCCCGTCCAGAAAGTAGCAAAGCCGCGAGGTGCCGTCGTGGTCACCGAGGTCCCTGGACCCCACCGGGGACTCCAGGTGGTGCGGACGCCCGGTCCGAAAATCGTCTTCTTCCTCAGGAAGCCCGCCGAACTGCTGGGCCTCCAGATCGCATGACCCCGCCCCTGCAGTCAAGTGTATGCCCTTGCGCTCGGCTCCTTCGAGCGCCCGGCTTATCTTGGCTACAAAGTCTTCTACCGCGCTCCCCGCCTGCATACGTGGCAGTATACGCGGGTCCGCCCTGGAAGACTATCCTTCTCCGTCAGGTTCAGGTACAGGAAGCTCGAACTGCCCCTCGGCGAGCCCCACGGCCGCCGAAAAGCGCCTGCGCTCCTCGGGTGTCTCTGAAAAGGCGTCGCGGGCCATCTTGAGGATCTTCTTCGTCTCGCCACGTTGCTCGGTGGCGTTGGGGATCTCCTTGGAGAATGCGTACGTGAGGTCATCATCGCTCGCCGCATAGAAGTGTATGTAGATGCTCTTCTGGCGGCCGAGGCCCGTGAGGGCCGCGTCGCCGCTGACCTGGGAGACGTTGAGGGTGGTGCCGGCGGAGAGGGGTTCACCCCCCATCGGGTAGACGCTTATGGCGAGACGGACGACGGGGCCGTAGAAAGTCTTGTAGAACTCCAGCCGGCGCACGATACGGGCGGGACCACGGACCGCTTCCACCTCACTTTCACTGGCAGCAATGATTATGTGTCCCTGCGGGGGTCGCATCGACTCGCGGCCCTGCGTGGAGATCACGCGCGCCTGCACGCCCCTGTCTGCGACCGCCCCTGCGAGGCTCTTCCTGACGCGCTCGGGTATATCGAGCCCCGTACCCTCCATCAAAGGGCATACCTCTCGAAGAAGCGGGCGAAGTAACTAATGGCCTCGTAGTAGTCGTCCAGGCGGACCCACTCGTTCGGGGAATGGAGCCGGCTGCCCGCGTTCGCCACGCTCCCGGTCATAACGGTCGGTATCCCGAGGTCGGCGACCAGGAGCGAGGTCGGCCCGCTCCCCCCGATGGTCGGATACACCACGGCCTCGCTCTCACCCAGATCCTGCCACGTCTCTAGCGAGGTGCGGACTACGGGTGAGTCGACGGGCGTCTTGGCCGGCTCGACGCCGTGCAAATCGACGACCTCGATATCGTCGAAGCCGCGTCTCCTGAGGTGGGACCGGATCAACTCGGTTACAGGGCCGGGGCTCTGGCCAGCAACGAGCCTGAAGTCCATCTTCACGAAAGCTTCCGAAGGTACGATGGTCTTCGAGCCCGGACCGGTGTATCCGGACTCTATACCGGCGATGTTCGCGGTCGGGCGCAGCAGCATCTCGCGCAGCGCATTCTGCCCCTCAAGGCCGCGGTCCAGGGCTTCGACCTCCCAGGACTCCCTCAGCACGTCATCGTCGAAAGGGATGCGTGCTATCGCTTCGAGGTCCTTCTCCGAGGGTTCATCGGCCAGGGCGTCGAGGCCGTCGAGTGTGATCTCACCGTTCTCGTCCTTGATGGTCCTCAGGGCCTGGACGAGGCGCCACACCGGGTTCGGGGCAATACCGCCGTACATGCTGTGCAGGTCGTGGGAGGCCCCGCGGACGCGCAGTTCCACGTAGGCCATCCCCTTGGTACCGCAGAAGATCATGGGCCGCCCCGCCCCGTCTTTCATGGAGCCCTCCCACAGGCAGGCGTCGGCGGAGAGGAGATCCGCGTTGGAGCGGACGAAGGCCGCGAGGTTGGGACTGCCGATCTCCTCCTCGCCCTCGATGAGGAACTTGAGCTTGAAGGGGAGCTGGCCGTGCTCCTCCCTATACAGACGCAACGCCTGTATGCGGGCGAGCACGTCGCCCTTGTCGTCGGCGACCCCGCGGGCGTACAGTCCCCCGTCCCTCACCGTCGGCTCGAACGGGTCGCTCTCCCAGAGATCCAGGGGCTCGGGCGGCTGCACGTCGTAGTGGCCGTAAGAGAGGAGAGTCGCATCTCCCGACCCGACCTCCGCGTAGACCACAGGATGGCCTTCGGTCTCCATGATCCTGGCCTCGGCGCCGGCCTCGTCCAGCTTTCCCGCCACCCACTGCGCGCAGTCGCGGAACGCTCCACTTTCGCCCTCCCGGGCCGAGATCGAAGGCATCCTGAGGAACTCGTTCAGCTCCCCGAGTAGCTGTTCCCTGGAACCGTCCACACGCTCGCCCACTTCCATCCGCTAGACCTCCTTTGCGACTGAGGTGAGGTTAGCACTTTCGAGCCTTCGCTTCGCGTCCACGCGCCGTTTCTTTAGGTGTGGTCTGTCCTGGATTTGCTGATATATTGAGTCCCGAGGTAGACCTGTGGAGAAGAGACCGGATCGCGACCTGGAGCCCCGCCGCAGAGGCC
This sequence comes from Actinomycetota bacterium, assembly GCA_046732815.1. Classification (GTDB taxonomy): domain Bacteria; phylum Actinomycetota; class Rubrobacteria; order Rubrobacterales; family Rubrobacteraceae; genus Rubrobacter_D. The sequence continues at coordinate 557 of JBKPNW010000116.1, read as the reverse complement.
ACCGCCACGGGTGGGATTCCGAGGACTTCTTCGGTTTGGACGTAGAGAAGATGAGCCCGAGGGCCCAGGCTGTAACGGGCATGGTGACGGGCGGTTTGATCCTTCTCGCCGCCGCCCTCCTGATAGCTTTTACCCAGTTCTGGTGGCTGATCTTCGTCTTCGGGTGGGCGGTCTTTCCTGCTTTTGGCGTCTTCGCCAGGGGTGTCGCCGGCCTGGTCGATTCCCGCTCGGAGCCCCCGGCGGCGAACGCCAGGGAAAGGGAACTATTGGAAGCCCTGCACAGGCGTGGCGAGTTGACGCCCGCACAGGCGGCTATGGAGACCTCGCTCACGGTAAACGAGGCGGACGAGATGCTAGAGGATCTCGCCGCCAAGGGCCACCTCGACGTCAAGGTGCGTGGGGGAGGGCTATTCTACGGGCTGTGGGAGACTCATTCCGAGGCCGATAGAAAGAGGATAGGGGACGAGTAACCAGGTTTCTGTCGTAACACGCTCATGGTATTATTCAGGACCCGGAAGGGGTTTTTCGGTGAGTGAGATCTGGAGTATAAGGTAAGC
>JBKPNW010000115.1:0-18937 GCA_046732815.1 Actinomycetota bacterium | reverse complement strand
GGATATCGTCGGCACCAACTGCTTTCGCTCGCCCGGGCACATGCTGCCCCTGATGGAGGAGATACGCGCCGCCGTCCCCGATACCGTCCACCTGGCGGCACAGCCCGTCGCGTTCCACGGGACATACGAGCAACCCAACTTCGTCTCGCTCCCCGAGTTTCCGTACGAGCTGGAGAAGATTACCCTCCCCCGCGCCACGATGGGCGAGTTCGCCCTAAGGGCCCGCGACCTTGGCTACGACTACATCGGCTCCTGCTGCGGCTCCGTCGCATCCCACGTCAGGGAGATGGCCAGGGCGCTCGGCAAGATCTCGACAGATGAGCGCGAGTGGCGCACCAAGACGGGCAGGGCCCAATCCGGCTACGAGCTGCACCGTATGGAGAATTAGTCGGGCCGCAAAAGGCGGCGTCGAGCCAAGTGAACGCCACTGTGACCCTGGCCGGGAGGCGAGCATGAGCGAGACAGGAAATAGAGCGTTCGAGTACATCGTCGTGGGTTGCGGCGGCGTGGGGAGCGCCGCCGTGTACTGGCTCTCCCGCGAGGCAGGTCCCGAGGTCCTCGGCCTCGAGCAGTTCCACCTCGGCCATGAGAAGGGCGGCTCGGAAGATCACTCGCGCATCATCCGCCTCTCCTACCACGACCCGGCCTACACGGCCCTCACGCCACACGCCTTCGAGGCCTGGTCCGAGGTGGAGGAGGAATCGGGCATACAACTGGTCTTCGAGACGGGCGGGCTCGACCTCGAATCCGTCGAGGACGAGCCCGAGTACATCGACAAGTACGCGGGTGCGATGGCGGTGGCGGACATCCCGTACGAGGAACTCTCCGCAAACGAGGTGATGGACCGTTTTCCCCAGTTTACGCTCGACGGGAACGTGCGAGGCGTCTACCAACCCGGCGCCGGCCTCGTGGACGCCGGCAGGGCCAATGCGGTACACCTTGCCCTGGCGAGGGCCAGGGGCGCGACGGTCCTCGAGGAGACGCCCGTGTACGGTGTGCGCACGGTCGGTGATGGCGTCGAAGTCGAGACAGCGGCAGGGACGTTTTCCGCGAGGAAGCTCATCGTCGCGGTGGGAGCGTGGACCAACAGGGTGCTCGGCCATCTCGGGTACGGGATCCCCCTCACCTGCACCCAGGAGCAGGTGACCTACTTCCAGACGCCCTACTTGCGGGAGTTCGCGCCCGAGCGGTTTCCTGTCTGGATCTGGCACGGCGGCCCGGACTACACTTTCTACGGTCTCCCCGTCTACGGTGCGGAAGGCTCCAAAGCCGGCCAGGATGCAGGCGGCGATGTTGTCACCGTGGACACCCGCACGTTCGACCCTAACCCTCGCATCCTCGCCACCCTGCGCGACTTCCTGGGTCGCTACCTTCCCCGCTCGCTCGGGCCTGAGCTCTACACCAAGACGTGCCTCTACGACATGCCGCCCGACCGCGAGTTCGTGCTCGGCGCCGTGCCAGGGATACCCCAGGTCACCTTCTTCTGCGGCGCCGGGCACGCGTTCAAGTTCGCCGGCCTCGTCGGCAGGATCCTGGGCGAGCTCGCCCGGGAAGATCGCACGCGCTACCCGATCGAAGTCTTCCGTCCGGACCGTAGGGCGCTCACGGACCCGGAGTACGAGCCGACCCTGGCGATGTAGAGCCCGGTGACGCCCGCCGAACTCTACATAGAAGACCTCGATCCGGCCTCCGTTGTCGCCGTCGCCAGGAGAGGGGCGAGGGTGACGATGGGCGAGGAAGCCCGCGGGCGCGTAAACGCCTCCCGCAGGCACATCGAGCGCATGATCGACGACGTCCGTCCGGTCTACGGGGTAACGACGGGCTTCGGGGCGCTCGCGAACACCAGGATAGCCGCGGAGGAACGCCTGGAGCTCCAGCGCTCGCTACTGCGCAGCCACGCGGCCGGTATGGGACCGTTCGTCGAGCCCGAGGTCGTGCGGGCCATGATGGTGATCAGGGCGAAGATCCTGTCTGCGGGTTACTCTGGCGTCCGCCCTGAACTCATCGACGCCCTGATAGTGTTCCTCAACTCGGGTCTCACTCCTGCCGTCCCAGAACACGGCTCTATGGGCGCGAGCGGGGACCTGGCCCCCCTCGCCCACGTCGGCCTCTGCCTCGTGGGGGAAGGCCGGTTGTTGGAAAGGGGGGAACCGGTCGAGACCCTCGACGCAATGGAGCGCGCCGGCATCAGACCCCTGGAGCTGGCCACGAAAGAAGGTCTCGCCCTGATCAACGGCACCGACGGTATGCTCGCGATGCTTCTGCTCTCGTTGGAGGACCTGAAGAACCTCCTGAAGACGGCCGACGTGACCGCCGCGATGTCCGTCGAGGCCCTGTTCGGCACGGACCGCGTCTTCAGGGAGGAACTCCACGCCCTGCGGGCCCATCCCGGACAGCTCGCTAGCGCCTCCAACATCGCGAGGATGCTCTCGGGCAGTCCCATCGTGGCCTCCCACCGCGACTCGCCCCACCTCGTCCAGGACGCCTACTCCCTGCGCTGCGCCCCCCAGGTCTTCGGGGCGGCCAGGGACACCTGGGATCACGCCTCGGTCGTAGCCGGTCGCGAGCTCGCCTCCGTCACGGACAACCCCGTGGTGCTCTCCGACGGCAGGGTCGAGAGCGTCGGGAACTTTCACGGGGAGCCGCTCGCCCTCGTCCTCGACTTCCTGGCGATAGAGGCTTCCGAGGCCGGGGCGATCACCGAGCGCAGGATCGACCGCATGCTCGATCCGAGACGCTCTGAGGGCATGCCGGCCTTCCTCAGCCCGCGACCGGGCGTGAACTCGGGGTTCATGGTCCCACACTACACGGCGGCCCTCGCTGAAGAGAACCGCCGCCTCGCGAATCCCGCGAGCACGGGCTCTCTCCCGACCTCGGCCACGCAAGAAGACCATAACTCGATGGGCTGGAGCTCCGGCCGCAAGCTACGCCGGCTCCTCGCAAACGTCTCCAGCATCCTCGCCGTCGAAGCGGCCTGCGCGGCCCAGGCCCTCGATCTCCGCCATCCTCTAGAACCTGCCAGGGCCACGGGCGCCGTCCGGCAGCGTATACGGCAGGACGTGCCGTTCATCGAGGTCGACACCTTCATGGCCCCGCACCTCGAAGCAGCAGAGAGACTGGTGCATACAGGCGCACTCGTAGAAGCGGCCGAAAATACGATCGGCATCCTCGCCTAGCCCGCTACTACCGCTGGATTCCCGCTTCCGCGGGAATCCACGAGCAGCCGAAGACGTATGCCTGTGCGCGGTAGCGGTGGCATCCACCCGGACCAGGTATGAAGTGCTGGCTCGCTGAATTGCGCGCTACAATCTTGAGGTTCGCACTCGTCAACGGGAAGGAGAACGATTGACTGACGGAAACCGGGAGGCCACGATCCTCGAGAAGAGCGAGTAGGGGACCACTTCTGGCCGACAGGGAGACACCTTCGGGGGCCGGGGCGCTCCGCAGGGCGCTCGCCTACCTACGCTCGTACAGGTGGGAGAGTGGGGTGGCGGTCCTTTCGCTGCTCCTGGTCTCGGGGGCCAACCTGGCGACGCCCGTTCTCATCGGGCGTGCCATCGACGAAGGCATAGGCCCGCGCCGGCTCGGGGTCATCTTCGTCGTGGTCGGTTATCTGGTCGGGCTCGCGCTGGCGCGGGGCCTGTTCACGTTCTTGCAGGGGTACCTGGCCGAGAGGGCTTCACAGGGCGTCGCCTACGATCTCAGGGATGCGCTCTTCGAGAGGATAGAGCGGCTCTCCTTCTCCTACTACGACAGGGTCCAGACCGGACAGCTCGTCACCCGCTTGACCAGCGACGTGGAGCAGATCCGCACCTTCGCCGGCTCCGGCGTCGTCCAGCTCTCCAACGCCGCCGTGATGATGGTAGGAACGACGGCATTGCTGCTGTACCTGGACTGGCAACTCGCCCTCGTCGCGCTGGCCATAGTTCCCGTCATCGCCACTCTGTTGGTACGCTTCGTCGGTAGGATCAGACCCATCTTCAGGGAGGTCCAGCAGACCCTCGGACGGCTCAACACCGTGTTGCAGGAGGACCTTCTGGGGGTGCGGGTGATCAGGGCCTTCGCCCGTGAGGACTACGAGACGGCCCGCTACACGTCGGTAAACGAGGAACTCCTGGACAGGAACCTCACCACCGTGCGGGTGTTCGCGAACAACTTCCCCTTCGTATTCCTTTTCGCCAACGTGGGGACGCTCGCGATCATCTGGTTTGGGGGCTGGCAGGTCATCGGCGGCAGGCTCTCGGTCGGGGATCTGGTCGCTTTCAATACTCTGCTCGGCTTCATGCTCTTCCCGATCCTCACGATAGGTTTCCTCTCGGCGAGCCTCTCGCGCGCGGGTGCTTCGGCCCAGAGGGTCTTCGATGTCCTCGACGCCCCCCTCGACGTAAAGGATGCCCCCGACGCCTCCATCCTCCTCCCGATCTCCTGCCGGGTCGACTTCGACGACGTCTCGTTTCGGTACCCCGGCAGCGAGCGTGACATCCTTAGCGGTGTGTCCTTTACCGCAAGGCCGGGTCAGACGGTCGCCATCCTCGGGACCACGGGCTCGGGGAAGTCCACGCTCATCAACCTCATTCCACGCTTCTACGATGTGACGCGAGGGGCCGTCAGGCTCGACGGTAATGACGTGCGGGACGTAACGCTATCGTCGCTCCGGTCCCAGATCGGGATAGTCCTCCAGGAGACACGCCTGTTCTCGGGTACCGTGCGCGACAACGTGGCCTTCGGGAGGCCAGACGCGACCGACGAGGAAGTCGTGGCGGCGGCCGAGGCGGCCCAGGCCAACGAGTTCATCATGGGGCTCTCTGATGGCTACGACACCGTAATCGGCGAGCGGGGCATCGGGCTCTCTGGAGGACAGCGGCAGCGGATCGCCATAGCGCGGGCGCTCCTTATAGATCCGCGGCTCCTCATCCTGGACGACAGTACCTCGGCCGTGGACGCCGAGACGGAGGCCGCGATCCAGGAGACCCTGGACCGGCTCATGCGCGAGAAGCACCGCACGGTCTTCGTCATCGCCCAGAGGGTCTCCACGGTGCGGGACGCAGACCTGATCCTGGTCCTCGACGATGGCAGCATCGCGGCCAGCGGGACCCACGAGGAGCTACTTCAGGATAGCGAACTCTACAACGAGATCCTGGGCTCGCAACTGCTCTCTCCCACGGAGACGGCCGCATGAACAGAGAGAGGTACGCATGAAGCTTGGGTCAATCGACGCGGAGAGGAGAGAATCATGAGCGAGACCACAGACCAACGGACGGTGAAGGACCGCGTCTCCTTCCTGCGCACCCTGCGGGCCGTCCGCTCGTTCCGTCCCGACCCTGTGCCGCAGGAGGTCTTGAACGACGTTCTCGAGGTGGCGCGCTGGTCGGGGAGCGCGTCGAACAAACAGCCCTGGGAGATCGTGGTCGTCCGCGATGGGGAGATGCTGCGCTCCCTGGCCTCGGTCGAGGGCTACGCCGGGCATCTGGCCCGGGCACCGCTCGGGTTGGTCCTTGTTATGGCCGGCGATCGGGCCGAGCAGGAGACCTACGACGAGGGGAGGCTCGCCGAGCGGATCATGCTCGCCGCCCACGCGCACGGGGTCGGCTCGAGCATAGGTTGGATCGTCGGCTCCGGCAGGGATGCAGCCAGAGAGCTACTCGGCGTGCCTCAGGAGAAGGTGGTGCGGACGGTGATCTCCCTCGGCTACCCCGAGGAGGGGGCCGGCAGGTCACGCGCGAGCTACGGGCCAGCACGCAAATCCCTCGACGAGATAGTCCACGAAGAACGCTACGGTTAGGAGGACTATGAACGATACGTTCGACACCGGAACCCTCGGTCTCCTCGACGAGACCGAGGAGGTTTACGTCGAGACCCGCCGTGACGAAGACTCCCCAGAACACCGCACGATCATCTGGGTGGTGGTCACGGGGGGCGAGGTCTTCGTGCGTTCGGTGCGCGGCCAGAAAGGCCGCTGGTACAGGGAGATCTCATCGAACCCGGAAGGCGCGCTGCACGTGGGGGACACCCGCATCCCCGTGCGCGCCACCCACGCTACAGATGATACGACGGTGGATGCGGTGAGCGCCGCCATCAAGAGCAAGTATGAACAGTCCGCACCAGGACCTACGGCCGCGATGGTACGTCCCGATGTCTTGCCCACGACCCTGAAGCTCGCGCCCGCGTAGGACAGGGGAGGAAGCCGCAAGAGGAGGACGAAGATCAGGGGCATCGAATCCATCGCGCGCGTGCCGCAGGAACGGGCCGGTGACAGGGCCGCCACCACCAGGCGCCTGCTCGCGGAGCTGCGCCCGTATTCCGGCAAGCTCTTGCTCGTCTTTGGGCTCGTCGTGCTCGGGGCTGCGGCGCAGGCTGGAGGGCCCTGGTTGATCGGACGCGCCATCGACCGCTACATCCTGCCGGGCGACCTGGCCGGACTCTCCAGGACAATGCTCGTGCTCCTCGGGGTCTACGTCGTGGGAGCCATCGCCTCGCGGGGCCAGGTCTACCAGGTAGGTTCCATAGGGCAGTCGCTTCTGGCCTCCATGCGGGCCAGGATCTTCGACCGCCTCCAGCACCTGCCCCTGCGCTTTTTCGACCGCCGCCCCGTCGGCGACCTGATGAGCCGGGTGACCAACGATGTCGACACCCTCAACCAGCTCTTCTCGCAGGGGCTTACCCAGCTGCTCGGGTCCCTTTTCAGCCTCATCGGGATCGTGGTGGCGATGCTCTTTTTGGACTGGAACCTCGCCCTCGCCTGCTTCACGATCATCCCCGTAATGCTCGTATTGACCTCGTTTTTCGCCCGCCGCGCGAGACGCGCCTTCCGCCTGACGCGCGAGACGGTCGGGGACGTGACGGCGGGGGTCCAGGAGGACATCGTGGGCGTACGCGAGGCACAGGCCTTCAACAGGACCGAGGAGAACATCGCCCGCTTCCGGCGGCGCAACGCCGCCAACCGCGACGCCAACGTGCAGGCCGTGGCGATTACCTCAGCCTTCGCCCCCACGATAGACATGCTTTCGACGCTGGCCACCGCGCTGGTAATAGGTTACGGCGGCTACCTCGTCTTCGCCGGCTCGCTCTCGGTCGGCATCCTGACGGCCTTTTTGATCTACGTCCAGCAGTTCTTCCGTCCGATACAGCTCGCCTCCCAGGTCTACACCCAGGCCCAGGCGGCGGTCGCTGGGGCCGAGCGAATCTACAACATCCTCGACGAGGCGCCCGAGCCGGAAGACAAGGAGGATGCGCCGAAGCTCGGCGCCGCCAGGGGCCGCATCTCCTTCGAACACGTGACCTTCGCCTACGACCCCGGGCGTCCCGTTTTGCACGATGTGAACTTCGAGGTCGAGCCGGGAATGACCGTCGCCCTCGTCGGCCCCACGGGGGCCGGCAAGACCACGATAGCGAGCCTGATACCACGCTTCTACGATGCTACACAGGGAAGAGTCCTCGTCGACGGTAGAGATGTGACCGAGCTCGCCCGCAAGGACCTCAGGGCGAATATCGGGATCGTGCTCCAGGAGCCCTTCCTGTTCTCCGGGACCATCGCGGAGAACATCGGGTACGGCCGTTCGGGCGACCCCTCGCAGGTGACGCGCGAGGAGGTGGAGGCCGCAGCCCACGTGGTCAATGCCCACGACTTCATCACAGCCCTTCCCGAAGGCTACGAGACGGTATTGGGAGAAGGAGGCGGGGCGCTCAGCCAGGGACAACGCCAGCTGCTCTCTTTCGCCAGGGCGGTCCTGAGAGATCCGCGCATCCTTATACTGGACGAGGCCACGAGCAACATTGACACGCGCACGGAGGCGATCATCCAGAAGGCACTGGCCACGCTGCTAGCGGGCAGGACGAGCGTCGTCATCGCCCACCGCCTCAGCACCATCAGGGGCGCGGATCTCATCCTCGTCATCGAGAGCGGCAGCATCGTGGAGCGTGGCGACCATGCGGAGCTGATGCAAAGAGATGGCCTCTACGCTGACCTCTACCGCCGCCAGTTCCGCGAGCCCGTCCAATCGGGAGGAAGGTCTTGACCGCGCCCTGGCAGCCTGCTAGCTGTAATATGCGGGGTGGCGTCTTGAAACCTGGAGGATGATAGGAGTCCACGATGAGCGTGCTTCAGGAGAGGATTTTGCTGCCGACCGACGGCTCTGAGGACGCCGTCAGGGCGGCAGAGGCAGCCTCGGATTTGGCCAAAAGGAGCGGGGCCGAGCTACACGTCGTCCACGTCTGGCACGACGTGCGGGGCTTCGCCCACGACTTCGTCAAGAGGGAGCTCAAGCGCCAGGGTCAGGAGATACTGGACGAGCAAGTAGAGGGGATCAGGGCCTCAGGCGGGGAGGTTGCGAAGGCCTATCTCAGGAAGGGGCGTACCTCCAACGAGGTCATCTCCCTCTGCGAGGAGATCGGGGCCGGGCTGCTTGTAGTCGGCAGCCGTGGGCTCGGAACGGTGCAACGCATCCTTATGGGCAGCCAGTCCGAGGAGATCGTGCACCACTCCAGGGTCCCCGTGCTCGTGCTTACGGGCGCGGAGGACGTCTGGCCCCCGGCCAGGATCGTGGTTGGCGAGGACTTCTCCGAGGACGCACGCAAGGCCGGGGAACTCGCCGCTGGCATCGGCAAGCTCTACGACGCCGGGGGTCTGCTCGTCTACTCGCATCCCGATCTGCCGGAGGTTCCGCCCGGGGAGACGAGATCCACGGTCGAGAACCTCACACAGATGCGGGAGAGGGACGAGGGAATGCTCGAAGACAGGGCCGGTGCGCTCGAGGAGATTCTCGGTAGCAGGCCCCAGACCAGGATCTCCGGCGGCTACCCGGCCAACGTACTACTCGAAGCCGCCCAGGAGGTGCGACCCTCGCTCGTGGCCGTGGGCAGCAGGGGCCTTACGGGATTCAGGCGCACCAGGCTGGGGAGCGTCTCCACCAAGGTCGTGACCGCCGCGCGCGGACCCGCGCTGGTGTATCCGCACGTCGAATAGGGAAGCAGGGAGGAACGCCATGACCCCGCAGACCACCGGAATCCACCACGTAACCGCCATCTCGGGCGGGCCGCAGCCCAACGTGGACTTCTACGCCGGCACCCTTGGCCTCAGGCTGGTCAAGAAGACGGTCAACTTCGACGATCCCGAGACCTACCACCTCTACTACGGCGACGGCGCGGGGAGCCCAGGCACGATCATGACCTTCTTCCCCTGGGCGCACGCGCCAGGGGGGCGCATAGGTGCAGGCCAGCTCGTCGTTACCTCGTTCTCCATCCCCGCCGCCTCTCTCGGCTACTGGACCGAGCGCCTGGTCGAGAGGGGAATCCGCTTCGAGCGGCCCCGCGAACGCCTGGGCGATACAGTCCTCTCCTTCCAGGATCCTGACCGTCTGCGTATCGAGCTCGTCACCGCCGAAGACGCAAGACCAGGACGGGCCGGCGGTCCGGTACGGGAAGAGCACTCCGTGAGAGGCTTTCACCACGTAACACTCGCCGTCGAGGATACAGACCGAACCGTCCGTCTTATGGGCGACCACCTGGGCTTCCGGCAAGTCGGTGAGGCGGAGGGTAGGATCCGGCTCTCCGCCGGGGAGGGCGGTCCTGGAAACCTCGTGGACGTGGTGAACGCGGCGGGCTTCCCTGGTGGCAGCATGGGCGTAGGGACCGTCCACCACGTCGCGTTCCGGGTCCCCGACGAGGAGACCCAGCTCGCGCTGCGCGAGGAGATCGCCGGCCTCGGCTACGACGTGACGCCAGTACTGGACAGGAACTACTTCCGCTCCATCTACTTCCGCGAGCCCGGCGGGGTCCTTTTCGAGATCGCCACCGATCCTCCCGGCTTCGCCGTGGACGAGGACCAGGAACACCTCGGCGAAGTATTAAAGCTCCCGCCCTGGCTGGAGACCCGCCGCGACCGGCTCGAAGAGGTCCTCCCATCGCTGCGCGTCCCGGCCGGAGAGCGCACATGAGCGCCGATCTCGGCTTCGTCCACCGCTATGTGCCCGGCGCGGATGAGTCAGGCCCGACGCTCCTGTTGTTGCACGGCACGGGTGGGAACGAAGAAGACCTCGTGGGACTCGGGGAGACTCTCGCCCCGGGCGCAGCCATACTCTCTCCCCGCGGCAAGGTCTCGGAGTATGGCGCCCCGCGCTTCTTTCGTCGCCTCGCAGAAGGAGTGTTCGACCACGAGGACCTACTGTTGCGCACGCACGAGCTGGCCGAGTTCGCGGAGGCCGCCTCCGAGGAGTACGGCTTCGACCGTGCGAAGCTCGTCGCGGTGGGTTACTCCAACGGGGCCAACGTGGCCGCGAGTACGATCCTCCTGCATCCGGGGCTGCTGCGGGCCGCCGTCCTGTTCAGGGCGATGGTCCCTTTCGAGCCCGAGGTGACGCCGGATCTCTCGGGTATGCCCGTCTTCCTGGCGGCAGGGCGCGCCGACCGCATGATCCCCCCGGATAACACGCAACGCCTGGCCGACATCCTCCTCGAAGCGGGAGCCGACGTCGACCTCCGCTGGCGAAACGTCGGCCACCCGCTAACCTACGAAGAGGTCGGCGAGGCGAAGGAGTGGCTCGCCAGCACCCTGCCGAAGTTCTCCGGGACCCCAAGCAACGGGTAGCGACCGACCTACCCGAACGGGCGGGTTGTCGGGGGTGTTAGAATTTTCTGGAGCGTCCGGAAGACATTCGGGCGTGATTTGAGGGATGAAACAAGCATTTGACAATGGCATTTGAAGGGCGGGCAGCATGGCTAAGCCGGTGATACTGGCGGTGGACGACGACCCGCAGGTGCTGCGGGCCGTGGAGCGGGACCTCAGGCGCCGGTACGCGCGCGAGTACAGGGTACTGCGGGCTGACTCGGGAGAATCTGCCCTCGACACTCTCGGCAAACTGAAGCTGCGGGGCGACCCAGTGGCGCTCTTTCTGGTCGACCAGCGGATGCCGAAGATGACGGGCGTGGAGTTCCTGGAGGAGGCCATCGAGCGCTATCCCGACGCCAAGCGCGCCCTTCTCACGGCCTACTCGGACACCGAGGCGGCCATACGCGCGATCAACGACGTGGGCCTGGACTACTACCTGCAGAAGCCCTGGGACCCGCCGGAGGAGAACCTTTACCCCAACATCGACGATATGCTCGGCGACTGGCAGGCCGACTACACGCCGCCTTTTACGGGACTCAGGGTCGTCGGGGACCGCTGGTCGCCGAAGTCGCACCGCACGCGGGAGTTTCTGGCCCGCAACCGCGTGCCTTACAGGTGGCTCGACGTCGAGGGTTCCGAGGAAGCGCGCGAGATCCTGGCCCACGCCGACTCGGGCGCGCCGAAGTTGCCGCTCGTGGTCTTCGAGGACGGCTCTTACGTCGAAGCGCCAGAGAACAGGGAGATAGCAGAGAAGATCGGGCTGAAGACCCACGCCGGGCACCAGTTCTACGACCTGGTGATCGTCGGCGGAGGACCATCCGGCCTTGCGGCCGCCGTCTACGGCGCTTCGGAGGGCCTGAATACCGTTCTGATCGAGCGCGAAGCCCCTGGTGGGCAGGCGGGGACCAGCAGCCGCATCGAGAACTATCTGGGCTTCCCCGCCGGGCTCTCGGGCGGCGACCTCGCGCGGAGGGCCGTAGACCAGGCCAGGCGGTTCGAGGTCGAGATACTGACCCCCCAGGAGGTGAGCGCGGTGCGCGCGGAGGACCCCTACCGCATCGTAACGCTCGGGGACGGGACGGAGATCTCGTGCTACGCCCTGATCATCACGACCGGCGTCTCCTACCGGAAGCTTGATGCCCCCGGCGCGGACCGCCTCACCGGGCGCGGCATCTACTACGGGGCTGCCCAGACGGAGGCCCTCTCGTGCAAGAACGAGGACGTGTACATAGTGGGAGGCGCGAACTCGGCCGGCCAGGCCGCGATGTACTTCTCCAACCACGCGCGGAAGGTCTTCGTCCTCTGCAGGAGCAACGACCTCAGAAAGAGCATGTCCGATTACCTGGTGCGCCAGATCGAGGAGAAAGATAACATCGAGGCGCTCCTGCAGACCAGCGTGGTCTCCGTCGAGGGCGAGGACCATCTGGAGCGGATAACCACCAAGAACTCCGCGACGGGCGAGACGGAGACCGTGGATGCCCACTCGCTCTTCGTCTTTATCGGGGCGGCGCCCAAGACCGCCTGGCTGGACGGCGTCGTGGAGCGCGACGAACGCGGCTTCATACTATCGGGGCCGGATCTGATGCGCGAAGGAAAACGTCCGGAGGGCTGGCGGCCGGACAGGGACCCGTTCTTGCTGGAGACGAGCGTCCCCGGCGTCTTCGTCGCCGGGGACGTGCGCCACGGTTCGGTCAAACGCTGCGCTTCCGCCGTCGGAGAAGGCTCCATCGCGATCCAGTTCGTCCACCAGTACATGAGGGAGGTGTAGGGATGCAGAGCGTCACCGACGTCCTGCGCCGGATACCCCTCTTCGAACGACTCTCGGACGAGCAGCTCGCCTCCGTCGAGCGTGGTAGCGAGCTTAGGCTACGACCCGGCGACTACGTGAAGAAGGCCGGAGATCCTCCCGACGGTTTCTACGTCGTGCTGGAGGGCCGGATCGAGTGGACGAGCAGGGTACGCCAGCAAGAGGTTTTCGTGCAGAACCTGGCGGCCGGGGACTTCTGGGGCCACGAGCTCCTGCTTACGGAAAAGCCCTACCCGGTGAGCGGACGCGCAGCGACGGCGGTTCGTCTTTACGTCCTAGGGACAGAAGATTTCTGGCGGATGCTCGCGGATTGCCCCTCGATACTGCGCAATCTCGTGGCCATCCTGGTCGAACGCTGGGGGAACCTGGGGGAGGCCGAGCAACAGCACGCCAAGCTGATCTCCCTCGGAACGATGGCCGCGGGCCTCGCCCACGAACTGAATAACCCCGCCGCGGCCGCGGGCCGGAGCGCCCAGGAAGCCCGAGAGGTCTTCCGCACGTCCTCAGCGAAGGCCGTCGGTCTGGGGGCGCTTTCTATGGGCCCCGAAGAACGTCGCGTCGTCGCCGGGCTGCCCGAGGACGTGGCGGCCCGCGCGGAGAGAGCCCAGGAACTCGACTCGCTCGACAGGAGCGACCTCGAGGACGAGGTGGCGCTCTGGCTGGAAGACCGTGGCGTCGCGGAGGCGTGGGACCTCTCCCCAACCCTCGTCGGTGCCGGCCTCGACGCGGAGTGGCTGGATGGGCTCGAAGCCCGACTCTCGGAGAGCACCGTCGGCGAAGTGGTGGCCTGGCTCGCCTCCGAGGTATCGGGGGACGAACTGTTGCGTGAGATCCAGCACGCCTCGGCCCGCATCTCCGAGCTGGTGGGGGCCGTGAAATCCTACTCCCACATGGACAAGCTGGCCTCCAGTGATGTGGACGTGCACGCGGGGTTGAACAGCACCCTGATCATGCTGGGACACAAGCTGAAGAAGGGCGACGTCGAGGTCGTCCGCGAGTACGAGAAGGACCTCCCCCACGTCTGTGGCCACACCGGCGAGCTGAACCAGGTGTGGACGAACCTTTTGGATAACGCCATAGACGCCGTCGACGGCAACGGCCGCATCATGGTCCGGACCGCTCTGGAGAACGGGAAGGTGCTGGTCGAGATCGCCGACGACGGACCCGGCATCCCCGAGGACGTGCGGGAACGTATCTTCGAGCCCTTCTACACGACGAAAGACGTGGGCGAGGGCACGGGCCTGGGTCTTGACATCTCGCATCGCGTGGTCGTCGAGGATCACAAGGGGGATATCCGCGTCATCTCCGAACCCGGCGACACCCGCTTCCAGGTGCGGCTCCCGATCCTCCCCGAGGATCGCCCATGACGACGTTCGACGAACTGCGCCGGATCGAGCTCTTCGACGGGCTTGCGGATGAGGAGCTGCGAGAGGTGCTGGAGCAGGGTTCCGAGAAGGTGGTCCCCGCCGGCGAGGTCAACGGCAGGGAGGGAGAACCCGTCGAGGACCTGTACGTGATCCTGGAAGGGGAGCTCAGGATTACCAAAGAAGTGAACGGCGGCGAGGTTGTCATAAACACCTTCACGCCGGGCGATTTCTTCGCCGAGGTGCCACTGCTCGCGGGAACGCCCTTTCTCGCGACGGGGAGGGCGCTCTCGGACTGCAGGATGTTCTTGATCCCCAACGACCATTTCCGAAGGATGCTGACGGAGTACCCTACCTTCAGCAACAAAGTCCTGGAGACGATGGCCGAGCGGGTCCAGATCCTCCAGTCCGTCACAGGACAGCGCGAGAGGCTGAACTCTTTGGGCACCCTCGCCGCGGGCCTGGCGCACCAACTGAACAACCCGGCCACTGCCGCCCGCAGCTCGGCCGAAGATCTGCGCGAGAGCCTGGAGGAACTGCGCTCCGCCGGGATGCACCTGGCGCGTGCAGTGGCCAGTGGTGAGTTGACGCCCTTGGCGCTCGAAGGGCTGGAACGAACCGTAGATGATCTCCTGGAGCGCGCCGAGGCGCGGGACGAAGGAAGCATCCAGGAGTTGGAGCGGTGCGATAAGGAGGAGGAACTGAGCCTTTGGCTGGAGGAGGGCGGCGTTTCGGGAGGCTGGGACATGGCCTCCTCATTCGTCGCGGCCGGGCTGGAGGCAACGAACCTGACACCGATCCTCGAGTCCGTGACGCCCGGGTTGCGCACCGACGCGTTTCGTTACGTCGCGGCTTCCCTCGAGGCGGCCTCCCTCGTCGATGAGATCGAGGGGAGCGCGCGGCGCATCTCCGGGATCATCGAGACGATGGAGGGATACTCTTACATGGACCGCACCCCGGTGCAGGAAGTGGACGTGAACGGGAGCCTGGACGACACGCTGGCCGTGCTCGGCTACAAACTCGCAGAGGTCGAGGTGGACCGTGACTTCGACCCCGATCTCCCCCGCGTCACGGCCTACGGCGGCGAGCTCAACCAGGTGTGGACCAACCTCATCGACAACGCTATAGACGCAGTCTCGGCCATGGAGGGGTCTGGCCGCATCAGGTTGAGGACGTGCTGCGAGCGCGACCGCGTGCTGGTCGAGGTCGTCGATGACGGCCCCGGTATTCCGGAGGAGCACCACGCCCGCATCTTCGAACCATTCTTCAGCACCAAGGATGTAGGTGCGGGCAATGGTCTCGGCCTGGACGTAAGCTACCGGGTCGTCGTGGGGCGCCACGGCGGGGACATCCACGTCGCCTCCAGGCCGGGAGAGACCTGCTTCCAGGTGCGGCTTCCGGTGGAAGGCCCGGATCGCGCGGACGAGGCAGGGAGTAGGAACCTGCGGATGGAGGCCGGCGCATGATGCGCGCCCGGCAGGATGCGTGGGAGGAGCAGCCCCTTACGCCTGAGCAGCTCGAGGCGCTCTTGCCCTACGGCAGGGAGCTCCAGGTGCGACCCGGAGAGTACCTCTTCAACGAAAGGTCCGTCGTCGACAGCTTCTACGTCTTGCTCGAAGGTGAGGTGGAGATCTCACGCCTCGACGGCGAGGAGGAGATCCCGATCGGGACCCACAGGGCCGGGGAGTTCACCGGCGGCCTCGCGGTGCTGACGGGTAGGACCTCGATCCACCGGGCGCGGGCGGGCGTGCCGAGCCGCATCCTCGAGGTCGACTCGGAGACCTTTCGGCGCGTTGCCGTCGAGCTCCCCGAGGTGGCCGACGTCTTTATCTCGGGGTTGGCCCGGCGCATGCGCTACACGCAGCGGGCCTACCGCCAGCACGAAAAACTCGCGGCCCTGGGCAAGCTCTCCGCCGGCCTGGCCCACGAGCTCAACAACCCCGCAGCCGCGGCGAGGCGGGCCTCCGAAGATCTCAGGCTCGCGATCCTCGGAGCCCAGCTCACCGCCATCGAGCACGACGAGCGCTTCTCCGCGGATGAGCGCGAGGCTCTGACGGCACTGCAAAGCGAGACCGCAGCCGGCGATACTGCTCTGCTCGATCCCCTCGGCGACGCCGAAGACGAGCTCGCCGGGTGGTTGGAGGACCATGGCGTCGAAGAGCCGTGGGAGGTAGCGCCGGCTCTGGCAGCCGCGGGCGTGGACGAGAAACGTCTGGAGGAGCTGGCCGGGGCACTCGATGAGCGCTCGCTCGCCGGGGGCCTCGGGTGGCTCGCCCTGACCCTGGAGCTCGTCGGGCTGGCCAGAGAGATAGGGACGAGCGCCGGGCGTATCTCCGAGCTGGTCGGGGCGGTGAAGGAGTTCACCTACATGGACAGGGCGGCGGTCGGGGAGGTCGATGTGATCTCCGGCCTGGAGAATACCCTCACCATACTAGAGCCCAGGCTGAAGGGCGTCACCCTGCGGCGGGAATACCAGGAGAACCTGCCCCGGATACTGGGACGCGGCGGCGAGCTCAACCAGGTGTGGACCAACCTTATCGACAACGCCATAGACGCGGTCGACGGAGACGGTAGTATCACGGTCAGGGCCCATGTGGAGGATTCGCGAGTGGTAGTCGAGGTCGTCGACGACGGGCCGGGGATACCGCGCGAGGCGCAGGTCCACGTCTTCGAGCCCTTCTACACGACCAAGGAAGTCGGGGCGGGGACGGGGCTCGGGCTGGACATCGTGCGGCGGGCCGTCGCCGCCCACGGGGGGGAGATCTCGGTCCGCTCGGAGCCCGGGGAGACCCGCTTTACGGTAAGGTTGCCCATAGATGGTACACAGAATGGAGGTTGATCCCACTGGGAAAGGCACAGTTGTTCGAAGAGATCTGCTCCGAGAAGCGCCAGGTAAACAAGCAGGTGCTGGAGCACACCATCTCGCTAGCGGTCGAGATCGCGCGCGAGGGCCGCGAGGGACGCAAGATCGGGACGCTTTTCGTGGTCGGTGACTCGGGTGAGGTAACGAAGCGTTCCAAACCCTTGATCCTCGACCCCCTGCACGGACACCCCGACGAGACCAAGCAGATAGAGAATCCCGACACCCGGGAGACCATCAAGGAGCTGGCCCAGCTCGACGGCGCCTTCCTGGTCTCGAACGCGGGCGTGGTGCTCTCGGCCGCCCGCTACATAGACGCGGCTTCGGAGAGCCTGGATCTGCCACTCGGGTTGGGCAGCCGTCACATGGCCGGCGCCTCTATCTCCCGTCAGACGAACGCCGTCGCCGTCGTCGTCTCCGAGAGCTCGATGGTAAGGATGTTCGACGATGGCGAGCTGGTCTCCGAGATCGTGCCCGAGCTCTGGATGTTCGACGGCTACCAGAGCAGGATGGAAGGACGCACCTTTACCCGCCGCGACGAGGACATCACGGTGATAGGCCGTGCCGAGTAGGGCCGAAGAGGTTCTCGAGTTCTGGTTTGGGCGCGAGGGCGAGCCCGGATACGGAGAGTTCCGCGACGCGTGGTTCCGCAAAGACCCCGCGTTCGACGCCAGCGTCACGGGGCGGTTCGCCGATCTCTACGAGGAGGCGGCCGCGGGCGACCTCGACGGGTGGCGCGAGGACGCCAGAAGCTGCCTGGCGCTCGTCATAGTGCTCGACCAGTTCCCCCGCAACATGTTCCGCGGCGACGGACGCACCCACGCCGCCGACGGGGTGGCGCTCGAGTCCTCGAAGTACGCCGTCGAGCATGCCCTGGACAGGGAGCTCCCTGCTTTCCAGCGGATGTTTTTGTATATGCCGTACATGCACAGCGAGAACGGAGAGGACCAGCGCCGCTCCGTCGAGCTATTCGAACTGCTGGCGGACGAGCCCGGTGCGCCGGACGTAACCTCCTACGCCGCGGGGCACAGGAAGATAGTCGAGCGGTTCGGGCGCTTCCCGCACAGGAACGAGATCCTGGGCCGCGAGAGTACGCCCGAGGAGGCCGCGTTCCTAGAGACAGAGGGCTCTTCGTTCTGAGCGAGAGAGCAGAGCGCGGGCCAGGGCGAGAACAGGCGGTTTATCGAATATAGGCAACCCGCCCGGGCCGGGAAAGCAGGCCAACCCCCGAGAACAAAACTGCCGCCGCCTGAGGAGGGTTATCGACATGTTGCAGGGGCAGCGATGCAGCCACAGCGATGAGATCAGGGACGTGGAGGCCTCCGCGCAGGGCTGCGAAGCTTGTATAAAGGCGGGCGATGCGTGGGTGCATCTCAGGAAGTGCCTGACCTGCGGGCACGTGGGCTGTTGCGATCGGAGCGTACCGCTTCAAAGACGCAACCCCCTGTGGTTCCGGGCCGGGTCGGCGAGCTACTCTTTCGCAGCCTAGGTCAGTAGGAGGTTAGCTTAGGGATGTTCTGGCGGCAGCAGTGTACGCATACCGATCAGATACGAGAAGGGATAGTCCCCTCCGCCGAAGGCTGCGAGGAGTGCCTAAGGGCCGACGACGAGTGGGTACACCTCAGGGAATGCCTCTATTGCGGGCACATAGGTTGCTGCGACCAATCTAAGAACAAGCACGCGACCCAACACTTCCACAGCACGGGACACCCGATTATCCGGTCCTTCGAGCCCGGAGAGGATTGGCGCTACTGCTACGTGGATGATGTGTTGGTCTAACCTAGAGCAACTTGCCTCGACCCCGAGGCGCTACACACCATTCGCGAGGCAGCGGTCGCTTCTACCGCCATCAGGTGGGCCCACGCAAGCCGGGGCAACGTCTAGAGCGGTCTGCAAAAGGGTTGACCCTTTTGCAGACCGCGCAGGTCAGCAAGTCAGCTACCAGTTTTTCCAGAAATGCTGAAATGCTGAAATGCTGATAGCTTGCAAAGAGGCTCAACCTCTTTGCAAGCTGCTGTAGCCGCCCGAAAGAGTGCGTTGTGGCATATCGACCTGCGAGTGATCTCGAATGTAAGCCTCTCCCCGAGATGGACACGGCAGCGTAGGGTACCATCGGCAACGTCCAGTCGCACGGGGCGAATTTCGGGGATTCCCTCTACTCGCCTGTTGGATGCCTACCACCCAAAGGAAAACGATCCCAGGGATTCTCGTTGGCCGTGATACGGTACCCGTCGGGATCCGCGAAGACCAACGCGCGCCCGAACGGGCTATCGTAGGGTGGGGTTATTATCGTGGCCCCCTCC
>JBKPNW010000114.1:0-41167 GCA_046732815.1 Actinomycetota bacterium | reverse complement strand
GACCCTGCGGGCAGCGGCGGGAGCGGGACTCGAGATCGTCAGCGGGCTCCACCAGCGGCTGGCGCCCGAGTTCCCCGGCAAGCCCGTCTGGGACGTGCGCGAACCGCCGGAGGGTATCCCGCTCTTCTCCGGGGAGGGCTTTGAGGTCGGGCCGAAGGTCGCGCTCACCGTAGGGACGGACAGCGCCATCGGCAAGATGACGGCGACCCTGGAGATCGAACGCGCCGCCAGGGAAGCCGGCCTCTCCGCCGAGTTCGTTCCCACGGGACAGACCGGTATCGTCATCGCGGGGTGGGGCCTCTGCGTCGACGCCGTGGTCTCGGATTTCGTCGCGGGAGCCGCAGAGCAACTGGTGCTCGAGGCGGCCAAAGCGTCGCCCGACCTCATCCTCGTCGAAGGCCAGGGCTCTTTGGGCCATCCGGCGTACTCCGGGGTGACGCTCGGCCTCATGCACGGCTCCTGCCCGGACTGCCTGATCCTGTGCTCCGCCGACCCGGCCGAGGACGTCTTCCGCGGCGTACCGCGCCCTCCCCCGGCCCGCGTCGCCCGCCTCTACGAAGAGGTAGCATCCCTCACCAAACCGGCGCCCGTCGTCGCCGTAAGCCTGAACACCAGGGGAATGGAAGAAAGCGAAGCCCAGGACCTCATCGCCGCCGTAGCCGACGAGACGGGCCTCCCCACCGCCGATCCCTTCAGGAGCTCGGCCACACCCCTCCTCCAAGCGGTGCTCGAAACGCTGAAGACCAAGGCAATAAACCTATAGGGGCGGTTCGCGAACCGCCCGACGACGAACCGCGCTTTCAGGCCACAGGCCCGCGGTCCCATCACCCGTCACTCCCCCGAAAGCAGGACCCCACGAAGACAGACCCCACGCACCTTCGAAGTGCTGAAATGCTGACAAGCTGAAGTGCTGACGAGCCGCCGCAGGCGGCGTGCTATGTTAATATCTCGGCGTGGCACGATGCTTGACGCTCAACGCGAGCTATGAGCCCGTGGCCCTGGTTACGGTCAAGAGGGCTATCGTCCTCGTCGTCTCCGAAAAGGCCGAGATCGTCGAGGCGAACCTGGATCGCCGGTTCAGGTCGGAGCGGGCCGAGTACCCCTACCCGCTCGTGATCCGGCTCGTCAAGTACGTCGAGATACCCCGCCGCCTGCGCAAGCACGTGACGAACGCGATCCTCTTCGCCCGCGACAACTACCGTTGCCAGTACTGCTCCAGGCACCGCAACGACCTCGGGCGCCGCGACCGTCTGACGCGCGACCACGTCAAGCCGATCTCGCGTGGCGGCACGAACTCCTGGGACAACGTCGTGACCGCCTGCACCAAGTGCAACGCCAGAAAGGGCAACCGCCTGCCGATGGAGTGCGGCATGTACCCCAAGAGCACACCAAAGGAGCCGCGCTACGTAGTAATGGTGTGGTACTCGCGCGACCTCAACGAAGTCCAGCGCCGGTACGTGGATCAGTTCTACGGAGGAAGCCTTACGGCCTCCTAGCCGGTCAGCGCGCTCAGGCTACGCCTCCGCTTGTCAGCACGCCGCCTCGCTTCGCTCGGCGGCTCTCAGCATTTCAGCAAGTCGTTTCGGAGCCACCCCACCAGCGTAGGACCTGCCGCCGTAAGCAGCGGTTCCTCATGCGCGGCAGGGCGGGAATCGAAAGGAAGAAGCTGACCTGCTGACAAGCGAGGGCCTTATAGGCCCGAAGCGCACTGACCTGCTGAAATGCTTCGACCGCCAGGCACGCGACTTTGTAACATTTTTCACCGGTAGCTGTTTCTTAGTCTCACAAAGTAGACTAAACTTGAACAAATAGACACGGGATCTGATCGGAGGTGACGGCCGTGAGCCTGGAGATCATGCGCGATCCGCGTGTTCGGGGCGTCGAGTGGCGGGACCTGGTTGCGTTGAGCCGGTGGGAGGTGGTCAGGGAGCTGTGTCTCCCGGTGCCGTGGTTGGGGGCGTCGTTGTTGCTTGCGGGGTTGGCCTGGTCCTGGCCGGTACTTTTCTTACCTGCACTGGGATGTTCCTTTGTATTCTTCTTGACCGGGTTGCGGGTGGTACACAACGCGCACCATTACGCTCTGGGGCTACAGCGGGGGACGACCGAGTGGGTGATGTTCGTGATGAGCGTGCTCATGCTCGGGTCCATGCACGCCGTGCAGCGCAACCACTTGCAGCACCACAAGCATTGCATGGACGATGAAGACCTGGAGGGCTACAGCGCGCGCCTCAGCGCCTGGCGGGCCTTGCTCTACGGGCCGATCTTCCTGGTTCGTTTGCATGTGCGGGGCTTCCGGCTCGGGCGGCACCGGCATCGGCGGTGGATCCTGGCGGAGCTAGCCGCAGGCGCCATCTGGGTGATCTTCGTCGTCGCGCTCTCCGGCAGCTTCGCGCTCTGGTACCACGTGGGGGTCATGGCGGTCGGCCAGTGCATGACCTCGTTCTTCGCCGTGTGGACCGTGCACCACGACTGCGACCGCTCGCAGCACATCGCACGCACCCTGCGCGGGAAGGTGAAAAACAGGATCTCCTTCGAGATGTTCTTCCATCTGGAGCATCACCTCTTCCCGAAAGTGCCGACCTGCCATTTGCCCAGGCTCGCCGACCGGCTCGACAGCGCCGCTCCCGAGCTGCAAGCCCATCAGGTCTTCTGAACCCGAGTCAGAGAGCCCTCGTGCTTCCTAGCATTTCAGCACTTCAGCACGCTCAGGCTTCGCCTTCGCTTGTCAGCACGGCGCCTTTGGCGCCTTGTCAGCCAGGGCTTAGCAAACGCAAGCTGAAATGCTGACAAGCGAGGACCTGTAAGGCCCGAAGCGTGCTGAAGTGCTGACAAGCGCCCGGTAGGGCGCGTGCTGACATGAGATATAATTCACCCCGTCCACCGAACATAGACAGGACTTCTTTGGACCACAGCGGTTTTGCGGAGAGGGTGGAACGCATTGTCGGGAACGTCGAGCGTGCAGTTTCTGGCAAGCGTGAGGGTGTCTTTTTGGCCGTGGTGGCCATGCTCGCGGGCGGGCACGTCCTTATAGAGGACGTCCCTGGTGTTGGCAAGACACTTCTGGCCAAATCGCTCGCCCGTTCTTTGCGGGCCGAGTTTCGCAGGATACAGTTCACCCCCGATCTCTTGCCGGCCGACGTTACCGGGCTCAACGTCTACAACCAGGGCGAGGGGGACTTCGAGTTCTGGGCCGGGCCTGTCTTCGCCAACGTGGTACTCGCCGATGAGATCAACCGCGCCAGCCCCAAGACCCAGAGCGCGCTTCTGGAGGCGATGGAGGAAGGCTCGGTTACGGTGGACGGTCTGACGCGTCACCTCTCGCAGCCTTTCTGCGTGGTCGCCACCCAGAACCCCATCGAGCACGAGGGCACCTACCCCCTGCCCCACGCCGAGCTGGACCGGTTCATGATCAAGATGCACGTGGGCTACCCAGATGAGGATGCCGAGACCGAGATGCTCAAGCTCTCCCAGGACCCCGTCGCCGATCTCTCTCCCGTCGTCGGGGTCGAGGAGTTTTTGGAGATGCGCCGTCTGGTCGAGGAGATCTACACCAGCGAGGCCGTCCTCAGGTACGTCGTCTCCGTGACTTCGGCGACCAGGGAGCACGAGGATGTCTACCTCGGCGCCTCCCCGCGCGCTAGCCGGATGTTACTGGCCGCCTCCAGGGCACGGGCGGCGGCGAACGGGCGCTCCTACTGCGCGCCCGATGACGTCAAGGCGATGGCTTCGAGCGTGCTCTCGCACAGGATCATACCCTCGGCCACCAGCTCCGAAGACGGCCTCGGGTCCGACGGCGCCACACACGGGATCGTGCAGAATATCCTGCGCTCCGTGCCCGTTACCGAGGCGGTGTAGGAGCGCTTGTTCGGGAGGGGCGCCTCGCGGCTCTCCGTCAGGCCGACGGCCCGCGGCTGGCAGGCGATCGTCGCCGGGATCGTCACCCTGTTAGTGGCGCGTCTGATCGGCACTACCCAGTTCCACCAGCTCGCCTACGCGCTCCTACTGTTGCCGCTCGCGTCCCTAGTCCTCGGGGTGATGGGTTCCCGGGGTCTCCATTACTCGCGCGCCCTGCCCCCTGGTACCCGTATCACGGCCGGTAGCCCGGCGACGGTGCGACTCCTGCTCGAGCGCTCGCGGTTCGGCGCGACGAAGGCGAGCGTGCTGGACCGCCTCCCCGGGCCGCGCAGCTTCGATTTCTCTACGACGAGGGAGAGCAGCAGGATCGAAGTCCCCCTCACCTTCGCACGCAGGGGCGTCTACGCGCTGGGCCCCGCGGAGGTCAGGGTGGCTGACCCCTTCGGGCTGCTCCGGTTCGCCAGGAGGGATGGGGAGACGACCGAGGTGGTCGTCTACCCGCAGGTCTACGAACTTCGGGGCTTCCCCTTGCGGGGCGGGAACGTCGAGGCGGGCACCACCGGCTCCCGCGGCCGTCGGGGTGAGGAGTTCGCGAACCTCAGGGAGTACCGCAGGGGCGACGACAAGCGTCACATCCACTGGAAGAGCCTGGCGCGCACCGGGGAGCTCTTCGTCAAGGAGTTCTCCCTACAGGCGCCGCGGCGCCACACCGTGGCCCTGGATCTGCGCAGGGAGGGGCTGCGTACCCAGGAGGACGAAATAGAGGACGCCGTCTCGGCCGCGGCCTCGGTGCTCGCGCACCTCGCCAGGGAGGGACTGCCTTTCAGGCTCCTCGACACCGGACGTAGCGTACGTGACACGGGTTTCGAATCCGACGACGATTCCTACTGGGAGGCGATGAGGCTCCTGGCTACCGCACGCGCCGACGGAGTCCGTCACCTCGGGGAGATCGTGCTCAGGGAGCGGGCAGGACTCGGGGAAGGCGTCGTCCTCGTCTCCCGCACCCGCGACGCAGAGTTGCCCCACTGCGTGCGCAAGCTCAGGGAGCTCGGTCTCTCGGTGATCGTGGTCGCCCTGGCGACCCACACCTACAGGACGCCCCGTATGTCGGGGGACGCCGCCCAGGGCCGTGAAGCGGAGTTTCTCGAGAGCGTGGGCAGGTTGGAAGCCGCCGGGGCCACGGTCCGCGTCGTCGGACGCCCGGCGGGTGTGGCGGGGCTCTCGAAGGGGGTCGAGGCGGTCAGGTGAGAGGACTGGGGACGAGACTGTGGCTCTACGGTGCGGCGCTGGCGACGGGATGCGCCTTCAGCATCCTGTTTACGGGCGAGACTTACGACGGTGCCGACGGGGGTTTCGGCTCGCTCTCCGTGGTCGCGATCATAGCCGGGCACAAGGCGTTGCTGCCCTTCCTCCTCGCCGCCGCCGTGGCGGCGCTTGTCGGTTCGGCCGGCAGGTGGCGGTTCGTGCTTCTCTTCCCGTCCATAGTCGCCTATACCCTCGTCGCGGTGTACGGGAGGGATCTGTTCTCCGTCTCTGGCTGGCAGGGTTTGTTCCGGCTCATAGAGGGCGATGTCTACAGCGCGGCGAACACCATGTACGCCCAACCCATACCCTACGACCTCGCCCCCGGGCTCTTCGTCGTGCTCGTGCCGCTGGTCATGATCCTGGTGGCCTTCGCAACCTCTGCCACCCTCTACGAGGAGAGTCCTGTGATCTCCGTGGCCGTTCTGGGGCTGACCATAGGGGTTCTCTCGACCATTAGCTTCGAGGACGGGGCCGGCCCCTTCTTCGCCGTTTTCCTGCTGTGCGCCGTCGGACTCTTTCTCTCTTCCGGCGGGGCGGGACCCGATGGTCCAGGCCGGCCTGCGATCGTAGCCGGGACTACCGTGGTCGCGCTGGTGCTCCTCGTGCCCAGGATGCCCTTCTCCGACGAGACGGTCAGCACCGGACTGATCGATTGGACGCGCATAGGCACGGGCGGCACCTCCCAGCTCGGCGTGCAGGCCGACGTCGGAGACTACCTCACGGCCGGGAGGGATGCCGAGTTACTGCGGATCCGGAGCTCCGAGCCGCTCCTGTGGCGCGGCGGGACCATGGACTACTTCGACGGCGTCCGTTGGTCCGACACCACGCAGCCGACGGCCGACGACGGGGAGGAGATAGCCCCCGACGTCGAGACCCGTCCTGTGCTCCAAAGGGTGCAGGTCTTAAACGCCCGGACGAACCTCCTCTTCGGCGGGTACAAGATCGTGCACACCTCCGAGTTTATGGGGACCACTGAGAACTCCGACGGCTCGTGGTCGGTGGACGAGCCCTTCGAAGAGGGCGACTTCTACCAGGTGCTCTCGGAGATACCGCAGCCTACCACGGCGCAGCTCAGGGGCGCAGGCACCGCCTACCCGTCCTCGGTGAGAGACAAGTTCCTCCAGCTTCCCGACGACACGCCTGCCATAGTCCACGAGACGGCCCAGAAGATCCAACGCCAGTACGACCCGGCGACGCCCTACGACCGGGCGCGCGCGATCGAGCAGTACCTGATCTACGACGGTGGCTTCACTTACAACCTCGACGTGAGCTACCGCAGGGCGGACAAGGCGATTGAGGAGTTCCTGGGCGACAGCAAGGAAGGCTTCTGCACCCAGTTCTCCACCTCGATGGCGCTCCTCCTGCGCGACATGAACGTGCCCTCGCGGGTGGTCTACGGTGCCACCTCGGGGGAAGAGGTGAGCCGGGGCGAGTACCTCGTCAGGGGGAGCAACATGCATACCTGGGTCGAGGCGTACTTCCCCGGGGTCGGCTGGTACCCCTTCAACCCGACTCCGGGTTTCTCCATGCCCTCCGCGATGCAGGCCAACGCGCCACGGCCCGCGCTCCCGCCGGCCAGCGGACTCCAGGGTCCCGAGAACAACCTGGACAGGCCCCTACGTGCGCAAGACCGGGCGCAACAGAAGCCGCAGGAGCAGAACCAGGATCTCGCCAACCAGGATCCCACCACGAACGGCTCGGAAGAGAACGGTGCTCCGGTGTGGCCCCTGTTCGTGCTCGCGCCCTTGCTGCTCGTGGCGGCCGTACCCCTCTCCAAGCGGGCTCTACTCGTCCGCGGCAGGCCCGAGGACCTCTACAGGGACCTCACGGGCCGGTTGCGCGACGTGCTGCCGCCCGGCAGGAGCTTGGTGGCCGACTCGCCCGCGCTGACCCCCATCGAGCGGGTATCGCTCCTCGCCGGTGCCGCCGGCGTGGAGGAGACCCCGATGAGACGCTTCGCCCTCGCCTACTCGGATCACCTCTATTCCGCGCGCGGTGAAAGAGTCCATGTGTCTACCGCCTACCAGGACGCACTGCGGGCCTACGAGCGCCTGCCGCGCTGGAGGAGGGCGCTCGGGGCCGTGAACCCATCCTCGCTGCTAGCCAGGTCGAAGAAGAACCTGTCGGCCACAAGGACGCGGCTCGCCAAGATGTTGCGGGGAAGGCTTCGCCGGATCTCGCGAAAGCGGCGTTGAAGTATACGGATGGCAGTGTAATAATTTCGGTAACCAGAAGCAGACTACAGCACGGGAGGTGCTGATGGAACAGAAGGAAGCGACCATCGTCAACATCACCGACAACGCCGCCGAGAAGGTCAAGACCCTGATGGCCCAGGAGGGTGAGGAAGATCTCGCGCTGCGTATCGGCGTCAGGCCCGGGGGCTGCTCCGGTTTCCAGTACAGCATCTACTTCGACGACGAGATCGCCGACGACGACGAGGTCTTCGAGACCAAGGGTGTCAGGGTACTCGTCGACGCGATGAGCGTCCCCTACATCATGGGCTCGGAGTTCGACTACGTAGACGGCCTCATGGGCGCGGGTTTCGCCGTCAACAACCCCAACGTCCAGGGAGGCTGCGGCTGCGGTAGCTCCTTTACCTGCTAGCCCGCCAACTCGTAAGGAAGGAGGGAGCCCGGAGCCTGGAGTTCCGGGCTTTTTCTTTGCCTACACCCGCAACCGCTCCAGGGCGAGCATAATGGCGGCGACCCCGCTGGAGCTGACGATCTTGCCAGTGTGGACGAGCTTCCCGAGTTCTCCTACAGGAACCCGAACCACCTCGACGAGCTCGTGCTCGTCGGGGTCGGGCGAGGCGGTCTCCTCGACGCCGCGGGCCAGGAAGAGGTAGGCCCAGTTGTCCTTGAGGCTGGGGGAGGAGGCCAGGGAGCCCAGGAGTTCCCATTCGCCGCCCGTGTAACCCGTCTCCTCCGAGAGCTCGCGGCGGGCCGCTTCCTCCGGGTTCTCGCCCTCTTCGACGAGCCCCGCGGGCAGGCCGAGCTCCACCATCTCGAGCGGCGGGCGGTACTGGCTGACGAGGACGACCTCGCCGCTTGCGGTGAGAGGGAAGATTATCGCCGCGTCGGGGCGCTCGATGACGTAATAGGGGTCTTTGATCCCGCCGTCAGGCAACCGCAGCCGGTCCGAGCGGATCGAGAAGTACGGGTTCTCTAAGAGTCTCTCACTACCCAGGCGCTTCCACCCCTCGCCCTCAGCCAACGCCGGCCTCATCGATGGTGTCGGGGGTGCGGCCGGCGAGTATCTGCGGAAGGTCCTTGGTGAAAGCGCTACGGGCGACGACGCGGTCGCAGCCGGCCTCCCGCGCGGCGACGGCGAGGTCTTTCTGGACGTGGGAGAGGAATCCGACCGTGGGGACATCACTTGTCGCGTCGTCGGATCTGATGGTTTGGAGTAACGCCAGCGGCCCGAAGCGGGCGGAGTTGAGGTCGAGGACGAGCAGGTCGGGTGGGGAATCGTGAATAGCTTCGAGCAATCTTCTGGGGTTGCGGGGGAAAGCCGCCTCGATTCCGAGGTTCGAGGCGGTCTCGGAGATCTTGCTCCTGAATAATAAGTCTTCTACGGCCGCGATGACTCTTCTCGCCACGTTCGCCTCCGGGATATGGTTGGGTAAGCTCGCACATTCTACCCTTGGGTGGTGCGGTATCATATACGGGTGAGGAGATTGAAGGAACTTCGCGCCGCACTGAGGCGCACCAGGGAGACGCTCTCCAACTTCACGCCCTTCTTGAGGCCCCGTCGCGTGGGGCTTCTGCTGGCGCTAGGCGTGTTGCTCCTGGAGACGGTGACGAGCCTCGCGCAGCCCTGGCCGCTCGCGCTTACCATCGACTACGTGCTCACGGACAACAAGCCGCTGCCCGATGTGGTGCCTGATCTGCTTGCCGACAAGGCGCTACTCCTGGCCGGGATCGCCTTCCTCATCGTTCTTATCTTCACGGTGACGAGGAGCGTCGCCTCCTTCCGGCGCTATTTGCTCCAGAAACTCGGACAGCAGACCGTCTTCGACATGCGCGAGGCCCTTTACGCGAAGGTTCACGCCCTGGGGCTCGACTACCACGGCAGCAAGCGCACGGGCGACACCATAACCCGCGTCACCAGCGACGTGAAAGAGGTACGCACCATGCTGGTCGACTCTGTGGTCGAGGTGTTCTCCTCGGTTACGATCCTGATCGGGATGATGGTCGTCATGCTCTGGCTCGACTGGCAACTGACGTTGCTCGCCCTCGTTACCGTGCCCTTCCTGTTCCTCGCCGTCAGACGCTACAGGCAGGCGCTCGTGCAGCGGATGCGGATCGTGAGGACGAGGGAGGGAGCCATCGCCAGCGTCATGCAGGAGGCCATAATCGGTATAAGGGCCGTCAAGCTCTTCGCCCGCGAGGATGACGAGATGGAGCGCTTCCGGACGGAGAGCAGGGAGTCCTTGAGGGCCAGCGTGGACAGCGCGATGATCGAGGCCAAGTTCAGCACCGTCTTGGGGATCGTGGGCGGTCTCGGTACGGCTCTGGTGGTGTATTTCGGGGCGCGGCAGGTCCTCTCTGGGGTCCTCTCTTTGGGCGACCTTACCGTCTTCGTGGCCTACCTGGCGCTGTTCCTTTCGCCCCTCTGGGCGCTGAGCCGGCAGGTAAACCAGATCGGCACCTCGCTCGTCTCCGGCGAGCGAATCATAGATCTCCTGAACGCGGAGCCGACCGTGAAGGACTTGCCAGGGGCACGTCCCGCACCAGAGTTCGATGGCAGTGTTGCCTTCGAGGGCGTGCGCTTCGCCTACGAGGAGGAGGCGGGAGAGGTCCTGCGCGGCATGGACTTCGACGTAGAAGCGGGGAGCAGGGTCGCGCTCGTCGGGGTTAGCGGCGCGGGCAAGACCACGGTAACGAGCCTCATCGCCCGCCTCTACGATCCGCAGGAGGGAAGGGTTCTCATCGACGGAGAGGACATAAAGGACTTCACCCTCAAGTCCTTGCGCGATTCCATAACCTTCGTGCCGCAGGATCCTTTGCTCTTCAGGGCGACCGTCGCCGAGAACATAGCGTATGGGCGTCCGGGAGCGAGCCGGGAGGAGATCGAAGCCACAGCCGAGCTCGCCGGTGCCGACGGCTTTATCCTGGCGCTGCCGGAAGGCTACGACACCGTGCTCTCCGAGCGTGGGGAGAGTTTGAGCGGCGGTCAGAGGCAGCGCATCTCCATCGCGCGGGCCATGCTCAGGGACACTCCCATCCTGATCCTGGACGAGCCCCAGGCGGGCCTCGACGCCGAGGCCGCCGCCGCCGTCGAGGAGAGCTGGAGGGTCCTGACCGAAGGACGCACCACGTTCGTCATCGCCCACGAGCTCAGGCTCGTCAGGAGCGTAGATACGATCCTCGTGATCGAAGACGGCAGCGTCGCCGAGGCCGGCACCCACGAAGAACTCGTCTCCTCGGAAGGCCTCTACGCGAGGCTTTACTCCCTGCAGGAGCGCGACCCCGTGCAACCGTAGGGGGTGAGTCTTTGAGAGAATTACTGATCCTCAGCGTGGTCCTCACCGCCGTTGCGGTTGCCATCTACGTCTCTTTCGCGTAACAGCCTAACGCCGCAGTCGCACATCGAGCATACGAAGTATGCGCCGCCAGGAGTCTTCGTTGGCGGCCGCGTTGCCCGCGGGGTCTCCGCCATAGTAATAGGTTCCTGGCGTGGCCGGCAGGTAGGGTGGTTGGATGCCGTGCCCGGCGTCGGGGTAGTGGCGAAACTCGTCGTGGTAGGGGCGTTCGGAGGGCCCGAGACGTTCCATGGCAACCTGTGAGAGCTGGGTGGAGGGCCATACCTGATCCGCGTCGCCGGAGATGAGAAGGACGGGTCCCATGATGCGCTCGACCGGTATCCGGGCCTTTTCGATCTGCCTGGGGCTAGCCTGAAAGGTATCGAAGGGGTTGGGGATCCAGGGCAACGGTTTGCCGCGGAAGGTCCATGCCGGTTCCTGGCCCACCGGAGATGGGAACACGAATCCGCTTCCTACGTAGCTCACTACGGCCCCGAGTTCGGGGTAGTGCGCCCCCAGGAGCAGGGCCAGCTCGCCGCCGCGTGAGGTGCCGACTACCCCCAGCCTGTCGCCGCGCACCGCAGCCTGATCTCTCAACCATTGGATCGCCCCCCCGAAGTACTCCAGTGGGATGCCCGCGAGCCTGTAGGGCAGCGAGCCGGCGTAGAAGTAAGCCAGCGCGAGCGCGGCAAACCCATGGCCGGCCAGGAGCGCGGCCTCCCGCATCACGTACGGCGCCAGACCTCCCTCGGAGCCGCCCACTACGAGCACGCCAGGGACAGGCCCACCCGAGGCGGGCCGGAAGAACCTGCCGTAGAGCCCGCGCTCGCGAACGTCGGAGCAGACTATCTCGTCGGTGAGGAGGTTCCTTACGACCCTGACGCCGGCCTTCTCGCCTCCCGTCTCGGCAGTGATAAATAGCGGCCGTGGACGCAAGGAGATGGCGTAGGAGGCCCCCTGGCCATCGGCCGACCAGACGAGGCCCATCGGGTCCGTCCCCGTGTAGCTGCCTTCTACCGGAGATTGCCTAGAGACGTCCACCGTCCCCCCGAGGCCGGCCCGAAACGTGGCACTCGACGTCCACTCGACGTCGTAGCCGTCTACAAATCGCGCGCGCAGGGTCACCCGCTGCCAGGGCGAAAGGTTCCTCAGGATGATGGTGAACGGTTCGTCTACCTTGACGGTCTTGGGGAGAACGCGCAGTTTTCTAGCCAGCCTGGTCTCTGTGCAGGCTGCGAGCAGACCCCCGAAGGCGGCTGTCGCGACGCCTGCGCCTGCAAACCTCAAGAAGCTTCGCCGTGTGTAGCTCCGCCGTGGATGGAGGGCCGCCTTGCCATTCATGGGTTTGTAAGAGCAAGTCAGCATGTCGGCCGGTCAGCTTTTCGTCTATGGCTCATCGCTCTTGGCAGAATGCGCGATTTGCGGTCGGCACCCCTTTGAACCGCTCTAGTATAGTAGGCGTTTGTCCAGTACGTTTAGCAGCTCCTCACCGGCGAGGTAACGGCGCAGGTTCTCGCAAAAGAGGTCGGTCTGGGCGGCGTTGATCAGGTCCGGGACGACGTCCGTGGTGTGGGCGCTGATGATCACGTTGTCGAGATCCCACAACGGGCTCTCCTCGGGCAGAGGCTCGACCTCGAAGACGTCGAGCGCCGCCCCGGAGAGGTGGCCGCTCTGGAGCGCTTCTACTAACGCCGCCTCGTCGACGACGGTACCCCTGCCTACGTTAACGAAGTAAGCCCCTTGCCTGGTCGCTGCGGTCGCCCCGGCGTCGATCAGGTGCCGCGTCTCGGGGGTGCCCGGAAGCGTAACGGCGACGTAGTCGGCCTCGCCGAGAGCGGAGTGCAACTCTGCCGTCGGGTACAGTTCGTCCGCGTAGTCCCAGGCCTCGTCCTCATCGCGTACCGTGCGCTTGACCCCGACGACGCGCATACCGAAGGGTCGCGCGCGTTCGGCTATGGCGCGGCCGATGCTTCCCATCCCGACCACGCAGAGCGTCTTGTTCTCCAGTGTCCCAACCGCCCCCTGACGCCAGATCTTCCCGGCCTTGTCGCTGCGGAGGTGGTCGAGTCCTTTGGCGTGCTGGAGCATCGCCATGAGCACGAACTCGGCGAGTGGCCCCGAGTAGATGCCGCTGGCCGTCGTAACCACGATCTCCGTGTCGCCGAGATCGGCCTTCTGAGCCACCTCTCCGGCGCCAGCCATGCTTCCCTGCACCCACCGGAGATGAGGAGAGACCCTTATGAGATCCTCGACGTGACCGCGGGGGAAGTCGTAGAGGACCTCGGCTTCAGCCAGCATCTCCAGAAACTCCTCCTCACCCTCGGGCGTCCTCTCCCATGCTTCCTCTCCTGCGTGGTCTCCCGGCCACCGCGGTGGTGGGACCAGATCCTCCCTGTAGAGCACCCGCAACCGTTCGTCCACCTCCCGAATGCGGCGCACGTACTCGTTCTCGAAGTAACTCGCTATGAGAACGGTGGTCAAGATGCCTCCTTCGTCGGCAGCAGGTCAGCACGTCGCCTGTTCCAGGCGACTTGTCAGCATTTCAGCATTTCAGCTTGCATAAGTCCAAGAGCCTGGCTGACAAGCGAAGGCGTAAGCCTGAGCGTGCTGACTAGCTGACAAGCGGAAGCCGAAGGCTGGAGCGTGCTGACTTGCTGAAATGCTACTCTTCTTTGTGTGGATGAGCTGCTGGACATCGTGGACGAGTCGGGGCGGCCGACGGGGGAAGTCGTTCCGAAGAGTGAGGCGCACAGGCTGGGTCTGTGGCACCGCTGTTTTCACTGTTGGATCTACGGTTCAGACCCCGCAGGGTCCTATTTGCTCCTCCAGAGGCGCGCTGCTGCGAAAGACACCTGGCCGAACTACCTGGACGTTACCGCCGCGGGGCACCTTGCGGCGGGGGAGGAGATCCTGGACGGTCTGCGGGAGGTCGAGGAGGAGCTCGGCCTGCGGGTAGCGCCCGAGAGGCTCGTCCCCCTGGGAACCCGCAAAATCGAGCAGGAGATACCGGGTGGCTGCGACAGGGAGTTTCATGAGGTCTTCCTCGTATTCGACTCCATCCCTCCAGGGGATCTGCGCCTTCAAGAGGAAGAGGTCGATGCCGTGTTTCGGCTCTACCTCGATGATGTGCAAACACTCTACGAGACGGGTTCGGCACCCGCCCGAGAGTACGCCGACGGCAGGGCCTCGGTAGCGCGCATACACCTGGCCGAGTTCGTACCGAAGGAAGAAGGATACCTGGGCAGGGTGGCAGGAGCCGCACGCCAA
Source organism: Actinomycetota bacterium (assembly GCA_046732815.1). Classification (GTDB taxonomy): domain Bacteria; phylum Actinomycetota; class Rubrobacteria; order Rubrobacterales; family Rubrobacteraceae; genus Rubrobacter_D. Next base: position 27,216 of record JBKPNW010000114.1, on the reverse strand, counting down.
CACCTGTCGGGAGTGACGCCCGACCCTATCTTCCAAAATGGTTCGCAGAGGTATTGACTTCCTGCCAATCGCGCATTCGGCCGTGGGCGAAAACAAGAAGCTGACAAGCTGAAATGCTGACTAGCTGACCAGCTGACTTGCGGCCAGACTGGCCCGCCAGTGCGCGCTACGCGCGTCCCTGAGCATGTTCTCGGCGTAGGGCTTCTCCAGGGTCACTGCCTCCGCCTCGGTTAGGGAGATCAGGGCCCGGCCGGCTCCTGCCGCCAGGTGCACGGCCGCCGTGGCGAGGGGCCTTTCGCCGTCGGGGAGGGCCGAAAGGTTGCAGGCGGCGAGGGTGGCCAGATCGGCGCAAGCCAGTGCGGCATCGACGAGGGAGTCGGAGGCAGTACCTTCTGCGTCGAGGGCCTCGAGCCGGCGCCCGAGGTCAAGCGCCAGGTCCCTTACCACCTCCAGCCGCAGCGACCCTTCAGCGTGCGGCTTGCAAGCGTCTGCGAGGAGGCCTGCGGCCAGGGCTCCTGCCTCCGCGGGGGTGCGTTTCGGGGCGGCCATCGCGCAGGATTGTATCTGAAGACCGGACGCCGGCAAGCGACGCCATACGGGCACGGACACGGGCCGGCACGAAGCTGCTTGGCGCGATATATTTAGGGCATGAGGGTTGCGCTGGCCCAGATCAACACCACCGTCGGAGATATCTGGGGGAACGTCGAGAAGATGGCCGACGCCCTGGAGCGGGCGACCGATGCGGGCGCTGACCTGATCGCCTACCCGGAGCTGACCATCCCCGGCTATCCACCCGAGGATCTCCTCATGCGCCCGAGCTTTATAGAGGAGAACATGAGGGCGCTCGAGGAGTTCGCCAGGGTCGTTCCCGAGGGTGTCGCCTGCGCCGCAGGCATCGTGGACCTCGATGGCGACCTGTACAACGCCTGCGCCTTCGTCTCCGGCGGCGAGGTACTGCACCGCTACCACAAACGTTACCTGCCGAACTACAGCGTTTTCGATGAGAATCGCTACTTCCGCGAGGGCGAGGGGGCTGCGGTCTTGAAGCTCGATGGCACGCTCGCCGGCGTGAGTGTCTGCGAAGACATGTGGTACCCCGGCGGGCCGGCAAGGGAGCAGGCGCTAGCGGGGGCGAGCGTGCTCTTGAACATAAACGGCTCTCCCTACCACCGGCAGAAGATCCTCTCTCGCGAGAGGATGTTGCGGGTGAGGGCCTCGGACTCCGGCTGCTACGTCGCCTGGTGCAACCTCGTGGGCGGCCAGGACGAGCTGGTCTTCGACGGCGCCTCCGTCGTCATAGACCCCGAGGGCAACGTCGCGGCCCGCGCCAGGCAGTTCGAGGAGGAGCTGCTGCTCGCGGACATCCCCCTCGAAGCGACCCTGATCCACCGCCTTCATGACCCCCGCCCGCGCAAGGAGAACGCCGAGCATCCCGTACAGCAGATCCGGATCCCCGCCTACGAGGCGAAGCAGCGCGCCACGGAGCCCATAAAATCGCGCGTCGAACCTTTGCTCGAGGAGGAACGTGAGGTGCTCGAGGCACTGGTCCTTGGTCTGCGGGACTACTTCCGCAAGAACGGGTTCTCGCGGGCCGTGCTTGGCCTCTCCGGCGGCATAGACTCCTCGCTCGCGGCGGCGGTCGCAGCCCGGGCCCTGGGGCCGCACAACGTTACCGGCGTTCTCATGCCGAGCCGTTACACCTCCGACCTCTCCAACTCCGACGCGGCGGCGCTCGCCAAAAACCTCGGCATAGACACCCAGACCATCCCCATCGCGCCGGCCTTCGACGCCTACAGGGAGATGATGGAAGACGCCTTCAAGGGCCTTCCCGAGGACGTGACCGAAGAGAACTTGCAGAGCCGCATAAGGGGCAACATCCTAATGGCCCTCTCCAACAAGTTCGGTTGGATCGTGCTGTCCACCGGCAACAAGAGCGAGATGAGCGTGGGCTACTCGACTCTCTATGGCGACTCGGCCGGCGGTTTCGCCGTGATAAAGGACGTGCCGAAGAACCTCGTCTACAGGGTGGCACGAGAGGTCAACCGCGTGGAGGGACGCGAGGTCATCCCCGACTCCGTACTCACCAAGGAGCCCTCTGCCGAGCTGCGCGAGGACCAGCGCGACACGGACTCGCTGCCGCCTTACGACGTCCTCGACCCCATCCTCGAGGCCTACATCGAAGAGGACAGGGGGGTGGCGGAGATCGTGGCCTCAGGCTTCGATGAGGACGACGTGCGGCGCGTCGTGCAACTCGTGGACAGGGCCGAGTACAAGCGCCGCCAGGCCCCGACGGGCATAAAGGTAACGGGCAGGGCCTTCGGCCGCGACAGGCGTATGCCTATAACGAACCGCTACTTCGAACGCGACCACGAAGGTTAAAGCATTTCAGCTAGTCAGCACGCTCCAGCCTCCGGCTGTCGCTTGTCAGCATTTCAGCTAATCAGCTTCTGCCACTCCGGCCCTGCTTAGCTGCGCACAAGGAACCACCACCCGTGACGCTCAGGTTCGACGCTCATGAGGAGGCCCCGCGGCGACTTGCTGAAGTGCTGACAAGCGGAGGCCGCAAGGCCGAAGCGTGCTGACAAGGCGCCAAAGGCGCCGTGCTGACAAGCTGAGAGCGGGGCGGAAGGCCCCGCTCTCACGTCACGTCCCTGCGGCGGAAGACGAAGGCGGCGAGCGCTACGAAGACGGCCGTGTAAGCGAGGAGTACCAGCGCGGCCTGCCGGGCATCGACGGGCTGTTGCGGGGTCGCGAACCCTCCCTGGGTCTGCCCGGAGAAGGAGTTGGCGAGGAAGTTCGAGTTCTGACCGGGGAAGAACTCGCGCGCGTCTTGAAAGGCTTTGTTCTGGATCGGCAAATTCAAGATGATCGTTTCGAGGACCAGAGAGTAGATGAGCCCGAGCCCGATGGAGAGCGCCGTGCTCCTGAGGAGCGTGGCCAGAAGCACGCCTAGTGCCGCCCAGGTTGCCAGTATCAGCGTACCTGCCCCGAGCGCGCGGGCGAACTCTCCTGCCGCAGGCCATCCGACAGGCGCGCCTTCGAGAGCGGTTATGATGTAGCCCGAGGCTGCCCCGGCCGCGAACGTCAGTACTACGAGCGATGCGAGCGCTATACCGAGGGCGAGCAGCTTGCCGAAGAACACCGCATAACGGCCTGGCCGCTGGGTTAGTACCGTCTTGAATGTGGCCCAACCGTATTCGCTCCCCACCGCGAGCGCGCCAAGGATCAGTGCTAAAGGCGCTCCCAGGTTGGGGAAGCCCGGGGTGAGGTAGGAGACGAGGTTCTCGGGGAGGAGCGACTCGAGCTGCTCTTTCCGAAACGCTTCCTGCTGCTCTTTGAACTGCTCTCTCTGCGCTTTAGGGGTGCCTTCGGGGACGGTGGGCGGAGGGGTGTTGGAGAGCAATGCGTAGGCAAGGGCGTAGCTGAGCAGGATAGTGACGATCAGCCAGATACAGCCGAGCACCCAGGTCGAGGGGCGCTTGCGCAGCTTCAGCAGCTCGGCGCCGAGGCTGGCCAGCATCAGACCGTCTCCCCGCGCGTCAGCTCCAAAAACGCATCTTCGAGCGAGCGCGCGAGGGGCCTGAACTCGCTCACCCGCAGCCCCGCCGAGACCAGGCTGGCGTTGATCTCGGCCGCCCGCTCGGGATCCGCATCGAGCACGAGCATCCCGTCCTCGACTTCCGCCCCTTCCACCCAGTCGAGGCCCGCGGCTATCTTGTGAGCCTCTTCGACCGGCTCGGCCTTTACCAGGATCCGCCCTGCCCCGCGTAGCTCGTCCACGGTACCCTCGGTGACGAGTTCGCCCTTGTGGATAACACCAACCCTGTCGCAAACCTGCTCGACCTCCCCGAGCAGGTGGCTGGATAGCAAGACGGTCCTCTCCCCGTGGCCCACCCTGCGGATCAGGGCTCGCATGTCGGCCATGCCTTTCGGGTCGAGCCCGTTGGTGGGCTCGTCCAGTATCAGAAGCTCGGGGTCTTTGAGGAGCGCGGCCGCCACCCCGAGGCGCTGCTTCATGCCTAAAGAGTACTTCTTGACTTTGTCGCTGGCCCTCCCCGCGAGCTCGACCTCTCCGAGGACCTCGGCCACCCGCTCGTCAGGTGCCCCGCAGTAGCGGGCCATGACGCGCAGGTTGTCGCGGCCGGAGAGGTAAGGGTAGAACGCCGGGGATTCGACCAGGGCGCCGACCCCTCGCAGGCCCTGGGGGGAGCCAGGCTCTTCGCCCAGCACCTTCGCCGCGCCAGAGGATGGCTCGATCAGGCCGAGGAGCATCCTCAAGGTCGTCGTCTTGCCGGCGCCGTTGGGGCCGAGGAAGCCGTAGACTTCGCCCCGCCGGACAGAGATGTTCAGGTCCCGAACGGCGGTGATGGACCCATAGCGTTTACCGAGGCCCCTCGTCTCTACCAACGGCGTGTGTGGCGACTCACCTTCCGTCACGAGGAAGCTCCTTATAGATTGTCCTGCCACGAGTCGTGGATGTTCTGACGCTTGCGAAACCTTACCTGCACCGTCGTACCGCGTCCCCGGGTGGAGATCACATCCAGGGCCGCGCCGACCTCGCCGGCGCGCCGGCACATGTACCGCAGGCCCAGGCCCGGCGGCGGTTTCTCCGTATCGAAGCCTTGGCCATCATCCCTGACGCGGACGATCAGCACCGGGCCTACCCGGCGGGACTCCAGGTACATGTTGCTCGCGCCGGAGTGCTTGGCGACGTTCCAGAACGCCTCGACGAAGACCCTGTTGAGGGCCGCACTCTCGGCCGGGTTCAACACCTCGAGGGAGGCCTGGAGGTCGTCGTGGGTCTTCACGCCGAAGTACTCCTCAAACTTCCCCAGGCGCTGGCGGAGGAAGTCTCCGGCCCCAGGCGGATTCTCTCCGCGCAGGGCAGAGAGCTCGTCGTAGGGACGTGAGATCTGGAACTCGGCCTCCCTCGCCACTCCCAGGGCCCTCCCGAACATCTCCAGAGCCCGCTCGCGGTCTCCGCGGCGCTCGGTGTCGACGGCGGCGCGCAGCATCAGCGAGATGCCGTGCACGTTCTGCTTTACCGTATCGTGTAGCTCGTAGAGCAGGCGGCTCTGCTCCTTCTCACGTACCGATTCCTCCCGCTCCTGACTCTGGCGCTTGCTTACCGAAGAGACCAGCCCGATACGCAGGGCCATGTACAGGAGGAGCAAGGCGCATCCCACCAGCACGTACATCGGCAGCGGGGGTTTCATCGCGCCCCAGAGGAGCAGGATCATGAAGTGTATCGGCGGGGAGAGCGGGCCGAGCCAGTACAGGATTATCCGCCACGGCTGCATCAGCCCGCCGTCCGGATCGGGAACCCCGGGGGAGGTCGTCGAAATGAGACCGAGCAGGATCATGCCGAGGGCCCACAGCATCTCGGGCCAGTTTCCGATCTGGTAGGGCCCGACGGAGCGGAGTCCGAGGTAAGCGGTGTCGGCGAGTAGCAGCGCGACGAAACCCCCTATCAGGAACACCGAGAAACGGGGCTTGATCCGGGACGAAGCGACCACGAGGCCGAGGAAGAGCAGGGCCGCGTCGCAGACGGGCTGGGAGAGGGCTACCACGGCCTCGCGCACGGTCCCGAGCCCGGCATCTGCCGCCGCAGGACCGAGGACGAAGTACCAGGCCAGCGTCCCGACCGAGAGCATGACGGCCCCCGCGTCCAGGGCGCTGACCAGCGTGATCCTGCGCGTCACAAGCGCCACGAGGTGAAGCATCGCTCCCACCAGCAACAGATACGAGATGGCGTAGGCGACATCCTGGGGAGCCACCGGCGTGCCTACGCCAAACTCGAAGAGATGCGACGTGCTCCAGAGCGCGTTTCCGGCGAGCCGACAGGCCATACCCCATCCCATGAGCCGCAGGAAGGCCCGCTCGTGGCCCTCCGCACGCGGCGCGGCCCCGAGCAGGGCTATGGCGGCGAAGGCGGCCGCAGAGAGGGAGAAGGCCGTGGCGATTACGGATTTCGCCTCCGAGCCCTGGGGCAGGAAGGCGAAGACGAGCGTGCCAAGGGCCCAGCAGGCCAGGACGACCACTGGAGGGATGCGCGGGACGCGAGGGTCGCGCAATCTTCCCGCATCAGAACCTTGCAATTCGTGCCCTCCAGAAGTTCGACTCACCCATCCTACCAAACCTGTGCCTGGCGTGGCCAGCCCGGCCGACCCCGTATGTTAGAGTACGACCTTTCGATGGTTGAGATCCGAGAGGAGCAGCGCATGGAGTACGCACGTCTTGGGAACACGGGGCTTATGGTCTCCGAGCTGTGCCTGGGGTGCATGACCTTCGGACAGGAGGCTGACGAGGAGACTTCTAGAGAGATCGTCGGCAGATTTCTCGATGCGGGCGGCAACTTCGTGGACACCGCAGACGTCTACTCCAACGGTGTCTCCGAGGAGATCACCGGCAGGGCCCTCGAAGGCGTCCGCGACGACGTCGTGCTGGCAACGAAGGTCCGCTTCCCCATGGGGAAAGGCCCGAACGACGTCGGCCTCTCGCGCAAACACATCATGCAGGGATGTGAGGACAGCCTCAGGCGTCTCGGCACGGACTACATAGATCTCTACCAGGTGCACTGCTGGGATGAGGCCACTCCCCTTGAAGAGACCCTCTCCGCCCTCTCCGACCTGGTCAGGAGCGGCAAGGTGCGCTACATCGGCGTCTCTAACTTTACGGGCTGGCAGCTCATGAGGAGCCTGGACACGAGCGAGGCGCACGGCTTCGAGAGGTTCGTTTGCCTGCAGCCGCAGTACTCGCTCGTCGAGCGCAACATCGAGCGTGAGGTCTTGCCCGTGTGCGTGGAGGAGGGGCTCGGCGTGATCCCCTGGAGCCCGCTCGGCGGTGGCTTCCTCTCGGGGAAGTACAGGCGCGACGAGGAGCCGCCCGAGGGCTCGCGCATCGCGGGCGCCGAGGAGTGGCAGGACGAGTACTGGGACCGTCGTGCCACGGAGCGCAACTGGGCCACGCTCGACGTGGTTGGCAGGATCTCCGAGGAGACCGGCAAGTCCTACGCCCAGATCTCCCTGAACTGGCTCCTGAGGCAAGATGGCGTTACCGCGCCGATTATCGGCGCCCGCACGCTGGAACAACTCGACGACAACCTCGGCGCGAGCGGCTGGGAGTTGACGAACGAGCAGGTGCAAGATCTCTCCGTGGCTAGCGCCCTCGAAGACGTCTACCCCTACCGGTTCATCCGCAGCGCCCAGCGGGTCTGAGGCGGCTGCCGCCCCCTACCGCAGACGGGCCATGACGTGGGCGTCCACGTACGCGCCGTTTCGGTATGCGAAACGCCTGTGGGTTCCCTCTATCTCGAACCCGAACTTCCTGTAGAGGGCTATCGCGGGGGCATTGTCCACGTACACCCGGAGATCCAAACTCGTAAGGTTCAACCAGTTGTCCGCGAGGCCGAGGCAAGCCTCCATGAGCGCGGTGCCGATACCCTGCCCTTGCCAGTCGTCACGCACCGCTATACCGAAGTGTCCTGCATGACGCGTCCTCGGGTTCTTGTAGACACTGAGCGAGAGGTGGCCGACGACTTCACCCCGTACGCAGGCCACGATGGCGAAGTTATCCTCTCCTTGTTGGGCCAGCTCTTCGCGCCATTCTCGTTCCGAGGAGTAAGGGACCCCGAGCGTCTCGGCCATGGCCCGCGGGGAGGAATAGATCAGGTGAACAGCCCTAAAGTCCTCCGGCTCGCAGCGCCGGATGATGAGGTCAAGCAAGCCGACATCCTCCACTGACTACGGATCCTCTCACGAGCCCGTCGAGACCCTCTATTCTCACACGCAAAGCTGAAGTGCTGACGAGCTGAAATGCTAACACGGGCTATGGTGTAATAGACTCGACCGGTGGTAAACGCCAGAGGAGAGATCTGTGGATAGACGACATCTAGGTAGCGAAGGGCTAGTCGTATCGGAGCTCGGGCTAGGGTGCATGGGGATGAGCGAGTTCTACGGCACGGCTGACGAGGAGGAGTCCACGGCCACCATCCACCGCGCCATGGAGCTCGGCATAACCTTCCTCGACACGGCGGATATGTACGGCCCTTTCACCAACGAGAAGCTCGTGGGAAAGGCAATTGCCGGCCGCAGGGACGAGATCGTGCTCGCCACCAAGTTCGGTAACGTGCGCGGTGAGGACGGGAGCTTTCTCGGCGTGAGCGGCAAGCCCGACTACGTCAGGGAGGCCTGCGACGCGTCGCTCTCGCGCCTCGGGGTCGACCACATAGACCTCTACTACCAGCACCGCGTCGACCCGGAGACGCCCATCGAAGAGACGGTCGGCGCGATGAAGGAGCTCGTGGAGGCCGGTAAGGTCAGGTATCTCGGGCTCTCCGAGGCGGGGGCAGGGACCATCAGGAAGGCCCACGACGTGCACCCCATCAGCGCCCTCCAGTCGGAGTATTCGCTCTTTACCCGCGACGTGGAGGACGAGATCCTGCCGACCGTGCGCGAGCTGGGCATCGGGTTCGTCCCCTACAGCCCGCTCGGGCGAGGCTTCCTCACCGGACGCTGGAGGAGCATCGAGGACATGCCCGAGAACGACACCCGCAGCGCCCGCTTCCCACGCTTCGCGGAGGAAAACTTCAAGAGAAACCTGGAGCTGGCAGACAGGGTGCGCGAGGTCGCCGACGGCAAGGGCATCACCCCTGGGCAACTCGCCCTCGCGTGGCTACTCGCCCAGGGGGACGATATCGTCCCCATACCAGGGACCAAGCGCCGCAAGTACCTCGAAGATAACGCCGGAGCCGCCGGTGTGAGGCTTACCGCAGACGACCTCGCCCACATCGAGGAGGCCATGCCCCGCGGGTCGGCCGCCGGGGAGCGTTATGCCGAAGCGCAGATGCGCGCCGTGGGCCGCTAGGAGGGGTCGATGACCGACGTGGAGCACATCTCGCGCAAGGGGACCGCCGCACCCGTAAGCTGGTTTCCCGTACCCGAGGAATCCGAGCTGCCTGAGAACTTGCAGGGGCTGTTTCGGAAGGCGAGAGAGCAGGTAGGGTTCGTCCCCAACGTCTTCAGGGCTTACAGCTACCGCCCCGAGCGGCTCTCCGCCTGGTTCGCCCACTATCGCCAGCTCCACGAGCCGACCGAAAACCTGGATGCGGCGGAGAGGGAGATGATCGCGGTGGCCGTCTCGATGGCGAACGGTTGCCTCTATTGCCTGGTCGCCCACGGCGCCGCCCTACGCGAGGCCCTGGGCGACCCCATCCTCGCCGACCGCATTACGCTGGATCACAGGCGGGCCGGACTCGACGAGCGCCGCACGGCCATACTGGACTTCGCCGTCAAGGTCACGGAGCGACCGCTGGATTGCGACCAGGAAGACCTCGAACGCCTCAAGGGATTCGGGCTGACCGAGGAGGATGTTTGGGATGTCGTCGAGATCGCAAGCATGTATAACTTCACCAACCGCATGTCGCTGGCATGTGGCATGATCCCCAACGAGGAGTATCACGCGCTCGCTAGATAGACCTTCGGAAGGCACCCCTCTGTGCTACAGGTGATCTCGGTTCTAGGGGCGCTGGCCATCCTCGGCGCCTTCGCCGCCAACCTCTTCGGCTGGATAAGTCCCTCCAACCTCTGGTATTCGGTGGCCAACTTCCTGGGCTCGGCCGTGCTGACGGTGGTAGCCATCGTAGACCAGCAACTCGGCTTCTTGCTTCTGGAAGGCACCTGGGCGCTGGTGAGCCTCTGGGGCATCTTCTCCGCCCTGCGCGGAAGAGACGTGCCAGGCGCGCACTAAAGCGACCGGCAGAGATGTCGATCTACCGCGAATCGCCCGCTCCTCAGGAGCGAAAACAAAAAGCTGACGAGCTGAAATGCTGACCTGCTGAGATGCTCACGATCACGGAACGGTGTTTTGTCGGAAGATCAGGCCAAGTAGTTCCTCGCCGAAATCCGAGGCGGTGCTGACGTCGCCGGGTTGGATCTCGACGTTGTTCAGATATTGAAGACGGAGCACATCCCCTCCTGCCGGGTGGGCTTCGGGGATGATCCCGCCGAAAAACACCCCAAGGCCCTTCAACCCGGCTGCGGCGCTCGCTGTGGCCGGATGGGAGAGCGGAAGGTCCACGTAGATACAGTCCACGCGGTGCAGGCAGAGGTCCCGCAAGTGTCCTTGGACCAGCTCCTCCAGGTCGGCTCCTGGCTCCTCGACCCGCACGAAGGCGAGGTTGTGGTCCTGACGCACCTCGACGCTCATCCGGGAGGGCTGTGTTGTCTTGCCAGGGACCTCGCCCATTACACGCCGCAGCCCGTTGTGCTCGACGATGCGGCCGACCGCTTCCAGGTACGGTTGGGGAGGGTAGATCTCCCGCTCCGGTTCGTCTCTGACACGCATGTAGATCAAGGCGGCGGACCCTCGACGTCCCTCTCTCTCCTCGCCGATCTGCTTGTAGGAGACGGACGCGGGTATGTAGCCGAGCAAGAACCCTGTCTCTCTCGCGCCGAGATGCAGGTTACCTTTCTGGCTGTAGGGATGGACGGCGGTCGCCTCACTGTAGAGCCCGTACATGCCGGCGTCGGCGGCCCATTTTGCCATGAAGGTCTTCATCTTCGGGAAGAGATGGTGTCCCCGAAACCGCGGGTCCACGACGGCCTGCCCGGCTTCTCCCACGGGCGAGTCGGGGTGTTCCAGGGTAATGGCCAGGTGACCAACGAACTCGCCCTCCGGCGTAACCGCGACGCAGGAGCGCATGACCCCCTTCTCCTGCAGCTCCCTGATCTTCTCGGGGTAGTAGATGTAGTCCCAGTCGTAACTGTAGCCGTAGGAGCGGTAGACGCAGCGCGAGAGCTCGAAGGATTCCTCCGGCCGCATCATACGGATCTGGATCGGTACGTCTTCAGGCGCGGCGGGGGCTTCCGCGTTTATGCTGTGCTCCTCTTCGGGGAGATGGTCCCTGACGTCGGCGTGTGGCAGATGCTTGACGAGCTCCACCTTGTTGCCCCCTCGGCCGAGGTTGATAAAGCGGGTCTCGTCGAACGCCCGGTGAAGAATCTCCAGCACACTCCGGTCCCCACCGTCTTGCAGGCGTCTGTAGTCGAAGGGCAGCCCCTTGTCCTCGACCGCCACGACCACGAGCCCCGGCCGGCGCAGAACGTGTACGTCGTAGCGCCCGTCGTCGTCCGGCCCGAATGCGTTGTCGATGACGTTCAGACAAACCGTCTCGACGGCCTGCTTCAGATGCCCGGTCTCGTCTCCTCCGAGGCCGAGTCTCTCCGCCGTGTGCTCCACGAAGGAGACCAGGGGGGTCAAGAAATCCGATTCTGCCCGCACCGTAACGCGGGCGATCTGTTCCTCTGGCGTTGCTTTCATCTCGGTCATAAGAATTCCTTCTTCGAGGCCACCATTCGCAGCAGGGACCCTATTCTCTCAGGTCTCGTCGGCACAAACCAAACTGGCGGCGAGAATAGAAGCTGACCGGCTGAAATGCTGACTAGCTTGCAACGTTGACAAGTTCTCGATGGGACGGTAGAGTGCTAGCGATGTTGTTGTCGCGCAAAGGACCGAAGGATTGATGCACATCCGTCGTACGAACATAGGGATTCCGGTGTTCGCGGGAGAGGTGCGTCCCGAGGTCCGCGAGGTCGCGATGAGAACTTGAGCTTCTAGCTCTACCACACTTCTCAGAAGAGGCCTCCGGACCGAGCGGACCGGGGGCCTCGAGCTTTGCTCGACGAGAGCTGCCGATGGTCTCCAGCTCCGATCCCGATACGAAAAGTATCTGCCCTTCCGTGGCGCGAAGAAGAGACGAGAGTAGGGGAGACACAAAGCGATGTTGAACGAGTTGCATTACAGGTTGGCACAGGACCGGTTGGCCCGCGAGCAGGAGCTCGCCGAGCGGAGGGCCGAGCGCCGGAGATACGCACGATCCCCAGGAAAGCCTTCGTTTCGGGCCAGGGTGGCGCGCAGGCTCTTCGCGCTGGCGGTGGCCGCCGAGCGCGAGGAGACCTGGCGCGTCGTCTGGGAGAAGTTGGAGGCCAGGGGGCGTCTGTAAGGCGGACGCCCCTCCGGGCAAGGTTTCTAGAGGAGGTCAATTGTGAAAGCTCTGGAGTTAAGAGGAGTCGAAAAGAGTTTCAAGAAGCGGCGGGGGGAGGTGGTGCGCGCCCTCGACGCGGTAACGCTCTCGGTCGGGAAAGGGGAGGTCGTCGGCATCCTCGGGCCCAACGGGAGCGGTAAGAGCACGCTGGTGCGGGTTATCTCCACGCTCGTCCTCCCTGACAGGGGCGAGGTCGAGGTCTTCGGTATAGACGCCACGCGCCATCCCAAGCAGGTGCAACGCTCCATGAACCGGGTCAGCGTCGAGGCCAGCTTCTTCAAGAAGCTCTCGGCGATGGAGAATTTGCTCTACGGGGCCAAGCTCTACGGCGTGACCAGCGCCGAGGCGCGGCCGAGGATCAAGGAGATCCTCGACAACATCGGCTTCGCCCGCAAGCGCGCCACCGAGCCGATGGAGCACCTGAGCCGCGGGATGCAGCAGAAGATCGCGCTGGCCAGGGCGCTGCTCACGAGCCCCGTCCTCATGCTCCTCGACGAGCCGACGACGGGCCTCGACCCGAGGAGCAAGAAGGACGTTCAGGCTTTCATCCGCAGCATACGCGACGCCCACGACTCCTCGATACTGCTCTGCACCCACGACATGGGCGAGGCCGAGGAGCTCTGCGACCGCGTCGGCATCATGATGGACGGGAAGATACTCGCCCTCGAGGAGTCAGAAGAGCTCAAGCGGAGCTTCGCCACGAACGGACGCGTGCCCACGATGGAGGAGACGTTCATGGCCGCGACGGGCTACTCCCTCGAGGAAGCGAGCGCGGAAGAGGAGTAAGAATATGAGAGGCAATATGAAGCCCCTCTGGCTGACCGAGATGGTGGCCGTCTGGGGCTACGTACAACGGAATTTCTTTCTGACCAAGCGCTACTTTATGTGGGAGCTGGTGTGGCTGACGTTCACCACCGTCAACGCCATGTCCATCACCTTCATAGGGGCCGGGGCCGGCGAACTGAGCGGAGGCGAGAAGCTGGACACCGAGCGGTTCATGACCTTCCTGCTGATCGGCGCGCTCCTCTGGAGCTACCTGTCGATGATCTTCGACGTGCTCTCCGAGACGGTCCAGTGGGAGCGGTGGGAGGGAACGATAGAGTACACGTTCATGAGCCCGACCAGCCGGGTTACCCACCTTCTCGGCATGGGCGTCTACGCCATCGTCTACGGTATCATCCGCACGGCGATCGTCCTCGGCGTCGCCATGGTGGCGTTCGACCTCGACCTTTCGGAGGCCAACTACTGGGCGGCCCTGGTCGTCCTCGCCGTGTGCAGCGTCTCGCTCGTCGGGTTCGGGGTGGTCGCCGCCGTTATGCCGCTGCTCTCCCCCGAAAAGGGACAGCAGGTGACCTACATCATCTCGGCCCTCCTGCTCCTGGTCTCGGGCGTCTACTACCCCGTCAAAGTGCTCCCCGAGTGGATGCAGGTGATGGCACAGTTCTCACCGGTTACGTACGCGCTCTCGGGGTCCCGCGCCGCGCTCCTCGGCGGTGCCGGCCTCCCACAGCTGTGGGGCAGCCTCTGGCCGCTCCTCATAATGGGCGTAATCTTCGTGCCCATGGGACTCTTCGTCTTCAACCTCGGCGAGAGCTACGCCAAGCGGACCGGAAAGCTCAAGCGGAGTGGATAGAGCGGTTTCAGGTTACAGGCATCAGGTCTTTGCTGATGCCCGGAGCCTGACGTGCCCTTCCGGCCGACCGGCCGGTGGGGCGTCATCACGGACATCGGCTGCCGGGGTTGGCGTACTTCTCGTCCTGGCGGGCGCGGTAGTACTCGCCGCGGCTCATGGGCGGTTTGCCTGGATGGGTTGCGGCATGGACCGTCAGGTAGCGGTCGTAGGCGTTCTCGCCGGAGATCTCCTTCAGGTACTCCCAGGCCGAGCGTAGGGGGTTAGCCATGCCTTCCTAACGGGCTCCGACGGGTTCCCTCTCGATCTCGTTGCCCTCCGAGTCGAGGTGTGATTCCTGCCAGGGAGCCTCGCTCATCTCCGGCTCCTTGCTGCCGCGGACGATGCCGAACCACACACGGGCGGCGTCCGCGATCACGATAATGATCATGACCGCAAACAGTATGGAGAGCACCCCGTCCACCGTGGTGTTCACCAGGATCTGACGCGCGTCGTCGACGCTCGCTGCGCCGAGGGCCGACATGGTGTCGTTCAGCTTGCCGGCCTGTATCGACTGCTGGGCTGCAGCCCTCTGGGCGAAGAAGCCGATGGCCGGATTGGTGGAGAAGATCTTCTCCCAGCTCGCCGTGAGCGTCACGGCCGCGTCCCAGGCGAGGGGTAACGCCGTAACCCAGGCGTAGCGAAGCTTGCCCATCTTTATGAGGATGGTGGTACCGACCGTCAGGGCCACGGCCGCCAGGAGCTGGTTGGCGATGCCAAAGAGCGGGAAGAGCTGGTTGATGCCCCCCAACGGGTCGTTCACTCCGGCCCAGAGGAAGTAGCCCCAGCCGGCGACGATGAGGGCGCTGGCAACGAGGTTGCCAGGCAGCCAGGAGGGGCGGGCGAAGGGCCTCCAGACGTTGCCTACGAGGTCCTGGATCATGAACCGCCCGACCCTGGTCCCGGCGTCCACGGTCGTAAGGATGAAGAGGGCCTCGAACATGATGGCGAAGTGGTACCAGAACGCCTGCAACGCCGCGCCGAAGACGCCGGTAACCCCGGCGAAGATCGCCGATATGCCGACCGCGAGCGTCGGCGCGCCGCCGGTCCTGCCGATGATGGAGTCCTCACCGACGGCGTTGGCCGTGCTCTGGAGCGTCTCGGGGCTCACGGAGAACCCGAAACCGTTTACGGCCTGAGAGGCCGACTGGACGGTGTCGCCCAGAAGGGCAGGATTGGCGTTCATCGCGAAGTACACGCCAGGGTCGAGCGTGACCGCGGCGATCATAGCCATCACCGCCACAAACGACTCCGTGAGCATCGCGCCGTAGCCGATCGGGAGCACCTGCGACTCTTTCTGTATCAGCTTGGGAGTGGTTCCCGAGGCGACGAGCGAGTGGAAGCCCGAGAGGGCTCCACAGGCGATGATTATGAACACGAACGGGAAGAGCGAGCCGGCGAAGACGGGCCCCTCTCCGTTGAAGGCGAACTCCGTAAAGCGGGGCATGTGCATCGGGGGCAACGTTATGGCTATCCCCACGGCGAGCAGGGCTATGGTCCCGATCTTCATGAAGGTCGAGAGGTAGTCGCGGGGGGCCAGAAGCACCCACACAGGCAGGACCGAGGCCACGAAGCCGTAGACTATGAGGGCCAGGGTGAGCTGGTTCGGGGTGAACGTCCACGCCGCGGCGTAGGGGGAGCTCTCCGAGATCCAACCTCCCCCGATGATGGCGAGAATCAGGAGCGCCACGCCGATTATCGAGACCTCAAGGACCCGCCCCGGACGCAAAAAGCGCAGATAAATGCCCATCAGCACGGCGATGGGGATGGTCATCGCGAGCGAGAATGACCCCCATGGGGACGCCGCCAGGGCATTGACCACGACGAGGGCCAGGACGGCGAGCAGTATAACCATGATGGAGAGCACCGCGATCAGGGCCGCTGCCCCGCCTACGGGTCCGATCTCCTCCCTCGCCATCTGCCCCAGAGACTTTCCGTCTCTTCGCAAGGAGAAGAAGAGCGTGGTCATGTCCTGCACGGCGCCGGCCAGTATTACGCCGACGATGATCCAGATGGTCCCGGGCAGGAAGCCCATCTGGGCCGCCAGCACGGGTCCGACGAGCGGACCAGCCCCGGCTATGGCCGCAAAGTGGTGCCCGAAGAGCACCCTCCGGTCCATCGGCTCGAAGTCCCGGCCGTTGTTGAGACGCTCCGCAGGGGTGGCCCGTGAATCGTCGGCCCCCAGCACCCTGTCCCGAATAAAGCGCGCGTAGAAGCGGTAGGCGATGGCGTAAGAGGCCAGGGCCGCGAACAGCATCCACCCGGCGTTGATCGTCTCCCCTCGTGAGAGGGCCAGCATTCCCCAGCATAGAGCCCCGATGAGGGCGACGACGACCCATATCCCGTACCGACGCAGACCGTTGTTCATTGATTCCTCCTGCCCTTCCCTGAGGCCCTACCGAAGCATATGCTTCCTATCATAGCGAAAAATCGTGTCGCCTGGGAAGACCCGCCGGCCGCGCGCCTTTTGTCGGCGTAAGCCCGGCGCTACAGACGCTGGGAGAGGAGGCGTGGGGCCGTCAGGCAGACGGCCAATGCCAGAGCGGCGCAGATGATGGTGGGATAGACGAGGATCTCCAGCGGGGTCGTGCCCATGCTCAGGCCGAAGACAGTCTTCAGGGCATCGTCGGTGTAGGAGAAGGGAACGAGGCCGCGGAGTGTCAGGAGAATGCCGGTAGGATGCTGGTTGCGGAAAAATCCGGAAACGTAGATCAGGGGGAAAAGTATAGCCGTCGCATACAGGAGCACGTCCGCGGGAGATGAGGTGAAGTTCGCGATAAAGATGCCGATGCAGTTGGCGGTAACGAGCGTCGCGAAGACGCCGATAGTGGCCGCGAGCATCCACACGAGGGGTACGGGATGCAAGAGATAGACGATCAGGAGCGCCGGAAGTAGCTGCACCAGGTCGAGGACGGCGTTGACGGCGAGGACCTCGAAGACGATCCTGTACGGTGAGAGCGGGGTCAGGGCGACGCGCGCCAGGATGCCGTCGTTCAGGTCTATGGTCAGGCTCTCGCCGGCCCCGAAGGTTCCCGCCATCACCGCGACGATACCTACGACGGCGGCCGCGTACTTCGCGGGCATGCCGCTCGCCGCCACGGGCACGATTATGGCCATGGGGTAGAGCATCTTCAGTACGAGCGCGAACCTCCTGGAGAAGAACAGCGCGACGTCCTTCTTCCAATAGGCGTCGGGGAGATCAAACCTCATCCCGCAAGGCCTCCCCGGTCAGCTCCACGAACACGTCCTCCAGATTGGGCCGCTGTACGGAGAGGTTCACGATGTCCCCACCCGCGCTGACGATGCTTGCCACGACGTCAGCGACTATCCCCGGACGTTCCGCACAGTGCAAGATGAGATCCCGCCCTTCGGGAACGACGCGCTCCACTCCGCCGACCGCGGTCATGGGGCCGTACTCCACGGGATTGCGAAGCGTAGCCACGATGCGCCTGACGCCCTCCACCCGGGAGATGAGATCCTCTGGCGTTCCCTCGGCGACGATCCTCCCTCGGTGCAAGAAGGCGGCCCTGTCGCACAACGACTCGACCTCGTCGACCTGGTTGCTCGCGAGGAGGATCGCGACGCCTTCGTCTGCGAGCTCCCCTATCCTGCGCTGGTAGGCGAGCTGTGAGGTGTAGTCGAGCCCGAGAGACGGCTCGTCCAGGAGCAATACCTCGGGCCCGTGCGCCAGCGCTTCGATCAGCGCGAGCTTCTTGCCCATCCCGTAGGAGTAGGTCTTGACCCTGTCGTCCGCGTACTCGGCCAGGTCGAAGTAGTCGAAGAGCTCGGCGAGCGCGCCCTCGGCTTTGGCCTCCTCCATCCCGTAGGCGCGGGCGAAGAAATACGCGTTCGCCCTACCCGTCAGGTCATCGTAGTGCGTCGGACGGTCGACCATCAGGCCCATGCGGGCGCGGACCGCCCGCTTCTCTGCCAGTCCGTCCACTCCACCCACCCGGAAACCACCGGAGTCGGGAGCGATGGCCGTAGAGAGCACGCGCAGGAGGGTGCTCTTGCCCGAGCCGTTCGGCCCAACGAGCCCGTAGACCTCACCAGGGGCGACGTAGAGGCTCACGTCGGAGACACCACGCCCGCTGCTCCTGTAGAGGCGGCTTATCTTCCTGGCCTCCAGGGCCGGCGGGGTGTTCTCTGCGTTGGAACCCATGGCACGAGAATTGTAGCGCCCTCCCCCAAGGACGGCTGTGGGGCGCATCACCCCGCGTTTGCGCCGCGGTGGAGTATGGTAAGTACGGACGGGTCACAGACAGGAGGGCAGATGGCTGTCGACACGAAGGTGGCGGTTCTGGGGACCGGGATCATGGGCGCCGCGATGGCGCGCAATCTCCTCTCGGCCGGCATGCAGGTCCGCGCCTGGAACCGCTCGCGCGAGAAGGCCGAACCGCTGGCGGAGGACGGAGCCGAGGTCACAAGCAACCCCGAGGACGCCGCGCGGGGCGCGGATTTCCTCCTGACCATGCTCGCCGACGCAGACGTTGTAGCGGAAGCCGTCAAAGGAGATGTCCTCTCTGCGCTGGCCGAGGACGGCGTATGGCTACAGATGAGCACGGTGGGGGAGGAAGGCAACGAGCGTCTCGCGGGGCTGGCCGCCGAGCACGGCGTCGCCTACGTCGACGCCCCGGTCCTCGGGACCAGGCAGCCCGCGGAGCAGGGCCAGCTCATAGTGCTCGCCTCGGGGTCCGAGGAGGTCAGGGAGCGGAGCGAGCAGATCTTCGATGCCGTCGGAAGCAAGACCGTGTGGCTCGGCGAAGCTGGAGACGGGAGCCGCCTCAAGCTCGTGGTCAACAACTGGATCGTGGGCCTCCTCGGTGTTCTGGCCGAGACCGTAGCCCTCGCGGAGGCGACAGGCGTTGACCCCGCAAGATTTCTCGAGACCATCGAGGGAGGACCGCTCGGGTTACCCTACGCGCAGATGAAGGGCTCCATGATGATCGAAGAAGATTTCCCTACCAGCTTCTCGGCCAAGTTGGCCCGCAAAGATGCTTCCCTGGTCCTCGACGCCGCGAGGGCCCACGATCTGCGGCTGGGGATCGCCGAGGCCGTCACGGCCCGCTTCGACGAAGCGATAGCGGCGGGACATGGCGACGCGGACATGGCGGCCGTCTACCAGGCGGCAAGGGCGGATCCCGGTTAGGACCCGCACCGCGATGGCTGTCACGGAGATCGGGCGGCGAGACAGAGCCTCTCCTTTTTGCGCAACCTGATCGGGGGGTATCGCAATACTTACGTGCTCCGACCCTGACCTCCTTCATCACGTCGCCGTGGTTGTGACGATAAACCCGCCGGGCGACTTAACCCAGAAGGGCTTCGCCCGCGCAGCAGGATCATACCCAACCAGAGGTAGAAGAGTGGGTTGATCACGAACCCGCTCAAGAGCGCGGGAACCACGATGAGGAGACTGCCCGGATCGAGGACGATCAGTCGCCCCAGATAGAGCGCCAGGAGCAAGACGGCCGAGGCGTACCCCAGATAACCCAGCCCTCTGGGGAACTGTCCGCCCCTACCTATCAACCATGCGACCACGAACAGGGCGATGCCCGCCACCCCGAACGTGAGCAGTCCGCGGGGATCGACGGGATTGGGCAGATCGGGTAGGGAAACCTGCGAGTTTACGGCGTTGGCCAGGTCGTAGCCGCCGTGTACCATCGAGCCGAGAGATCCCGCCAGGCCCAACACCAGCGCGAGCAGGGCGAAGGAAGAATCGGTCTCGCGCAGCCGCTCGTAGACTGCGAGTAGGGCCGCGCTCGTGAGCAGGCCGCCAAACACCAGGAAGAGACCGCTCAGGAGGACGTTTTGCAAAACCACGAAGGCGACCGCGTAGAGCAAGCCCGAGTCGCCTGAGAGGATCGCGCATACCCCCGCGAAACGCTCGAATGACGCGGACCGCTCCGGCTTCGTTGGCCAGCGTTCTGGGTGTCATCTGATTCTCTCCTCTCAATGGCCGGTGTCGCGATACATCTTCTAGCCCTTTCGGTCGTCGCCTGTGGGGGAGCGCGACACGCGCCAGAGACAAAATCGTTCCTCATCGAAGCCCTTTAACTGTGCCTGGAAGCTTTCCAAGACCAGTTCGTCGTCGGTGGTCGAGAGAAGCTCGGCCACCTCAGGATCGTTGCGAATCGCATCGGATATCACAACGTCGTCGCCCCAGGAGAGGCGCTCGAGCCGCGCCGCCATGTTGACTACCGAACCGAAGTAGTCGAGCCGGTCGTTCATTGTGACCGCGATGCAGGGTCCGTGGTGCATCCCGGCCTTGAGAAAGAACGGCGACTCGCCAGAGGCCAACCGCTGCTGGGCAACGAGGATCGCGCGGAGCGCCGACACCGGGCGGCGAAACGCAGCCATGACCGCATCGCCTATCGTCTTGACGAGGGCGCCATCCTCCTTTGCGATCACTTCCCGCAAGACCTCGAAGTGATCGAGGACCCGTCCGAAGGCGGGCGCGTCGCCGATCTTCCGGTAGAAGTCGGTCGAGCCTCGGAGGTCGGTGAAGAGCATGGTCAGGCTACCGACCGAGATCCGCTCTCCCGGACGGAGCAGTTCGTTGGAGAACAGGTCTCGGAAGTCCTGCAGGGTCGTGACCTCCGCGGCGGTCGCCGCCTGGTCGCTCCAGGCCATACGCTCGAGCACGAAGAGCAGCTCCTTATCGGTGGCGTTCTCGAAGCGCAGCGTGGGTGCTAGGGATACGGCCAACTCGTCGCCGGGCCAGCCGTGGTCTGTGGCCGTGAGCGTGGCCTCTTGGGCACCTTCCACGGCCGCCATCAGAAACCTGCCCCCTGCCAGCCCGAGGGCCCGTAGCCGGTAACGGCCCGCCTTGAGTGGCACCACCACGCTGCGCTCGTCGCCTGCCGTCAGCAGTTGTTGGGCGACGACGTGCGGTGTCAGCTGGGGACCTCCCACGCAGAAGGCGCGTTCCTCGACCCGACGCACCGTGGGACTGGCCCGGAAGGTGAGCTCGACGGACCGGTCGAAATTGGCGGCGAAGTCGATGTTGCACGTCTCGCAGTGGGCTCGCTGGTTCATCTCCTCCAGCGTCGAGCCACTCTCCTTCGTGCCACGACAGAGCGGACAAAGCACATCCCACCGGAGGTCGAAGAGGCCCGCGCGCGTCGCCTGCAGGCAGAGTTCGAGCACATCCCTGCGTGGCACGGCCCAGGCGTCAGCGAGCGCGTACGGCCGCAGCCTGGCCATGGCGAAATCATCGGCCTTCTCGACCGCCTCCACGAGCCGCGCGACGAGTTCGGGTTCGCCGGTTCGTCCGGCCAACGCCCGTCGCAGCGTGGCAAGTCGGGCGCGACCTCCGGGGACGAGAGATTTATCCTGCCCGAGGGTGAGAGGGACCTCCCGCGGAAGTTCGAGGGTTGGGCCACCCTCCATCGCCAGTTCGTCGTATTTGCGGAAGGCCCTCGAGAAGGCACGACGGTTCAATAGTCCCATCACGAAGGGCGTGATGGCCAGCCCGAGCGGGTTGCTCGGCCGCACCCACGTCCGGTAAACGAGCAGGGTGCCGCCCGTCGGTTGCGGCGATAGCTCGACCGCCACGCGCGTCGATGCGATGGGTCCGACGCTGTAGCGGCGGTTGACGCCGAAGCGGCGTGGGCGTACCCACTCGAACGGTTCTTCCTCCCACTCGACACGCACCCCGAACCGGGAGAATTGAAGCTTTTGCCGGGCATCCCCGCGAGTCTCATCACCCGCGCGGCGGACCGCAGGGAGGCCGACGTCGCGATTGAACCGGTTCGTATCGGTCACGAACGGCCACAATTCCTCGGGGGTGGAGCGGAGCCGCCATTCCCACCGATATCGTAACTCTGGGTAGTGCATTTCGGTCTTCTCCTCCGGTTGAGTCTACTCGAACATAAGGCGCGATGCGAGACGGGCTCCACATCTCGGCAGCCGGAGTAGAATGTGAGCACAACGATCCGTAGAGAGGGGTAAGAACCGGTGAAAGATGCTCAGATCACCTGGGATCCGGAGGCCGACCGTAGGATAAAACGCAGCCCGTTCTTGATGCGCCGCTTTATCCGCAAACGTATCGAGGATAGGGTGGCATCGAGAGGCCGTACCCACGTCACCGAAGCCGACGTAGACGAGAGCGCCAGCATGTACCGCCAATACCGGTTTAAATAGGCTTCAGGTAGGGTGGCTCGAGAAGCCGCCCCGCAATACTCGCCTTTCATGTACAGGCGTCGCGCTCGGGTCGCCGCATTCGTGTGCGGTGCCGCTGTGCAACGCCTGAAGCCTGAAACTCGAAACCTCGACAAAAATATCCGGGCCGGAGAGCCGCTCTTTTGGCGAACGACCACCGACCCGGTCCGCGGACCTCCAGGGCCCGCAGATGGTTGTTGACTAGCTAGTCCACTGGACCCTTTCCTCCTAGTCGAGGTGCAACAACCAGGGCCATAGTACCACTTCTCACGAGCCCCGCGCCACAACCCGCTGTACAACTTTCGGACCATTTCGTGCACCCCCACAGATGCGCCACAACATGAGGTAGAACTGAGAGCGATTCGGGCAAAGCAAACGATCTTGCCCGAATCGCGTCATCAGCGTTCAGCGAGAACAAAGAGCTGAAAGCTGACCGCTAATAGCGCAAAGAGGTCTTTGACCTCTTTGTCACCTACAACCGTCTGGCTTCGATGATGCGTCCGAGGAACTGGCGGGTACGGGGGTGTTCGGGGGCGGTGAAGATCCTCTCGGGCGGACCCTCTTCCAGGATACGGCCCGCCTGGAGGAAGCATACGCGGTCTGCGATATCGCGGGCGAAACCCATCTCGTGGGTCGCGATGAGCATGGTCATCCCTTCATGGGCCAGCTCCCTGACCACGGCGAGGACCTCGGCGACCAGTTCGGGGTCGAGTGCGCTGGTGACCTCATCGAGGAGCATGATATGGGGGCGCATCGCCAGCGCCCGCACTATGGCGACCCGCTGTTGCTGGCCGCCCGAGAGCCTGTCAGGATATTCGTCCTGCTTGTCCAGGAGCCCGAAACGTTCGAGGAGGGCGCGGGCGTTCTTCTCGGCCTCGGCGCGGTCTGTCCCCAGAGCCTCTCGCGGTGCGAGGGTGATGTTGCGCAAGACCGTCATGTGTGGGAAGAGGTTGAAAGACTGGTAGACGATGCCTATCCGGCGCCGGACGCGGTTGGCGTCGACGACTCTTTCCGTGATCTCCTCACCCTCCACAACGATCCGGCCGGAATCGATCGGTTCGACCAGGTTGACGCACCTGAGCAGCGTGGACTTGCCCGAGCCTGAGGCTCCGATCAGGCACACCACCTCGTGCGGCGCTACCTCGAGATCTATCCCCCTCAGAACCTCATTGTCCCCGAAGGACTTGTGGACATCTTCCAGGAGGAGGGCGGGACTTTCGTTCACGCCAGGGCCCCCGCTTCCCGGCGACGTTTGTCGCGGGCGATAAGACGGTCCGTAAAGCGGGCCAGGGGGATGGTGATCAGGACGAAGAGGAAGGCGGCGACCACATAGCTCGCGTAGTTGAACTCCGAGGCGCCGTAGATCTGGGCCGCCCTGGCCGCCTCGATAGAACCCAGCACCGAGACGAGCGCCGTGTCCTTCTGGAGTCCGATAAAGTCGTTCAGGAGCGGTGGTATGACGCGCCTTATCGCCTGCGGCAACACCACGAACCGCAAGGACTGCCAGCGCGTGAGACCCAGAGAGCGGGCCGCCGCGTTCTGGCTCTCGTGCACGGATTCGATGCCGGCCCGGTAGACCTCGGCGACGTAGGCCGAGTAGACGAGGACGAGTGAGATCACCCCGTAGGTCACATCGGGCATATAGGAGACGAACCCGAGACTGAGACCGGGCACACCGAACCCGATCATGTAGAGCACCAGGATAAGAGGCACCCCCCTGAAGAGGTCCGTATAGGCCACCGCGACGAGCCGGAAAGGAAAGAAAACGGGCCCCGGTATCCCCCTGACCACGGCTATAACGAGGGCCAGGATCAGGATAAAGACCTCAGAGACCATAAAGATCTCCACGTTGAGCAAGAACGCCCCGAGCACCGAGGGGTTGCCCTCGGAACCGACGAGCGATTGCCAGAGGTTCTGTGGGCTGAAAAACCGCTCGGCCACGACCTCGCTCCCCGGCGCGAGCACTACGACCACCGCGATGACCGCGAAAAAGAGCACCGTGCTCGCGCTCGACACGAGCACACCCCGGTTCCCGAAGACCTTCGAGCCCCGGCCCGCGGACGGTCTCTGGGCGGCTGAGCCTCCCTCCGTCACGCTACTTCTCTAGGGTGGGGACGTCCAGGTACTGTTGCAGGTACTTTTTCTGCAACTTCTCGAGGGTCCCGTCGCTCTTCATCTCGTCGAGGACCTCGTTCACGCAGCCGACGAGCGGGTTGCCCTGCTCGAAGAGCATCCCGAACTGCTCGTTGCGCGGGTACTTACCTATCACGGTCGAGCCACCGATCTCGAAGTCGCGCAGGTAGACCGTGGTTACCAGGTCGGTGACGAAGACGTCGATCTGGCCGCTCTCCAGGGCGGATTTCGCGTCGTTGGTGGAGTCGTAGATTTTGGGGTCCGTGGTCGGCTTTATGGTTTCGTTGACGAAATCGAGCCCGGTCGTGCCGACCTGGGCTCCTATGGTCAGGTCCTTCAAATCGGAGACGCTCTTCGCGCCGGCGGCGGGACCGTCTTTCATCACGAGCACGCCCTGGGCGTTATCGAAGTAGCCGTTCGAGAAGTCGACGGCCTGCTCGCGTTCCGGGGTAATGGTGATCTCGTTTATGTCGAAGTCGAAGTCTTTGGCGCCGGGGGCGTAGGACTTGTTGAAGGGTTCGACGGTCCACTTTATCGGGAGGTCCATGCGCTCCGCGATCTCACTCGCCACATCGCCCTCGTACCCGGAGTAGCTCTGGGGGTCTCCCTTGAACCACGGTGGATAGGCCGGCTTGTCCGTGGCGACCGTCAACTCACCCTTCGCGTAGAGCGGGGGGTCGCCCAGGTCGCACTTGTCCGTGGAACCCGCCTCCTGCGAGGGCCCGCCGCAGCCGGCGAGCAGCAGTACCGCAAAAAGGAGCCCGATCAGGATAAACCGCTCTCTCACGCGCATCTCTCCGATCTACTCTCCAGACGAAAACCGATGGGCCGGTCCGAAGGTTCCCTGACCATCGTAGAGAGCAAGTATAGGAGCGCCCGGGTAACGTTGCAATCGATCTGCTGGCTCCCCAGACGACACGACCGACTGCCGGGGTGTTCGTGCAGTCGCGGCTTTCGCGTCGGGTTCGTGGGACGACGGCGGGTGCCTGCGGGCCTCGAAGAATTCGAAAACTAGCACCACGCCGAACGTAGCGGCTAGAATACCGGCAAGCCGGAGCCACGAGGGGAGAAACTACCTGTGCTACTCACCGTCATCTACGGCGTCTTGGTGGTCGGGGGGATTTGCCTGGTTGCGCTCGCCGGGTTCGAGTTGGTAAATCGCCTCGTGCCCGCCGCCGCGCGCCAGCAACACAACGACGTGGCCGGCTTCATCTACGCGGCCCTGGGCGTGATCTACGCCGTGCTCTTGGCGCTCGTGGTCATCGCCGTCTGGGAGGAATTCCAGGCGGCCAGCGAGACGGTCGAGCAGGAGGCCAACGCGACGGCCGAGATCTTCTGGCTGGCCCATCGGCTCCCCGAGCCCGAGGGTTCTCACATCCAGGAACTCACCCGATCCTATGCTGAGGAGGTGGTCCACAAGGAGTGGCCCTTGATGGAGCAGGGGAAAGCGCCCTTGATGACAGAGACACGAGGGACCCCGGCCGGGTGGATCATCATCGACGAGATCCGCGCAAGCCTTCAAGATTTTCAGCCACACACGAAGGCCGACGAGCAACTCTACGCAGAAGGGCTCGAACAGATCGACAATCTGAATTCCGCCAGGAGGTTGCGCCTGGTGGCCTCGCAGGAGGGCGTGCCCGGGGTGCTGTGGGCCGTGCTGATCTTCGGGGGGATGGCTGCGGTGGGCTTCACCTACCTCTTCGGGTTGGGGAACACTTGGGCGCACAGGCTTATGGTGGTAACCCTGGCGGCGGTTATCGGGCTTGTTTTGTTCACCGTCGGCGCCATGGAGCACCCCTTCTCCGGCGGCGCGCGCATCGGCACAGAAGCCTTCGAGCTGATACTGGAAAGGTTCGAGACCAGCAATCTCAGCGACATCAAATAAGGCCCCGTTCGGCTTCCGTCCACCGGGCTGCATGTTCTGGTTGCGCCGGGACCGTTCGGGGAACACTTGATAGAACCCTGTCTAAGGAGGAGAGTAAAGAGATGAGCGAGTCAGTACAAAGCGGCAATGAGAGCCCGCTACTGAGCGATCGCGGGTCAACGACAATCAGTGACACGGTAGTCACCTCCATAGCCGGCATGGCAGTCCAGGAGGTCGAGGGCGTCCACATGGGCGGGGGCGCTTCGAGGACCGCCAGCGGGATGCTGGGGAGCCTGACGGGTTCGGAGGGCAGGACCGGTGGGATCTCCGTCGAGGTCGGAAGGACGGAGGCGGCCATAGACCTCAAGATGGGTATCGAATACAACAAGAACATCCTCCAGACCGTCGAGGAGGTGCGGCGCAGGATCACGGACCGCGTCCAGAGCCTGACAGGGCTCAGGATCAAAGAGCTGAACGCCACGATCACGGATATCACCTTCCCCGAGAAGGAACAGAGGCGCCGCCTCGGATCTGGGGGCGCAACGAGGGAGCGCGAGGAATCCTCCGCGGAGGAGCCGGTTACCACCCCCGAGGAGCCGGCGATACTCGAAAGCGAATCCGATTCCGGCGCCGGTGAGCGCGACACCACGCAGGTGGAGACGCCCGGCCGTACAGAGACCGAGATGCCACCCGAGGAAGAGGCTGGCCCCCGGCCACCCCAGGAAGAACAAGCAGCAGACCTGAATCCAGACGACACGGGGACCGAGGAGCAGCCGACGGGCGAAGCGTCGGCAACGTCCGAGGAGCCGGAGACTGGCGCAGAGACTGAAACCCCCGAGCCGACCGAAACGGCCGCAGAGGCGCGCAGAAGGCGCCGCGCGGAGGAACGTGCCAGGCGGCGCAGTCGTAACCAGGACGGCTAGAGAGATGTCGACCGCCTTGGATCGGACGCACTCGCCACGCATAACGAGCCTCTCCTGGGGGCGCCTAAAGACCGAGAGCGGTGTCTTCAAAGATGCCAGGCTCTACCCAGGAGGCGCGGAAGAGTGGGACTGGAACGAGACGGGTACGAGCCACGATCCCGGCATACAGCCTGCCGACGTGGAGAGATTGCTGGAACACGGCGCCACGGTCGTCGTCCTCTCCAGAGGCTTCTACGGGCGCCTCGGCGTCGCATCCGAGACCCACAGAATGTTGGAAGAGAGGGAAATCTCAGCGCACGTCCTGCAGACCGAGGAGGCGGCCCGCCTCTACGAAGAGTTGCGGGAGACCGAGAGCGTAGGAGCGCTGATCCACTCGACCTGCTGACCAACGCAATGCTGAAGAGCTAGCTTGGGGCTCTATGGC